>NZ_JBVIGV010000013.1:0-225511 GCF_055570615.1 Streptomyces sp. NPDC031121
GGGGGGGGGGGAAGTAGGGCCCCATTGTGCGTGCGGGGACCGGAGAGAGGCAGGGACTCGGGGAGGGGGGGGGGGGGGGGGGGGAGACCACCCCCCCCCCCCCCCCCCCCCCCCCCGCGACCGCCTCGATGTCGTCGCTCATCCAGCGGTCCCGCTCCAGGAACGGCGCGTGCGTCCGGACCGTGGCGTACGTTGCGGCCCCGGCCGGGCTCAGCCCGTCCCGGCGGCCGCTGATGTCCACCGCCTGCGCCGCGGCGAGGAGTTCGACCGCGAGGATCCGGTTGTTGTTGGCCAGGACGCGGCGGGCGTTGCGCGCGGAGATCAGGCCCATGCTCACCACGTCCTGGTTGTCCCCGTTGGAGGGCACGCTCTGGGTACTGGCCGGGCCGATGGCCCCGGGTGCCCCGGCGGGTCGCCCACAGGCCCACGGCGGCGGGCGTACGCGACGATCCCGTCCGCCTGCGGCAGGCGGGCCCCGGCCCGGCCGAGGGCGACGGCCAGGGCGAGCGAGAACACGGCCATCGCGCCCCAGGCGACGAGCGCCGCCGGTCCGGCCGTCCGCACCGTCAGGGCGGGCAGTACCAGCACGCCCGGCCCCAGGACGGCTCCGATCGCCATGGCCGTGCCGGCGGCCGGTCCCAGCGACCGCCGCAGCCCCGTCTCCGGCATCCCCGCCACGCCTCCCCTGCCCCACCGGCTGACACCAAGGTCCTGCGGCCGTCGGGCTCCTGCCCGCGAGGCCGCAGCAACGGCGACCCTAGTCACGCGGGCCACTGGGACCACCGGCGATTCCGGCCAATCCGCCGGCATGGGGACAGTTGGCGCGAAGGCACCTCCGCCGCCGGTGTCCGGCATCATGCGCTCGGGCCGAGCCCTTCGCGCCGTAGGCGGTGGCGCCGGTCGTGGCCGCATTTGTGCGCACGTTGACGTCGCCAGGATCACAGGCCTCGGTGAGGTGCGCGACGAACCTCTTCCGGCGGCGGCATGCCGGTTCCTGCTCGCGGCGGGCGGACGGCCTTCTTCCGCGCCGTGGTCACATCCCCGGTCGTGGGAACGAGCGGCACTCCTGCCGTTGTCAGTCGGCGTTCGCCCGGAGTGCATGTGGCGCCCGTGAGGGCCCGCCTCCCTTTTCGCTGGGGCCTCGTTGCCGGAAGGCGGCCCGGTAGGCGTGGGGCGAGGTTCCGGTGTGGCGGGTGAAGTGGTGGCGCAGGGTCGCCGGTGAGCCGAATCCGGTGCGGTCGGCGAGCAGCGTGACGGGCAGGTCGGTGGTCTCCAGCAGCAGCCGGGCGCGGTCGATACGGGCGCTCAGGAGCCACTGCAGCGGCGTCGCTCCGGTCTGTGCCCGGAACTGGCGGTTGAGCGTCCGGACACTGATCTTGGCGTGGCCTGCGATCTGGGCCAGGGTGAGGGGGCGGTGGAGGCGGCCTTCCATCCACTGCATGACGGGCTGCAGGGCGCCGGGATCGGTCGGGGCCGTGGGGCGTTCGATGTACTGGGCCTGGCCGCCTTCGCGCTGGAGGGGCATGACGATGCGCCGGGCGGTGGCGGCCGCCGGCGCCGCGCCGAGGTCGCGGCGCACCAGATGCAGACACAGGTCGAGTCCGGCGGCCACCCCGGCCGAAGTGACCAGACGGCCGTGGTCGATGAACAGCACGGCGGGATCGACGGCGATGCGCGGATGGCGGCGGGCGAGTTCTTCGGCGTACTGCCAGTGCGTCGTGGCGCGGTATCCGTCGAGCAGACCGGTGGCGGCCAGGGTGAAGGCGCCGACGCATACCGCTGCCAGACGCGCCCCCCGCGCCGCCGCCTCCCGCAGCGCCTCGACGACGGCAGGGGCCGGGGGTGCCAGGAAGCCGGCGTGGGCGGGGATGACGACGGTGTCGGCCTCGGCGAGGCCGTCGAGGCCGTACGGGGTGCCGATCCGGAAGGCGCCGTGCTCCGGTGAGGTCGTTGCGCTGCGGCCGGGAGCACAGACCCGGAGCTCGTAGTGCAGGGTGTCGGCGGCCTGGTTGGCCGTGCCGAAGACCTGGCCGGGGGTGGACAGTTCGAAGGGGACGACGCCGTCCAGTGCGAGTACGGCCACCTTGATGGTCATGGCCAGAATTTAGCGCATGACGGCATTGCGGCCGCTGGCCGGGAGGCGCGGAGGGCCGCACGATCGAGGGGTCTCCCGCTGTCTCACATGAGGAGTTGCTGCGATGGCCGTCGCCCTGCCTGCCGTCTACGACGCGTTCGATCTGCCCCGCACCGAGCTGACCGCCCAAGCCCTGCGCTACGCCGAGGAGGTGGAGCCCGAGGTCGTCTTCCGCCACAGCGTTCGCAGCTATCTCTTCGCCCGGGCGCTCGCGGACCACGGCGGCATGAAGGCGGGAGCGGACTTCGATGACGAACTGGTGTTCCTGAGCTGTGTCCTGCATGACCTGGGGTTGTCCGAACAGGGCAACGGGCACCAGCGGTTCGAAGTCGACGGTGCGGACCTGGCAGCACGCTTCCTTCGGGAGCGCGGCACCGATGAGGATGCCGTGACGGTGGTATGGGACGCCATCGCCCTGCACACATCGGAGGGCATCGCTTCCCGCAAGGGCCCGGAAGTCGCACTGGCCCATGCAGGCATCACGGTGGACGTTCTGGGCCGGGGCAAGGAGAACCTCCCCGAGGGCTTCGCCGACCGCGTGCACGCCGCGTTCCCCCGGACTGATCTCGCGTACGAGATGACGGGCCTGATTATCCGTCAGGCGCTGGCCGACCCCGCGAAGGCCGGCCCGCTCAGCTTCCCCGGCCAGCTCCTGCGGCGCCACCTGCCGCCCGGCGCGCTGCCCGACTGGTACGACCTGATCGCCGAGGCGGGCTGGGGCGACCGGCCAGCTCCCCCTTCCGACGCGCCCGCCGCCTGACGCCGTCCGGGCGCCGGGCCGCGGCGGACATCGCCCGCGATCGGCGAGGGCCTGACCGGTGGATGGCGCCCGCAGCCGGGGCTGAACACGACACGGCGCTGACGCGGCACTACGTGAGGCCGGCTGTCCCACCGGACTGGCCGGCCACGTCACCACCGACGGCCTGCTCCTGTCCGGGCCGCGTCTTTCCGCCGCCGGCTGACCGGGACGCACCGAAGGGTCCAAGAAATGGTTTGCCGACCTGGTGGCTCCGTGTCACCGTTCGGTCTGAACGGCAGTTGATCTTCGGCGGCCGGTCGATGCCGACATGTCGGCGGCCTCTCGGGATCCACCGCAGAGGTGGCGAAACGATGGGAACCGGTGCCGTGGGGAACAGTTACGAGGACGAGTGTCGCCGGTCGTTGGCCGAGGAGCAGGCGAAGAGCCTCGCCGAGACCAGCGACTGGGAACATGTGGACAGGGAGCGGGTCCACCAGGACTGGGACGTCCTGTATCGGGAGATGGCGGCCCTCCTGGAGGGCGGCTCCCTGCCTGGGGACCAGCGGATCCAGGAGCTCGTCCGCAGGCACTTCGACATTGCCTGCCGGTTCTACACGCCCTCCAGGGAGGCTTACATCGGTATGTCGCTCTTCTACGCCGAGGACGCCGCCATGAGGGCGTTCCATGATTCCTACCACCCCGGGCTGGTGGAGTTCCTGGGCGCCGCGATCAAGGTGTTCGCCGAGCAGGAGAGCGGGTTCGCCCCCGGCGCAGGGGCCGAGGCTTCGGCGTAGCCGGGCGACACGCGCCATGAGCGGCTTGGGCGGGTGCGCCCGGACGGGGGTCCGGGCGCACCCTCCGAGGGGTGGGACGGGGTTGCGGCGGGGCCGGATGCCGGCCGAGGCCACGCCGCGGCTCGTCGCTGAGGGGGCCGAACCGCTCGGCGCCATCGACAAGGGGATTGCCGTCTCCACCGATCGAGGGGCGGAACTGCTGGGTCAACCACCTCAGTACGATGTCGTGCGGCCTGACGGTCGGTAGGGCGGGCCGTGAACGCCTGTTTGGGCGGGTACGGGCAGGCTCGTGCCCGCTGGTGCGGGGTCACTGCCGGCGAGCCCGGTGTGGCACCGCCGGCGGCACCGTGGTGGTGGCAGATCAGCAGGTAGGGAGAAAGTCCGTGAAGACGTGGGGTCTCGTACTCGAGACCACCGTGGGGACCGGCGAGCGCAAGCACATCGAGGCTTTCGTGATGGCACAGGTGGAAGGCGACAAGGAGGCGGCGGCAGCCGAGCTCGAGAGACGGGCACGCGTCTACTGCCCGGAACACCCGCGGAGCCCCAAGCGCCGTCGGCTCTTCCGTCATGGCGACGGCTTCCTCCTCGTCATCGACGGAGCTTGGCAGTCGTACGTCACCCGCTTCACCCTCGCCGAACTCATCGAGGACAGCGACCGGCCCCTGCCGCCCGAAGCGGAA
Organism: Streptomyces sp. NPDC031121; assembly: GCF_055570615.1. Taxonomy (NCBI): domain Bacteria; kingdom Bacillati; phylum Actinomycetota; class Actinomycetes; order Kitasatosporales; family Streptomycetaceae; genus Streptomyces; species Streptomyces sp. NPDC031121. The sequence goes on from NZ_JBVIGV010000013.1 coordinate 4,348, forward strand.
GACCGTCCTTCGCCCGAGACGGAAGAAGTCGTGCCGCCGTCCGCTCCCAAGCCGGCAGGGCCTCGGGGGATATCGGTACCGGGCATGGAATGCGACGACGACGGCATACCGGTGAAGCCGGCGTGGCTCGGTCGCGCCGACCTCTCATGAGCGGCTTCTGCGGGGAAGTGTCCACGCCGCCCCCAAGCAGGCCCGTATGACCGCGGCCGTGGACGCGGAATGGGTTGCACATGCCGCAGCGGCATGTGGTCCAGTAGGCGGCGAGCACGACATTGAGAGGCTTCCCGCATGCCCCTTCCTGCGATCCCCCGCCGGGTCAAGATCGGCGATGCCGCCGCGTTCGCCGGGACCACCCCCCGCGCCATCCGCCATTACCACGCCATCGGGCTCCTCCCTGAACCGGAACGCGGCAGCGACGACCGGCGCCGCTACGCGCACGACGACATTGTCCGCCTGCTGTGGATCCGCAAGATGGCTGATGCGGGTATCTCCCTGGACGACATCCGGACCGGCTTTGAGGGCGTCACCGGCATCGGGCAGTCCCTGGCCCGGCTGGAGGAGTCCCTCAGCGCCAAGGCGGCCGCCATCGAAGCCCAGCGGGCCGCCGTGCACCGCCTCCGCAAGGCGGGCAGCCCCCTGGGTCTGCTCTCACCGCTGGTCAGCGGCCTCCTGCACGATCTGGCGCCCGGGGCTTTGCGCCCTGCCGATCTCGATACCCTTCTGGTGACGGAGCGCATCTTCGGCTCCCTCGCCGCCGCCGTCCAGGCCGGCCGGTTCATCGTCCTGGCCACTCACCCCGAGCTGCGGGCCGAGGAAGACCGCCTGGCCGGGGCCGAGGCGGCCTTGGACGACACCGCGTCCCCCGACGACCCTTGCATCGAAGACCTGGCTGCCCAGCGGTGTGCCCATGAGACCGCCTTGGGAGCCACCATCGACAGATCCGGCCTGGACGAGGCTCTCGACGCCCTCCTGGACCCGGAGGGCGAGCACGCTGGCGAGGAGAAGGGCGAGGCGAGGATGAGCTCCCTGCAGGCCATCGGCAAGATGCCGTACGACTTCTCCCCGGCCCGCGTCCGGTACGAGGAGCGCGTCATCGAACTTCTTCACTCGGCCGAGCGGGACGGCGACACCCCGCGGACCTGAACCTGCTGACTGGCGCCGGCGCTCGGGGCAGGCCCGACAAGAGCACCCCGGAATGGCGCAGCCGAAGGCAACCACGCTGTCGGCCAGGGCCGTCGGACAAGGTGCGAAGAGAGCCGGAGAGCACGCCGAGAGCGCCTGGCCGCTTGTCTACGAGTGCCGTCTGCCGATGCCCACACCCGTTGTTCGACCACCTCGCCGGGCTGCCGGTCGCGGGTGTGTCCGGCGGCGTCAGAGCCGCACGACGATCAGGGCGGTGTCGTCGGTGAGGCCGGCCGGGGGGATCAGGTCGGTCAGCAGCGCGTCGGCGAGGGTGTCGGCGTCGGCGGCGCGGTGCCTGCTCAGGGACTCGGCGAGGCGGGCGAGGCCGGTGTCGATGTCCTCGTGGCGGCGTTCGATGAGTCCGTCGGTGTAGAGGACGAGGACGCAGCCGTCGGTGAACGCGGTCTGGGCCTGCGGGCGGGGAACGTGATTCGGGCGGGTGCCGAGCGGCGGATCGGTGGCCTGATCGAGGAAGCCGACCGTGCCGTCGGGACGGCACAGCGCGGGCGGGGGGTGGCCGGCACTGCTGTAGGTGAGGGTGCGGGTCTTCCAGTCGATGAAGACGGACGCGGCGGTGGTCGATTCGGCCCCCTCGACGGAGCGGGCGTACAGACCGAGGACGTCCAGGGCCTGGGCGGGGCCGGCGGCGACGCACGAGGCCGCGGACAGGGCGCTGCGGAGCTGGCCCATGACGCCCGCGGCGTGCAGGCCGTGGCCGACGACGTCACCGACCGCGACGGTGGTGCGGTCGTTGCCGGGCAGGTCGACGAGGTCGTACCAGTCGCCGCATACGTTCAGCGCCCCGATGGCGGGCCGGTAGCGCACCGCTGCGCCGTGGTGGCCGAGGAGACGCGGGGCGGGCAGCATCGCCTCCTGCAGGTGGAGGGCGACCTCCCGCTCGCGGGCGTGGGCCTTGCGCAGGCGCTCGTTGACCTCCTGCAGTTCCCGGGCGCGGGTGTAGAGCTCGGCTTCCAGGACCCGTGTGCGGTCCCCTCCCGGCCGGCCGCCGCGGGCGCGGATGAGTTCGGTGACCTCCTCGACCCGGTGCAGCAGCAGGGCCACGCTGCCGTCGGGGGCGAGGACGGGGACGTTGACCGGGCTCCAGTACCGCTCCTGCCACACCCCGGGCCGCTCGGGGTCTTCCACGTCGTAGCGCTGCAGCGCCATCGTGTCGCGCTCCCCGGTGGCAGCCACCCGCCGCAGTGAGGCGTACAGGTTGCGCATGCCGGTCGCGGCGGGGTCACCGGGGTTGTCGGGGAAGACGTCGAACAGGAAACGCCCGATGAGCTCGCTCCGGGTCCGGCCGGACAGGGACAGGTACGCCGGGTTGGCATCGGCGTACACCAGGTCAGGCGTCAGCAGCGCCACACCAGCCGGAAGGGACTGGAAGACGGCGTGGTAGTCGATGCCGTGTCCGTTCACGCTGCCACCTGCTGCCACGCGCCCGGGCTCTCGTCGGTCATGGGCGCTCCCCCACCATGGCACGCCCACGGCCTGCGGTCCTGTTGTGGTGCGCTGTACGGACGGCTGCCGCGGTGCCCCAGGTGGGAGTGGGCCCCGTCACGCTCCGTCTCCGGCCAGCCGCCGAAGCATCGCGACGGGCTGGTCGACGCCCTTGACCAGGGTCTTCATCCCGTACGGCTCCTGCTCGTCCTCGCTGAGCACCTCGCGTCCGTCGGGATCGCGGGAGATGTGCACCTCCATGAACGGGGCGTCGTCCTTGCCCTTCGGGATGACCCACCACATCGCGGCCCAGTCCGGGGCCTGCGTCATCCGCATCACCTCACTCGACCGGTAGATCCTCGAGTGGTAGCGGACGAAGTCGTCACCGGGCTCGGCCAGCCAGGAAGGCGCATCGCGCAGGTGCTTGCGCTCCTCTCCTTCCACATCCCACGAACGCTCGATGGATCCCCGGTAGCTGTTGGCGAGCTTGCAGCGGTCGGCGCGGATGAACGACACCGACGCGAACAACTCCACCCGGCCCTGCCCGGCGGCCGGCACCTCGATGACGGCATCCTTGGAGAAGTCGTCACCCGGGTCGAGTCGGGCGCCTGCATTGGAGACCTGTCCGGCGGCCAGCAGCCGAGGGTCGGCGTTGAAGTCCTCCTGCCGGTGGGTGTCCCAGCCGTCTCCGAGCTCCTGCCGCCACCGGGTGCGCTCCGTCCCCTGCGGGCGGAAGGCGGACGGCCACAGCTTGGCCGACCACAGGGTGCCGACCACGAAGATGCTCACCGATCCCTCGTTGCGGAAGGTGAAACGGGCCGGCACGTAGAGCCGCTTGCCGTCAGGGTGGAGGACCGGCTTTCCGAAGGACACCATGAACGGCACCTTGGGCGGCGCCACGTAGGGCACGTACATCGCCGAGTACGCCACGCTCGCCGAGCCGATCAGGGCGGACACCGCCACGCCGGTGGCGAAGCCCCGCGGGTGCGGCATGTCCCGCCACACCTTCTCACGAACCAGCACCCACACGGCCCACGCTGCCCACGCGGTCAGTACCGCCCACAGCCAGAACCATCCGGCACGGTAGCCGCCCTCCCACTGGAGCACCAGCAGAACCAGGCTCGTCACCGCCATCGCGCTGACACCGAGCAGAACCGCCGGCCCCGAGTACCGGGTCGTCCGTCGGCCCCAGAAATCCACAACCGCCCCGGCCGCGACCACTTCCACCACCGCGACGACCAGGAACACCGCGCCCATGACGCGGCCGCCGAACGTCAGCGCCCGCAGCGCATCGGAGAGCCCGGCCCGGAACAGCACCGCCGCTGACACCAGCAGCCCGAGCGCCACGCAACAGCCGGTGGCACGCCGCCTCCACCCCGCACGGCCCCGAGACCCGGCTTCATGCTCCGGCACAGCATTGCCCGTATCCACACCCACAGCATCAGCGCCCCGCCGCTGCTCTGCAGCCGCTCCGCGCATCCGGGCGACCCCTACCCGGAGCGACGCCAATGCCGGCGCGGAGCAGGGGCACCGGCCCTGCTTGGGGGCGGATGCCACGGGGCAGCCCTTGCGCGGGGCGGTGGAACCGTCACCGGTCTCAGTCCGCGGGACGCCCTGGAACGGGCGTACACGGCGACGAGGGCATTGCGGCCTTCGAACGACTCGTCCCAGCGGCGGGGCTTCGGCCTCCGCACACTGGAGCTGGCGTCTGGTGGCCGCCCGGCGAACCCTGGAGAGCCACGGAAGCGCTCGCCACCGCTGCCCGGGCGGGCCTCCGGAGGCTTGCTGGTGCTCTTCTGGACACGATCGCCCGGGGGGAGGCCCCTTCCCGGGGCCTCCCCTCCCCCAGACGTCGGCGGAAGCGCCGCCGGCGCCCGCTCAGGCGGGCGCCGGCGACAGCAAGCGGGTGGGGTCTGCGAGTCAGGAGCGGATGATGTTCTCCGCCTGCGGGCCCTTCTGGCCCTGGGTCACGTCGAAGGTGACCGACTCACCTTCACGCAGCTCCCGGTAGCCCTGCCCGGTGATGTTCGAGTAGTGCGCAAAGACGTCCGGGCCTCCCCCGTCCTGGGCAATGAAACCGAAGCCCTTCTCGGAGTTGAACCACTTCACCGTGCCACGAGCCATGATCATCCTTCTGTCCAACCTGCTTGGCGGTCTGTGTGCAGAGCGCCACCGGCCCCGTTCGGAGGCCTGACCACTTCCTTCCCCGCAGCCGCCTGGGCATACACCCCCAGTCGGCTGATCTGCCGATTTTTTCGGACCGCATCGGGTGACCGTACGCAGGCCTGCACAGGGCCGATTCGGGCCCGGCGGCAGCGGAGCAGCGGTGGGGCGGGGTCGGCTGGCGGCAGGCCATCCGTTTGCCGCGCGACGGCCGGTTCGCGCCCGAACGGGGGAAGGATCGCCCTACATCGCCCGGGCGGCTTCCACACCGTCAGCGATGGTGAACACACCCAGGGCACCGGTCAGCTCCAGCAGCCGCAACAGCCGGTTCGGCAGGGGCCCGGCCAGCACTGTCGGCCGCTGCCGGCGCAGCCGCAACAGCTGGTTCAAGAACGCGGAGTCGGCGAACCCCACCCCGGAGACGTCCACCACCACCTTGGCCACCCACGGATCGGCGGCGGCGGCCTCAAACGCAGCGGTCAGCGGCGCCAGCACACCCAGGTCGAAGTCGCCCACGCAGCGGATCACCCGCACGCCGGCCTCGTCCCCCACAACCTCCACCATCAGCACCACCGCTCCTCACTCATGATCATGCGCGGCCGCGCACCGGACACATAAGCCCAAGCCGCACCACCGCGCAAGAGCACCACCGGCCAATGGACGTCCCGACGGTCGGCGCCCCTGCCGCTCGGCAGCGGCGCCGGCCGTGAAGAGCGGTGTACGCGCCTTGCGCCGGTCGTCTGCCGTATGCCGGGACGGCTTGGATCCGCCGTCGGTTCTCGGGGCGGGCGTACGGTGCCAGGGCACCGCGGCCCAGGCCTGGGCGGTCGTCCGTATCCAGGCGATCAGGTGTCGTGGGTGCGGCCGGGCCGGGCGGCGATCAGCCACCTGCGCTGCGAAAGCCGGTTCTGGTCGGGCCGACCAAGCGCCAGACGCCGAGCTTCGCCCGTGACCTCCGCATCGAGCTGAGCCAGCGTCTTGTCCCCGTATTCGATGATGTCGTACTCGTCATCAAGCTCGGCAAGGCGCTCGGCCAGTGGGAGCCGGTGTCCGAACCGCCGGTGGATAGCGGAAGCAAGCTCCCGCGGCGTCAGCCGGCCCGCCAGCATCTCGTGCGCGAGCGCCCGCACGGCAGCCTCCTGCCCGGCCTCGCTGCCGCGCGGGTAGAACACAAGGTCCAGCTCATCGAGTACGACGGGCAGCAGGTCGGGGACCTCGTACCCTGCCTCGGCCCGTGTGTATCCGGCCAGAATGCGCAGTGCCGGGCTGTCCAGTCCGGCAACGAGTGCCGCGCAGGCGGTCTCGACCACATCGTGGGCATGGGCCTCGCCAATACTCCAGAGAACAGCGAGGTCCTGCAGGTCATCGGTTGCAGCTTTGACCGGCGACACCCACACATGATCCGCTGCACGAGATGATTCCGTCGACCGCATTTCGATGCAGGCGCCACCCAGACTCACGGACGATCCAATGCTCAGACTGTCGCCCGTGACCATCGCGGGCACCCGGAAGACAACCGTTTGGCCCGGATGGGCGGACGTGGCGACTGGCGGCCCTCGTGACGCTTTGGCGGCCAGGCGGCAGGTCAGTGGGGCGCCTTCGTCCTGCGTCTCTGCGCAGCGGCTCGAAGAGCGGGCAGCCGCTGGGTGAGGAGTCAGGCCGGGAGCCGCAGCCCCGAGAGGAGGCGGTCGAGGGCCTGCTCGGCGGCCTGGGGGTTTCCGCCCCGCGCGATCCAGAGCGCGGCCTCGTTCATGGCCCCGGAGAGCAGCCGGCTCAGGGGCTCTACCGGCTGGTCGGCGATGATCCCGGCGGAGGTGAGCGCCGTCAGGGCTTCCGCGAGGTGGCGGGCGGAGGACTCGTCGTCCAGGGCGCGCCACTCGTCCCATCCGAGCACGGTTGGCGCGTCGACCAGGAGGATCTGTCGTACGGCGGGGTCGGTGCCCGTGGACAGGAAGGCCCGGCAGCCGGCCCGGAGCTGTTCCCAGAGGTCCTCCTGCTGTTCGGCTGCGGTCGCGACACGCTCGCCCAGTTCTTGCTGCACCTCGCACACGACGGCCAGGAAGAGCCCGGCTTTGCTGTCGAAGTGGTGGTAGGCGGCTCCCTTGGTGACGCCGGCGGCACGCGCCACGTCGGCCAGTACCACGTGGTGGTACCCGTCGGCGGCGAACTGCCGCCGCCCTTCTGCCAGCAGTGCGCGCCGCGTGGCCGCCCGCTGTTCCGCTCGGCTGACTGCCATCGGCGGCCACCGCCCTTTCCATTTGGCGTACCGGGGGTATGCTAGCGGCAGAATCACATACCCGGGGTATGTGAACTTGGGTCAGGAGGGCCTCTGCCATGACGGACGAACGCACGACCACGCCCGCGGTCACGCTGGGCGGTTTCTACCCGGTGATCGCCACCCGGGACGTGACGGCCTCCCGCGACTTCTACACGCGCCACCTCGGTTTCGAGGCCACCTTCGCGGCGGACTGGTACGTCAGCCTGCGCCGCCCCGATGCCCCGCAGTACGAACTCGCCCTCCTCGACCACACCCACCCGACCATCCCGGAGGGCCACCGGGTCGCGCTCCAGGGCGGCTTGCTGCTGAACTTCGAGGTGGACGACGTCGACTCCGAGCACCAGCGGCTCGTGGTCGAGGCCGGCCTGCCCGAACTGCTGCCACTGCGCACAGAGCACTTCGGCCAGCGCCACTTCGTCATCGCCGCTCCGGACGGTGTGCTGATCGACGTCATCACCGTGGTCCCGCCCAGCGAGGAGTACGCCGCCCAGTACATCAACGCCTGACGGTCGGGCCCACCGCGAGGGTGGTTCCTTGCGGGCGGCCCGCTTCGGCACGGGGAGTGGCGCGGGCGACATCGTCGTCGCGCGCCGCCTGCGCGGAGACCGTGCGTTCGGCGGGCAGGACAGCGTGAGGCCTTGTTCGGCGCTCACAGTGCGGGGATTCGGACGCGCCGTGTGGGGCGCACCGCGGCCACTGGAGCCACGTGATGCGCTTCCCTTCCCGGAGGTGCTCTCGGATGTCCTACTGAAGTGGCCTGGTCGCGCTCTGCCGGGTGGCCCGAAGTGCCGTCACCTTCGATGGGAAGACAAGCCCAGCGAAAGGTACGCCTTGGCAACATCCGCAACGCCCTCACCGCGCAACACGTTGACCACTTGGCAGGGACGGATTCTGCTCCGCTTCGTCGCACTCGTGCAAGGCAAACTCGCCCGCCACCCCTTCCGGCCGGATGTGGCACTGCGCAACGCCTCCATGCGCGCGGCACACCGGTGCGGGGTGTCCAAATCGGACCTGATGCGCGTCACGGGACTGACCGGGCAGACCGTCACCAAAGCCCTGTCCCGCAAACCCACAGCCGAGTAGCGGGCCGGCGGCCGAAGCCCGAGCGGTGCTGTCTCTGCTCGGGCTGATCGGCCTCGTCCTGACGTCGCCACGAGGGAGCGGGGCTCATACCCGCGGTTACGTCACTGCGTCCGGGGGCGTGCTGTGAGTCTGTAGGCCGACGTGCGTCGATCGCGTGGCTTCGCCGCATCAACCACAGAGTTGATCGATCGCTTGCGGTGACGTTGAGAGACCACCTGCGCTTTGGATTTCTCGTGAACTGGCGGCCCGTGATCGACCGGAGGAAATGGAGCCGTGCTGTGTGCGAGCGAGGTGACACCATGTCGTGTCATGGCAGATGACAGCACCAGTACGTTTCGGGCGGGGCAGACGGGGCTCATCGTCCGGATCCCGGAGGCGGAGCCGTCCGTCCGTGGGTGGCGTGAACGACTCTACCCCTCGGCCCAGGCGGGGGTTCCAGCTCACGTAACCGTGCTCTTCCCGTTCCTCGACGAGAGCCGAATAGATGCGCTCGTCCACGCTGCCCTCGCGGAGGTACTGCGCAGCCACCATGCCTTTGACCTGCGGTTCGAGAGGTGTGGGCGACTTCCGGAGGTGCTCCATCTCGTCCCGGAGCCGGACACGCAGTTGCGGCAGCTCACCGAGGCGATCGCTGGCCGTTGGCCTGAAGCGCCGCCGTATGGCGGCCGGTTTGCCGAGGTCGTGCCGCACCTGACCGTCGCCCAGGGCCAGGAAGACGCCGTCCTGGAGGAGATCGAGGGAGACCTCGTCGGGAGGCTCCCGTTCACGTCTCGCGTGGCCTCGGTTGCACTGATGGTCCACGACGGCGCGAGGTGGCAGGAACGGGCGTCGTTCGCACTCGGAGAATGAAGCGGTCAGAGGCTTGGCGGGTTCAATGGCTGCGGCGTGTCGGCGTGGGCCGAAGGTGAGTCCATCGACGGTGGCCGCGCAAGGCGCGGGGGGAGGACCTCTTGGTCCAGCCGCCGAAGAACTCCCCGGCATTCGCTGCGGGCGACAAGCGCTCAGCTGAGTCGAGATGGACCTCTGTCACCGGAGGCGGTTTCGATCGAGCCGAAGACCCGTCCGATCCACTTGTCCATCCTGGCCGCGAAGTCCGCTGCTGATGCGATGTTCGAGGCGGGGAGCGAACCGGCATTGCCGAGGGCGTCGAAGAAGTCCACGTCGGCCAGCCGCCACGGAACAGGACTACCGACAGCTCGGCCTGCGCGGAGGCGGAGATGACCAAGCCGAGAGAATCGGGGTCGCTGACCCGTTCCCTGGCGGTCTCGAGTGGCTGGGGCCACTCGGCCTTCCCATCCCTCCAGGTCATCTCTGCAACCGCAAGGCCGACCGACCTCCACCGGGCGACGCGTTGCACCAGCGCGGCAGCCGCCTCGTCGAGATCGACAACTCTGTCCATGGGGGAATCATCCCTCATGGACAGTCCTTGGCGTCCTCGGGGCGGCCGGCCAACGGATCGCGCGTCGAACCTCCTCGGGCATGCTTCTGGGCTTGTTGCAGGAGGGGAAGGCGATCCAGGCACTGCCCGGGGAGAAGGCCGGCCGCCACTCCTGTGTCGCCTCACGTGCAGCGGCGGGGACGTAGCCGGTGGCCTGGGGGGGAGCAGGGTTACCGGTTGCGGTACCAGTCTGTGTCTGTGAGGGCGTTTGGGAGGAAGGCGGCCAGGTGGGGAGTGATCCAGATGCGGCTGTCCGTTTCGTGGTCCCAGACGAACACGTCGTCGCGGCTGGGCGTGCGAACGAAGGCGAACTGGTCCCCTCCCCCGCTCTCGCCGAAGAACATGAGGGGCTGGAATCGCTGCGGAAGGCCAGGTTTACTTCTACGATCCGGTCGATTCCCCAGACGACGTCTGTGCCGTGCTCGTCCGAAACGCCGTTGGCTTGTAGGAGGAGGTCCCGCAGGGCTTCTGGCAGGCTCTGCCCGAGGAGTTGTTCGGCACGCTCCAGGTGCGAGGGGTCGGCCGGAGGGGCCGGTTTCGCGCCGGTGGACTCGGAGACGACTTGTAGCCACATCTGGCTTCCGGTTGCTGTGGGTGGGTGGTGCCTGGCCTCGGTGGTGTCAGGTTGTTCTGCGGCGCTTGAGGGCGTACAGGGTGGCTGCGGCGAGGGTCAGGGCGGCGGCGCTGATGGCGATCGGCAGGGCGAGTCGGGTGATGCGGCTGTCGTCGTTCTCGGGTGCTGCGGCTGCCCGGCTGGTGGCGGGTGCGGGGCCCTGGGCCGCGTCGTCGCCGAAGTGGAACACCGGGCCCGTGTCGGCGCTCGGGGTGCCTGAGACCTCCACGGTCAGCGAGATCGGGACGACGGTCCCCCTGGCTTCCTTCTTGGGTTCCGCCACCTGCGCCTGGATGTAGTACGTGCCGGGTACGTCATATCCCTTGGCGTCGGAGCTTCCGGCGTCCTGCCCGGTGATCTCCCAGGGTCCGCAGACCCGCTCGATGCGCCCGGTCCTGCCCGCGAGGAGTTCCGTCGCGCCGGTCTTGCTGTTGCACTCCGCCGCCTCGCGCTTGGCGTTGTAGACGGTGAGGCCCCACCCGGTGGTGACGGAGTTCGGGAAGTCGCCGGGGATGTCCACGCCGGCCTTGACCGTCAGCTTCTGGCCCGCTTTCAGCTCGACGCGCCAGAAGGGGGCCTCGCCGACCGCGATGGACTGGCGGACGGTGCCCGGTCCGATCGGGGTGGCGCTGTTGAAGGAGAAACCGCCCTCGGCGTCGGCCCCGGTGCGGGGCTGCGGGGCGCGCGCGCCGGCTTTCCGGGTCGACTCGTCGGCTGTGCCGACGAGGAGTTCGACCGGCATCGGCTTGTCGCCGGCCTTGGTCACGCTGTTCTCGATCACGATGCAGCCGGTGTCGTCCGGGGCGGGCTTGTCGCCGCCTGCGCCGGGCTTGCTGCGGCCGCCGGTGGTGATGATGTTCGCCCATCCCATCGACTGGTCGAACTCGCGCAGCCACTCACGGGGCTTGCCGTTCCCCGGGGGGCCGGCCGCGACGGTGATGATCGAGCCGCGCTCGTATCCGTCCTCGGCGACGGCGGTGGCGCTCACCTGGAGGCGCTGGTCCGGGCGCTTCTTGACCTTGTAGTAGAGGTCGCGTCCGCCGGTGAACCTGTCCAGGTACTGGCCGGGCGCCACCAGCGGGGCGTCCTCGCAGCCGTTGAGCGAGCCCTCGACGGGCTTTCCCGTGGCGCGGTACGTGCGCCATTCCTTCCGGAAGAGGGCGGACAGGTTGGCGGTGAGCGAGTCGGCGTCGCCGGCGTCCGCGTACGAGCCGCCCGTCACCTCGGCTATGCATGAGAGCTGCGTACGCGCCGAGGAGGGGGTGCGGAAGCCGATCACGTCCACGGCGAGGTCGACGCCCTGCGCCTTGAGCTCGCGAGCCACGTCGCAGGGGGGCGGCGGCGCGCAGGTGTCCTCGCCGTCCGAGACGAGGACGATGCGGCGTTCGCCGCTCGGGCCGAGGTCCTTGGCGGCTTCCCGGAGGGAGACGCCGATCGGGGTGAACCCGACCGCCTTGAAGCCGGCCACCTGCTTCTTGGCGTCGGCGCGTGCCGTCCGGTCCATCGGGGTGACCGGCAGGATCTGCTGGGTGTCGGCGCAGCCCTGCTTCTTGTCCTGGCCGGGGTAGGTGGCGCCGTAGACGCGCAGACCCAGTGGGGCCTGCTCCGGGGCGGTGTCGATGATCCGGGTGACCGCCTGCTTCGCGGCGGCGAGACGGGTCTGGCCGCCGGCGTCGTTCTCGTTCATCGACCCGGACAGGTCGAGGACCAGGTCGATCCGGGCGGGGGCCGGGGCTGCCGGAGCCGCCGGGGTGGCGCCGGCGATCGCCGACTGCGAGAGGAGGGCCCCGCCGATTATCAGTGCCGGCAGGGCGGCGAGGACGCGTCGGCCGCGTGGTCTTGGATGCATGTGGCTCATCTCCAGGTCGTGGAACTCGATCTGCTTGACGATGAGCATGTGCGAATGGTTCCAACGCTCCACGGATGGCGTGCACTTGGGCCCCGGGCGCGGCTTGCGGGGTGGTTGGTGCCGATTGCAGCCGCTCGTTCCGCTTTCCGGTGTCCCACTCGCAGCGGGTGGGGCGGTGGGCGGGTCCTCGAGCAGGTGCGTTGGATTGCTGGTTACTGGTGCGAAGTGGCGCCCGGGGGGATCATGCGTTCGATGTGGGCCAGGTGGGCCGCGAGGATCTCCTCGAAGGCCGCGCGGCGGTCCGCGCCCAGCGGGGTGACCTCGCGGGCGAAGTGGGACAGGGCCGGGAAGCGTTCCGGGTCGGCGCCCAGGACGGCTACGCGGAAGAGTTCCATGCCCTGTTCGGATTCCTCCGGGGTGATGGTGCTGACGCCGGCCTCCGAGGCGATCAGGGAGGCGATGAGGACGGCGAGGCGGTGGTAGCGCGCCGGGACCTCCTCGTCGGGGAGCCCGGACGCGCGCAGGGCCTGCAGCACCTCTTCCATGACCAGCCGGGAGCCGGCGCCCCCTGACGCGTACCGGCCCCAGACCGCGGCGAGCTGGGGCTGTCGCCCGAAGGCCTCTCTCAAGCGCAGGGCGAGGGCGGTGAGCCGCCGCTTCCAGTCGCCCTCGGGCCGGTAGCCGTCCATGGACTCCGCGAGGATGCGGTCGGCGACGGCGCGGAGCAGCTCCGTCTTGCTGCGGAAGTGGCGGTAGAGGCTGGAGGAGTCCGTACCGAGGGTCGCGGCCACTTTCCGCACGCTGAAGGACTCCGTGCCGGTCGTGCGGAGCAGATCCGCTGCCGCGTCCAGGATCTCCTCACTCGTCCACCGCCGTCGACCTGCCATTTCGCCCCTCTCGTCGGACAGAGTCTACTCATGCACGCACCGTTGCACGCACCGCGTGCATAATGGGTGCCGGCGTGACGGGCGGCCCGGCAGCGGGCGGGCCGGGGTCACGCGCGCCCTCGCGCCCGGACTGCGGGTGCTGTTGGGGAACCTGCCGAGAGACAACCGAAGGGACGCATGTCGTGAGGAAGTCACTGGATCCCGCGGCGCTGGACGCCGCCCTCGAGAACGTCCACCGTGCCGGAATGCCCGGCCTGTTCGCCGAGGTGCGCGACGGCGACGCGGTATGGCGCGGCGCCGCCGGGGTCGCCGACACGGATACCGGCCGCCCCGTCACCGCCGACATGCGGCACCGTGTCGGCAGCATCACCAAGACCTTCACCGCCGCCGCGGTGCTGAAGGAGGCGGAGACCGGCCGGATCGGACTCGACGCGCCGATCGGCCGCTACCTCCCGGGGCTGGTACCCGGAGAACGCGGTGAGGCGATCACGGTGCGGATGCTCATCAACCACACCAGCGGCCTCGCCGAGTACTTCCCGTACGCCTTCCCCTCCTTCAAGGCGTTCCCCTCCCTCGCCGACACCCGGCCCGAGAGCCTGGAGGACAACCGGTTCACGCGGTTCGACCCCGTCGAGCTGATCGGGATGGGGGTCGGCGCACCGCCCGTCGGGCCTGCGGGCGGCACTCCGGGGGTGTACTCCAACACCAACTACCTGCTCCTGGCCCGGCTCCTGGAGCAGGTGACGGGTGACACGGCCGAGCAGTCCATCACCCGGAGCGTCATCGAGCGCGCCGGGCTCCGGGACACCGCTTTCCCCACCGGGCCGGAGGTTGAGGGGCCGCACTCGCGGCTCTACGAGGCGTGGTTCGGGATGATCGAACCCCCGCGCGACCACAGCGTCTACGACATGTCCTGGGTGGGGCCGGCGGCCTCGCTGATATCGACCGTCGCGGACCTCAACCGCTTCTACGCCGCGCTGCTGGCCGGCGAGATCGTCAGCCCGGCGTCGCTGGCGCAGATGCAGCGCACCGTTCCCGTCGTCTCCCAGGAGCAGAAGACGGTCCCCTACGGCCTCGGCCTGCACCCGGTGGAGGGGCCGCCCGGACAGGACGCGTACTGGGGCCACGGCGGCACGGTGTGGGGCGGCGGGGCGCTGGCCGCGATTCGTGCCGACGGCCGGCGGCAGATGGCGGTGGCCGTCAACTTGCAGCGGTGGAACCGGCTCGACGCCTCCGGCAAGCCGCAGCCGCACCCCGTCGACCAGGCACTCGCGGCCTTCCACCGCCTGGCCATGTACGGCTGAGCGGCCACGGGACTGACGGGCGGTGCTCCCCCGCTGGTGGGGGGGGAGCACCGTGTCGCGGTCCGTGTCAGCGGTTCTCGTGGATGTCGGCTTCGGCGCGCGGAGCGGTGGCCTCGTGCTGCCCGGCGGACGGGGCCGCCGACCTGGCGGCCGAGCCCGCCGGGGTGGCGGCCTTCTTGCCGCAGAAGGCCGCTTCGAGGGTGCCGCCGAGGGCGGTGTTCGCGGCGCCGCGGTTGGAGGTGTTCGCCATCGCGCTGAGGCTGCGGCGGCCGTCGCGGGTGGTGAACGCGTAGGTGTAGAAGCCCTGCACGGTGCCGGTGTGCCCATACACGGAGGTGCCGCAGGTGAGGTCGTAGCGGCGCAGGCCCAGGCCGTAGAAGCGGGTGTTCGTGGCGTCGGTCGGTGCCATGGTGAGCATGGCGTCCAGCATGTCCGCGCGCAGCAGCCGGCCGTCGAGCAGGGCGGACATGAAGGTGGAGAGGTCGGCCTCGTTCGAGATCATCGCACCGGCGGACTGGGCCCAGGAGACGGTCTGCTCGGTGGAGTCGACGAGCGGGGCGCCCTCTTCGTCGGGGTGCAGGTAGCCGCGGGCGTGGCGGCCCTTGATGGCCGTCGAGGGGTGGACGTACGAGGTGTTCTTGAGCTTCAGGGGCTTGATGATGCGCTGCTCGTAGGCCTTGGCGACCGGCTTGCCGGTCAGCTTCTCGATGAGCATGCCGACCACGACGAAGTTGGTGTTCGAGTAGCGGTACGCGGCGCCGGGCTCGGTGGTCCGGGGCTCGCTCAGGGAGAGGTCGACGAGCTCCTGGTAGGTGAAGACCCGGTTGCGGACGGACTCGAAGCCGGGGACGGTCCGGTCGAACATGGCGTTCGTGTAGTCCGACAGCCCGCTGCGGTGGCTGAGGAGGTGGCGCACCGTGATCCGGTCGTCGGGCAGCACGCCGGGCAGGTGGGCGGTGACCGGGTCGTCCAGGCGTATCTTGCCCTCGGAGACGAGCTGGAGCAGGACGACGGTGGAGAACGTCTTGGTGACGCTGCCGATGCGGAAGCGGGAGGCGGGGTCCACGGCGGCGCCCGTGCTCCGGTCCTGGACCCCCTCGGTGCGGTGCTGGACGCCGCCGGGGCCGGTGTAGCGGGCCATGGCGCCCGGCGCTCCGGCGGCGAGGGTGTTGCGCAGCGCCTGCGAGATGCCCTCCAGGTCCGGGGCGGGGGCGGGCGCCGCCGCGGGGCGGGCCGGGGCGGGCGGGGCGGCCACGGCGGCGGTCGCCGGGGCCACCGTCATCGCGACGGCGAGCGCGGCGGCACCGAGAGTGAGGCGTCGGTCGATGGTCAGGCGCACGGTTCTCCTCAACTGGTCGTCAGAGGGGGCCGGTTCGCTGGCGGACCGGCCCCGGGCGCCGAGCCTACTCAAGATCGACAAAAGGTTTGGCATCGGTCCCACCGGTCGGGGCGGGCGGCGGGCGCCTCCGGCTGCCCTCCGAGGCCCCTTCGCCGTTCGGCGGCCGAGGGGGCCCGCGACCGCCGTGGCCGGTCGGTCGCTTTCCATGGCTTTTCGACCGGGTGGCGCCCGAGCGGTTCACCCACATGGCGTAGTCGCACGCGCTCCCGGGTGCCGCGTGCCGTCACGCTGGAATGGCCCGAACGGGCTAATCCCGAGAGGAGCAAGCCATGCGCGTTCGACGACTGCTCGGCCTGGCCCTCGCCTCGCTGGCGTTGACCGGTATGGGCGTCACCGTCTCCCACGCGGCCGACGCGGCCGCGCCCCAGGTGTCATGGGGGGACTGCAAGTACGGCGGCGGCGCACCCGCGAAGCACAGCAGCGGCTACTGGTACTGCCAAGGCGGCACGTACGACGGCCAGCGCATCTACGGCAGCACAGGCTACTGACCAGGAACGCCCCGGGTCGCCGGCTCCCCGCCGGCGGCCCGGGGCGGTGTTCCGGGCCGGTGTGCGCAGGAACGCTCGCCGGACTGCGCGGGGTGTACCGAAAACAGACCGGTTCGCGGCGAGCGCGGGGCGGGCGCTGCGGCGGGGCGTGCAGGATGCCTGCGCATCTGTCCCACCGACACCGTAGCCGCGGAGGCGCGATGGACCGTACGCCACAGCCGTTACCCCCGCCCGAAGCGGACCCGGCGGCAGCCGGGGAACCGCCGCAGCCGTCACCGCCTCCCGAGCCGCCGGCCGCCGGGGCTGCGCCGCGCGAGGAGTTCGCCGCCGACCTGACCCGGCTGCGGGAGGACGCCGGCCTGACCGTGCGGATGCTCGCCGCCCGGGTGGAGTCCCCCGGTGCGCACACCACGATCGGCGGCTGGCTGGCCGGGCAGAGCCTGCCCTCGCTGGGCTCGCTGCCGCTGTTCCGGCGGGTGCTGGAGGAGCTCGGCGTCAGGGATCCCGCCGAGACGGGCCGCTGGCTGGAGCGGCTGGCCGACCTTCGCCGCTCCCGTACCCCGCGGGCGGCCCGGGGCGTCGTCCCGTACCGGGGGCTCGCCCGGTTCGAGGAGCACCACGCGGACTGGTTCTTCGGCCGGGACCGGCTGCGGGACGCGGCCGTGGAGCGGCTCCTCGCCGACGGGCCGGACTTCCCCCACCTCCTGGTCGGCGCCTCCGGTTCGGGAAAGTCGTCGCTGCTGCGGGCCGGGGTGCTGCCGGTGCTGCGGGCCGCGCACGGGTTCGTGCCCTGCCTGCCGGCACCGGGACGGGCTCCCGCGTCCGAGCTGGTCAGGGCCGTACGCGCCCTGACGGGCGGCGGGGACGCTCTGCCCGGCTCCGCGGCCGGGCTCGCCGCCTGCCTGCGGGACTGGGCTGAGCGGGAGGACGTGCGGGTGCTGGTGGCCGTGGACCAGTTCGAGGAGGTCTTCACGGTCTGCCGGGAGCCGGCCGAGCGGGAGCGGTTCCTTGCCTTCCTGGCCGCGCTCCCCTGCCCCCGCGTCCACGTCCTGGGTGCGCTGCGCGCCGACTTCTACGCGCAGGCCCTCCAGGAGCCCGCCCTCGCGACCGCCCTGCAGCGCGGTCAGATCGTCGTCGGGGCGCTCACCACCGACGAGATCCGCAGCGCGGTGCACGGGCCGGCCGCCCGGGCCGGGCTCGCCGTGGACGAGGGCTTCGCCGACCTGCTGGTCGCCGACCTGAGGGACTCCGGCGCGGGCGGGCTGCCGCTGCTCTCGCACGCCCTGCTGTCCACCTGGGAGCGGGGCCGCGGCAGTGTCCTGACCATCGCCGACTACCGGGCGGGCGGCGGGATGTCCGCCGCGGTGTCGGCCAGCGCGGAGGAGGCGTACGCCGCACTCAGCGAGAGCCGGCGCGCCCTGGCCCGGACCCTGTTCCTGCGCATGGTGACGGTCGGGGACGGCGTCCCCGACACCCGCAGGGTGCTGCCGCTGCCCGGCGCCTCCTCCCCCGCGGACGAGTGGTGCGGCGCGCGCGCCGAGGAGGTGTACGAGGTGCTGGAGTGCTTCGTCGACCGGCGCCTGGTCGGGCTGGACGGCGACGGCGCGCGCATCACGCACGAGGCGCTCCTGACGGCCTGGCCCCGCCTGCACGGCTGGATCGAGGCCGACCGGGCGGGGCACCTGGTGTGGCAGGACCTGGCGCGTGACGCGGAGCGCTGGCGGTCGGCGGACCGGGATCCCTCGCTGCTGTACCGCGGTACCCGGCTGGCGCTGGCCGCCCGGTGGGCCGAGCAGAGCGGCCACGCGCGGGAACTCACCGCGACGGAGGGCGGGTTCCTCGCCGCGAGCCGGTCCGCGGAGGAGCAGCGGGCCCGCCGGGAGCGGCAGCACGCCCGGCGGCTGCGGCGGCTGCTGGTGCTGCTCACCGTCCTGGCGACCCTGGCGGGCTGTCTGGCGGCGGTGGCGCTCGTGCAGCGGCGGGACGCCGAACAGCAGCGGAGGACGGCCCTGTCCCGGCTGGTCGCGGCCCGCTCGGAGCGGTTGCGGGGCAGCGACGTCGCGCTGGCGGCCCAGCTGAGCCTGGTGGCGTACCGGACCGCGCCGACGGCGGAGGCGCGGGCGGCGCTGACGGACGCCTCGGCGATGCCCGCGGTCACCCGGCTGCTGGCGTTCCGCGGGGTGGTGCAGGCGGTGGCGCTCAGCCCGGACGGGCGGACCCTCGCGGCGGCCGGCCTGGACCGCACGGTCGCCCTGTGGGACCTGCGGGACGCGGCGCGGCCGCAGCGCCTGGACGTGCCGTCGCCGCCGTTCGCGGACACCGTGTACGCGCTGGCGTTCAGCCCGGACGGCGGGCTGCTCGCGGCGGGCGCGGGCGACGGGACCGTACGGGTGTGGGAGCCGGCCCGGGGCGGCGCCGCAGCGGGGGGTGCGGCCGCCGGGACGGTGCTGCCCGGTCCCTCGTCGGCCGTGTACGGGCTGGCGTTCGCCCCGGACGGGGCCCGGCTGGCCGCCGGGTCGGCCGACGGCGGGGTGTACGTGTGGGAGCGCGCCGGGGGCGCCCGCCCGGCGGCGCCCAGCGCCGGCGCGGGCCCCGCAGCCGGGGGTTTCGGGCCGGCCGTCCGGCTCGGCGGGTCCGACCGGCCCGTCCACTCGGTGGCCTTCCGGCCCGGGAGCCCGGCCGTGCTCGCGGCCGGCGGGGCGGACGGGGCGGTCCGGCTGTGGGACGCCTCCGGCAGCGGCGGACCGGTGCCCTTCGCGGAGCCGCTGGCCGGGGCCGCGGGGCCGGTGCTCGGGCTGGCGTTCAGCCCCGACGGGCGCCGGCTCGCGGCCGGCAGCCAGGACCGGTCCACCCGGCTGTGGACGGTGCCCGGCCCCGCGGACGGAGCGCCGCCCGCCCCGGACGTCCTCGCCGGCGCCCCCGGGGCCGCGGACGGCCCCGCCAGTTACGTGAACACGGTCGCGCACAGCGCCGACGGGCGGTGGCTGGCCACCGGGAGCGCCGACAACCAGGTGCGCCTGTACGACGCCGCCACCCGCACCCCGCTCGGGGTGTTCCCGCATCCGGCACCGGTGACTTCCCTGGCGTTCCTCCCCGACGGGCAGGGCATGGCCAGTGGCGCCGCCGACGGCACGGTGCGGATCTGGCGGCTGCCCGCGCGGCCCCTGCACGGCGTGCAGGGCACCGTCAACGCCGTCGCGTACAGCCCGGACGGGAAGCTGCTGGCGGTCGCGGGCCGCGAGGTGCACCTGTGGGACGTCCGCGATCCGTGGCTCCCCCGCCCGGTGGGCCGGCCCCTCCCCAACGCCACGGGCTACTCGGGCACGCTGTCCTTCACCCCGGACGGCCGCACCCTGGCCGTGGGCGGCCGCGACGGCAAGGTGTGGCTGTGGGACACGAGCCGTCCCGAACAGGCCGCCCCGCGGGGCGAACCGCTCGACTGCGGCACCGGAACCATCCAGTCCGCGGTGTTCTCGCCGGACGGCGGGACCCTGGCGGCCGGCAGCGAGGGCCGTACCGTCCGGCTGTGGGACACCCGGGACCCGGACCGGCCCAAGCCCGCGGGCGAGCTGACCGAGCCGACCAACTTCGTGTACGCGGTGGCGTTCAGCCCGGACGGGCGGCGGCTGGCCGCGGGCACCGTCGACAAGCAGGTGCTGCTGTGGCGGCTGCCGGAGGGCGGCGGCGCACCTCGGGCGGAGGCCGTGCTCCAGGGCCCGGGGAGCTACGTGATGTCGGTGGCGTTCAGTCCGGACGGGCGGACGCTCGCCGCCGGCACCGGCGACCGGGACGTGTGGCTGTGGAGGTTCGACGGCGCGGCGGACGGCGGGCGTCCGGTCAGCGCCGGACCGCCGCTGACCGGTCCCAGCAGCTACGTGTACGCGCTCGCGTTCGCCCCGGACGGCGCGACCCTGGCCGCGGCGAGCACCGACAGCACCGTCTGGCTGTGGGACACCTCCGGCGCCGGGCGTGCGGGGGCGCGGCCGCCGCGGGCGCGGGCCGTCCTGAGCGGCCTCGGCGGGAAGGGGTACGCCGTCGCGTACAGCCCGGACGGGCGGTCGCTGGCGGCCGGCGGCTCGGCGGCTGCCGCACTGGTGTGGAGCACCGGCGCGGAGGACGCCGCCCGGCACGTCTGCGAGCGGGCCGGCTCGCCGATCACCCGGGCCGAGTGGGCGTCGCTGCTGCCGGGGCTGCCGTACGCGCCGCCCTGCCGCTGACGCCCGCGGGCTGTACGGAGTTGTACGGAGCGGCGTCCGGACCCGTCCGGCCTGCGGCGGAACCCTTCCGCCGGGCGGGTCCGGCCGGGCTTGCTGGTGGTGCGCCGCCGGGCCACCGGACAAGGCCCGGGCGGCGGTTCCGACCTCCACGACGCGAAGGAGCACCACCATGCGACGCTTCACCGACAGCCTGCGGACCCGGGCGGCACTCGCGGCGGCCGCCGCGGGCCTGGCCCTGACCGGCGTGCTCGGCGGCGCCGGCGCGGCCGAGGCCGCGGGCAGCTACATCTGGTCCAACAGCGGCGGGGCGAACGTCCGCTCCTGCGCCAACACCGGCTGCAGCTCGTACGGCTACCTCGGCAACGGCACCGGGGTGGGCATGCAGTGCTGGCTGGACAGCCAGTGGGTGTACCCGCCGAGCTCCAACTACGCCTCCAACCGCTGGTTCCGCGTCTCCAGCCCGGTCGGCACCGGGTACGTGCACTCGTCGCTGGTCGCCGCCCAGACGTCCGTGCCGCACTGCTGACGGACGAATCGGCCGGGACCACGGCCGCAGGGGCCGCTCCGGGACGACCGGAGCGGCCCCTGCGGGCTACGCGGGCGGGCCGTCCTCTCGGAGGGCGGTACGGACGCCGGTGACGACCACGGTGACCAGGCAGAGGGCGATGACGGTCTCCGCCCACAGGAAGGCGAACCAGTCCAGCACGCAGCCGATCGGCGGGGTGCCGGGGGCGGTGTTGCGGAACGCGGCCAGCGCGAACAGGGTGGCCGCCATCCAGGCGAGGGCCGGCCAGACCAGGCCCGTGCCGCGGGTCGTCAGGTACCAGGCGCCGAGGAGCACGGACGCCGCCAGGGCCCACATCACGGCCATCATGAAGACCGCGAAGACCAGCAGGCTGCCCGAGCGGGACAGCCTCAGGGCCATCACGGCCCCCTGCTGCACCTCCTGTCCGGAGAGCGCCGGGCGGGCCGTCATCGCGAAGAGCGTGTCGTTGTCGGCGACCAGCAGGCGCACCGGCACCTGCCGGCCGCCCAGCTCCGCGCGGAAGGCGATGCTCGTCCGGTAGCTGTCGAACGGGTAGTCGCCGACCGAGCCGCCCGTCAGCGCGACCTGCATGTCCTTGCTGGCGATCCGCTCGTGTGCCGCGAACTCCAGGTCGCCGAGGGTCGCCCCGGAGGTCTGGAGGTCGAGGGCGGCCACGGGAGCGGTCCCCTCCGCCTCGCCGAAGGCCCCGCGCGGAGTCACCCAGACCCGCAGCACCAGCTCCCTGGCGACGGCGTCCACGCGCTGGACGACGGCCTCCACGTCCACCCGGTCGGCGGCCCGGGACCCGGCGGTGTACACCGTGTCGCCCGCCTGCCGCTCGCTGAACTGCAGCCACGAGCCGACGCCCACCGCCGCGACGATCAGGACCGCGATGGGGAGGAGGACGGGCAGGAGCGACGCTCCGGAGCGGCGCGGGCGGGGCGGGGCCGGCGGTGCTGCCATGGGGACTCCGACGGGGTGGGAGGGGCGCGGGCGCCCGGAGGGACGGGCGGACTCGCGCTGTGTGGCGTGCTCGGGCGGGTGCGAGCGGCCGGCCGTGCGCCGCGGCGCGTCCTCCATCGTGGCGGACGGGGCGGCCGCCACGGGCCGCGGCGGCTCGGGGTGCACCCGAACGCGCCACCGCGGGGCGTCGACCGGGCGGGCGTTCCGCCCGGGCGCGGGGACAGCGGCGTGAGGCAGCGGGGGGGTGCGGGCAGCCGGGGTGTGCAGGTGTGACGGTGGTGCGCGGGCCGGGGATGCGCCGGTCGACGTTTCTGCGGGTGGCGACCGCGGCCGGGGCTCCTACCGGCTCGGCTCAGCAGCCGTCGCCGGGACGCCGGCAGCCGAGCCTGGTCTGACGCTCCGGCAGTCGCGCGTGCTCCGGCTCCGGCCCGGGCCGGGGCAGGCGCGCGGCGCGGTCAGCCGAGGGTGAGGTGCCACCTGGCCTCTCCGTCGTGCCACTGGTCCGTGGGGGCGAGTCCGGCCGCGGCGGCGACCGCTGCGGATGCCGTGTGGTCGGGGTGGATGTGGGCGACGACCGTGTGCACCCCGTTCCGGTGCAGCCAGGCGACGAGTCCCCGGGCCGCTTCGGTGGCGATGCCGCGCCGCTGCCAGGGGGTGCCCACCACCCAGGCGATCTCCGCGGCCGCTCCTCGCCCGTCGTGCGTCACGGTGGCCTGGACGGTGCCGGTCAGCGCGGCCTCGTCGTCGAGCCGGACCGCCCAGTTGCACCACGTCACGGCGGGGTCGGGCGAGCCGGACGCCCAGCGTGCGTAGCGGGCGCGCAGGGCGCCGGCGTCTTCGGGGGCGCCGCCGGTGAAGGCGTGCAGGGCGGGGTCGGCCAGGACCGCGGCCATCTCCTCGGCGTGCTCGGTCCGCAGGGGCAGCAGGGTCAGCCGGCCGGTGTGGACGGCCTCGGGTTCGAGGGTGCTCACGCGGCCTCCTAATCGGAACGTCCGACGAGTATGCCGGGGTGCGGGCGGCGCGGGTCCGCGGGGGTGGTCCGCGGCGGTCGGCCGGCTCGTACGGAGTGCCGGACATGCCCTCGCTCCTCCGCCTGCCGGCGCCCGGCCCGTGGCAGAGTCGGCCATCGCGCCGGTGTCGCCGCATCCGGGGCGGACCGCGGCGGTGAAGGACGCCGTACAGGCCCGGACGCCGGGGCCCCGGAGGCGAGGAGTGCTGTCATGACGGTCCCCCACTGGCTGTTCGGCGACCAGCTCGGGCCGCACTTCCTGCCCGCCGGGGCCGACGTGCCGGTGGTGGTGGTCGAGGCCCGCTCGGTCTTCCGGCGCCGCCGCTTCCACCGGGCCAAGGCGCACCTGGTGCTGTCCGCGATGCGGCACCGGGCCGCCGAGCTCGGCGACCGGGTGCGGTACGTGCGCGCCGAGACCTACCGGGAGGGCCTGCGCACGGCGGTCGGGGACGGTCCGGTGACGGTGCACCACCCGACGTCGTACGCGGCGCTGCGGCTGGTGCGGTCGCTGCCCTCGGCGACCGTGCTGCCGGCGCGCGGCTTCCTCGTCGCGCACGAGGACTTCCGGGCCTGGGCCGAGGGGCACGGCGGGCAGCGGCTGCGGCAGGAGGACTTCTACCGCTGGGTGCGGCGCTCGCACGACCTGCTGATGGACGGCGACCGCCCGGCCGGCGGCCGGTGGAACCACGACCGTGACAACCGCGAGCCCCCGCCGAAGGGCGCGCGCACCCTGGGCGCCCCGCCGCCGTACCGGCCGCGGGAGGACGACATCGACGAAGAGGTGCGCCACGACCTCGACCGCTGGGAGCGCGAGGGCTCCGCCGCCTTCGTCGGCCGGGACGGCCCGCGCCGGTTCCCCGCGTCGCGGCGGGAGGCGCTGGCTGCGCTGCGGCGCTTCGTGGAGCACCGGCTCGCCGGGTTCGGGCCCCATGAGGACGCGATGCTGGCCGGGGATCCGGTGATGAGCCACAGCCTGCTGTCGTCGTCGCTCAACCTCGGCCTGCTGGACCCGGCGGAGTGCGTGGAGCGGGCCGAGGGCGCCTGGCGGGAGGGGCGGGTTCCGGTGGCCAGTGTGGAGGGGTTCGTCCGCCAGGTCGCCGGATGGCGGGAGTACGTGTGGCAGCTGTACTGGTACTTCGGGGAGGAGTACCGCCGCAGCAACGCCCTGCGGCATCGCGAGCCGCTCCCCCGGTGGTTCCTGGAGCTGGACGCGGACGCGGTGCGGGCCCGCTGCCTGGCCACGGCGCTCGCCCAGGTGCGGGACACCGGTTGGACGCACCACATTCCCCGGCTGATGCTGCTGGGCGGCTACGCGCTGCAGCGGGGCTGGGATCCGCAGGCGGTCACGGACTGGTTCCACCGCTGCTTCGTCGACGGGTACGACTGGGTGATGGTGCCCAATGTCGTCGGGATGTCTCAGTACGCCGACGGCGGGCGCATGACGACCAAGCCCTACACGTCCGGCGGGGCGTACGTGAACCGGATGAGCGATCTGTGCGGCGGGTGCGCCTACCGGCCCGGCTACCGGGTCGGCGAGCGGGCCTGTCCGTACACCGCGGGCTACTGGGCCTTCCTGCACCGGCACCGGGCCCGTCTGGAGCGCAATCCGCGCATGGCGCAGCCGGTCCGCGGCCTGGACCGGCTGCCGGACCTGGAGGAGCTGCTGCGCCGGGAGGGGCGGCGGGGCGGCGATCCGCCGTGACGTCCGGCCGGCGGCCGGCGGTGTGTTCAGTGCGGGCTTCGGCGCCGCAGGTCGTGCAGCACCTCGCGGGCGGCCCGCGCACCCGAGGCCAGCGCACCCTGGACGGAGCCGGTGGCGCGGTGGTCCCCGCAGAGGTACCGGCCAGGCGCCACCCGCGTGGTGCGGGTGAGCGGTTGCGGCGGTGCCATGGCGGGCAGGGCGTCCTCGACGGTTCGGGCGGCCAGCAGGTCCCAGCCGCCGGTGGCGGTGCCGTACGCCTCGGCGAGAGCCGTCCGGATCCCGCGCTCGCGGCCGTCCGCGTCCCGGCCGAGGACGGAGGTGGCGACGAGGGCGTGGCCGGCCGGGGCGTACCGGGGCGCGACGGCGCTGGGGACGCAGGTGTTGAGGAAGCGGCGGCGGCTGTCGAGGAGGAGCGTCGGCTCGCCGAGGGGGCTGCGGTGGGCGACGTGGTAGTAGGTGGTCACGACCCGGTAGGCGGGCAGGGCGGCTTCGGGGAGCAGTGACCGCACGGTCCCGGGGCCGGTGGCGACGACGACGGCGCGGGCGGGGACCTCCCGGCCCGCGGCGGTGAGCGCGCCGTCGCCGGTGAGCTCCGCCACGGGGCTCTCCAGCCGCACCACACCCGGGGGCAGGGCTGCCGCGAGGGCCTGCGGCACCGCCCCGATGCCCCGGTCGGGCAGGCAGAGGCTGCCGCGCAGCATGCTCCGCCAGACCAGGTGGAACACCCTGGCCGAGGTCTCCAGGCGGTCCTCCAGGAAGACCCCCGACAGGAAGGGGCGGAAGAAGCCCTCGACGAGGGCGTCGGAGATTCCGGCGTCGGCGAGCGCAGTGCGGGTGGTGGTGTCCGGGAGGCGTCTGATGCGGTTCGGGGGCAGCAGCATGTCGCGGGCGCACAGCAGGCCGAGGGCGGCCAGGTCGCGGGGGCCGGCGAGGCGGCCCGCGAGCAGGCCGGGCAGTGTGCGCGGGCGGCGGGTGGGGTCGCCGACGAGAAGCCGCCCGGAGGGGCCGTGGACGAGGACTCCGGGGGTGAACGGACGCAGTCCGAGCTCCTTCAGCCGGAGACGGCGGCGGACCTGCGGGTAGGAGGTGTTGAACACCTGGAAGCCGCGGTCCACCGTGAAGCCGTCGACCCGGTCCGAACGCATCCGGCCGCCGACGGCGTCACCCGCCTCCAGCACCCGTACGCCGACACCGGCCGCGAGCAGGTCCCGGGCGCACGCCAGCCCGGCGAGGCCGGCCCCCACCACCAGTACGTCCGCCGTGTCCGGGGATACCGCCACGGGCCGCCTCCCTTCGCTGCCGGTGCGGCCCGTACCGGCCGCTCACCGTGGATTCCGTCCGTCGGCCCGCTCTGGATGCGCCGGCACCGCCCGGTGCCGGCCGGGCGGCCGTCGGGGGGGCAGCCCCACCGGGAGCCGGTGGTTGGCAGGGTCGCCGCGGGCCGGCTCCGCCGGAAGGCTGGGAGGGGTCCGGGGGCGTCCCCCGGCGGCACGGTCCAGGGGGCTGGGTGCCCGTACGGAAGGGGAGTCGGCGCGTGGGGAAGCAGGCGGAGGGGAAGGGCGGCCCGTACCGGGGGCACGGGCGGGGGCGGTTCGGGGGCGGGCGGGCCGTGCTCACCGCCGTCGCCGTGGGCGTGCTCACGGCGGGGGCGGCGGTTCCGCGGTCCGCGGCGGCGCCTCCGGATCCCCGGGCCGGGGGCGTGCAGCAGGGGCTGGACGAGCTGGTGGGCTCCGACGGGGTGCCCGCGGCGCTGGCCTCCTTCACGGACGCCCGGGGGCGCGGCCGTGCGTACACCGCGGGCGTCGGCGACCTGTCCACCGGCGCCCCGGTGCCCCGCGACGGCCAAATCCGCATCGGCAGCAACAGCAAGGCGTTCACTGCGGTGGTCGTGATGCAGCTGGTCGCCGAGGGCCGGGTGGACCTCGACGGCAGTGTCGACACCTACCTGCCGGGGCTGGTGCGCGGCGACGGCATCGACGGCCGCCGCATCACCGTCCGCCGGCTCCTCCAGCACACCAGCGGGCTGCCGGACTACACCGGCCGCCTGAGTGAGGAGATCCGCGCCTACGAGCCGCGGGAGCTCCTTTCGCTCGCCCTCGGGCGGAAGGCCGACTTCGAGCCGGGCGCGGACTGGAGGTACAGCAACACCAACTACGTGGTCGCGGGCCTGCTGGTGGAGGAGGTCACCGGCCGTTCCCTCGCCGCGGAGATCGAGCGGCGGGTCATCCGGCGCGCCGGGCTGCGCCACACCTACGTCCCGGCCGCCGGCGAGCTGCGCCTCCGCGAGCGGCACCCCAGGGGCTACTACCGGGCGTCCCCGGGCGCGCCGTTCACCGACGCGACGGAGTGGGACCCGTCGTGGGCGTGGGCGGCGGGGCAGGTGGTGTCCACGGCCTCCGACCTCAACCGCTTCTACACCGCGCTGCTGCGCGGCCGCCTCGTCCCCCGGGCCCAGCTCGACCAGATGCGCACCACGGTCCGCGCCGGCCACCCGTTCGCCGAGGGCGCCCGCTACGGCCTCGGCCTGGTCGCCACTCCCCTGTCCTGCCGCGACGCCGTCTCCTGGGGGCACGGCGGCAGCATCACGGGGTACGAGACGCGGGGCGGCACCACCGAGGACGGCGTCTCGGTCAGCGTCGCCGTCACCACGCAGCCGGGACGGGCGGCGCAGCAGCACATGGAGCGGATCGTGGACGCGGCGCTCTGCTCGGCCGCGGGGGCGGGCGGGGGCGGGGCGAAGGGCGGGCGGGGGGAGCCCTGAGCGCCCCCGCGGGCGTTCACCGTGCCAGGAGGTCCTGGAGCGGGCCGTCGAGGTCCAGGGACTCGGCCCCTGCCGGGACGAGGGCGTACGTCTGCTCCAGGAACTCGGCGAGCGTCGCCGCGTCCGTGCCGACCACCGCCGTCCGCAGGCCGGGCACCGTGTGGTCGCGGAGCTCCATGAGGACCTCTTCGCGGTCCGCGGTCCGCTGCGGCCGGAAGACGACGTCGCCCTCGCCGACGCGGCGGTGGAGGCCCTCGGCGAGCATCTGGCGGTCGAAGTGCCAGCGTGCCAGGGCCGTTCCGCGGTCGAAGAACTGCACCTGCACCGTGTACGGGTCGGTGGAGTCGTAGTAGAGGTGGGCGAGGAACGGCACACGGCCGGCGCCGGCCACCACCATGTGGACGTCGGCCAGGGCGGAGTGGGTGGGCATCGGGGAACCTCCAGAAGGGGACGCGACGGCTGCCCGCGTATGCCCGGCCGTGCGGGAACCACACGGCGCCGTCCGGATTCGTTCGGCCCGCCCGCCGCGGCGGGCACAATGGGGTGGTGCCGGAGGTGCGGCCGGGTATCGGCGTGGCACTGCCGGCCGGTGCCGGAACCCTCGCGTTCGGGATGCCGGCGGGCGAGGTGCGCGAGCTGCTGGCCGCGGCGCCCTCGCGCCATCAGGGCATGCCGTGCATGTCGTTGGCGCGCGGCGACCGTGCGAGTTCCGCCACGCCCACGCCGCATGGCTCTGCGGGCTCCTGTTCGACCCGGCGTGGAGTGCGGTCGCCGTCTTCGGCGACGCGGTCGTCACCGTCGCGGGAGGCGGGGGCCCGGCCGGGCGGACCGCCTCACCCGTATCGGTATCGAGTCCGGCTCCGGCGCCTCCGCGGGCGCGCCGCCGGGGGCGGTGCCCGCGGTGGGGGACGGCGTCGACCTGTTCGGGCACCCCGCGAGCGACGTCGTGTCCGTGCTGCCGGGGGCTGCCCGTCCCCCGGGGCTGCCGCCGGGGCGATGCGGTGGTCGGGCCGTGGGGGCTGTGGCTGCGCGGGCGGCCGCCCGCCGCCGGCCGGTGGTCGCGGCTCGTCCTCCTCGGGGCGCCCACGGGGTGGGAGGGGTGCTGCGGAGGGACGTTCGCGTGCGCCGCGGGAGGGGACGCCCTCGCGGCGATCCTCCACTCGGGGTGCGGCCAGCCCGGGTGGCCCGCCCCGGAGGGCCGAACGGCCCTGAGCGGACAGGGTTCCTCTCCCCGATGCTGGGGAGGGAAGGGGCGGCCGGACGGGCCGCCCCGCCGAATCGGTAGGGAGGCACCTCATGACCCGCGCCATCGCGGTAGGAGTGGACGGATCCGCGGAGAGCCTGGCGGCAGCCGACTGGGCGGGCCGCGAGGCCGCCCTGCGCGGGGTGCCGCTGCGCATCGTGCACGCCTGGCGGTGGCAGCCGTTGGACGTGCCCGTCGTACAGGACGAGGAGAGCCAGGCCCGCGCCGCCGAGGCCGTGCTGCGGGGGGCCCGCAAGCGGGTCGCCGACCGGTTCCCGGACCTTGCCGTGACGGCGGAGGTGAGGTCGGCCGGCGCGGTCGCCGCCCTGCTGGAGGAGAGCGAGAAGTCGCAGATGCTGGTCCTCGGCTCCCGGGGGCACGGTGCGCTCGTCGGGTTCCTCCTCGGCTCGTACGGGCAGGAGGTGATCGCCGAGGCGGCGGGGCCCGTCGTGTCCGTACGGGAACGCGACGCGCAGGCGGGCCCGGCCGAGGGCGGGGAGGTCGTCGTCGGCCAGCAGGGCGGACCGGAGGACAGCGAGGCGGTACTGGGGTTCGCGTTCGAGGCGGCCGCCGCGCGCGGTGCGGCCCTGCGGGCCGTACGGGCCTGGACCCTGCCGCCCGTCTTCGCGTACAGCCCCGGCTCGCTGCGTCTGGCGGACGAGGCGGGCGGGCTGGAGCCGTTCGAGAAGAAGGCGCTGGCCGAGGCGCTCGCCCCGTGGCGCGAGCGGTACCCCGGCGTGCCGGTGACCGAGCACGTGGAGATCGGCAGCGCGGGGCAGGTTCTGCTGTCGGCGGCTTCGCGGGCGCAGCTGCTGGTGGTGGGCCGCCGGGTCCGCCGCGTTCCCCTCGGCAGCCGTATCGGGTCGGTCGCCCATGCCGCGCTGCACCACGCGGTCTGCCCGGTGGCGGTCGTGCCGCCCGCGTGACGGGCGGTGGGGCCGGGGACCGAGTGGGCGGTGGCGGTCGTACCGCCCACTCGGTCCGCGGCGTCCGCCGGCGGGGCCGAACACCGGTCGGCCGGGCACGGGACCTTCGGCCCGCCCGGAGGGACTTGCCGGCCCTGCCGGGCCGGTGCGCCGCATGGTGGACTCCATGGGCCGGCGTGTCCGCGGCCGCAAGGGCCCCGGACGGCGCGGGGGGAGAGGGGTTGCACCATGGCCGCGGCCGAGATCAGCCTGACGGTGGTCGGGGGTGGGCCGGACACGGTGGCGGTCGCCGTGTCCGGGGAACTGGACATCCACACCGCCGGACGCGTCGAGTCGACGCTGTCCTGCCTGGCGGACAGAGCGGAGCGGGAGCTGCTCCTCGACCTGGCGGAGGTCACCTTCTGCGACAGCTCGGGGGCCGAGTCCCTGCTGCGGGTGCACGAGCACTGCGTGGCGAGCGGGCGGCGGCTGAGCCTGCGCCGGGTGCAGCGGCTTCCCGGGCGCGTCATCCGCGCGCTCGGTGTGGACCGGGCCGTGCCCTGCTCCTTCGCCTGAACCGCCGGCCCGGGGGGCCGGGGCCTGCGGCTGCGCTGCCCGCTTCCGCCGGCAGCGCCCGGTCTTCACCCGGCAGGGGCTGCCGCCCGACGTCCTCCCCGTCCACCTCGTGGACGGGGAGGACGTCGTCGTACGCCTCCACGACGGGGCGCGCGGGCGGCGTGGACGCCGTGCTGCGCATCCGACCGGACAGGTGAGGTCGTAGGACTCCTGCCCGCCGCCCGGCAGCCGGGCGGCGGGCTTAGGGGGGTCAGTGCTCCCAGGTCCAGTCGGCGACCTCGGGCATGTCGGTTCCGTGGGCGCGGATGTAGGCGTGGTGGCGGGTGCGGGCGTCGGCCATGGCCTGCCGGACGCCCGTGGCGCGGGCGGCGAGGCCCGGGACGCGGTCGATGACGTCCATGACGAGGCGGTAGCGGTCGAGGTCGTTGCGCACGACCATGTCGAAGGGCGTCGTGGTGGTGCCGACTTCCTTGTAGCCGCGTACGTGCAGGTCGGGGTGGCCGTGGCGGCGGTAGGCGAGGCGGTGCACGAGCCACGGGTAGCCGTGGTAGGCGAAGACGACCGGCCGGCCGGGCGTGAAGAGGGCGTCGTACTCGGGGTCGGCCATGCCGTGCGGGTGGTCCTCGCGGGGCATGAGCCGGGTCATGTCGACGACGTTCACGACGCGCGTCGCGACGTGGGGCAGGTGCCGGCGCAGCAGGTCGGCCGCCGCGAGGACCTCCTGGGTGGGGACGTCGCCGGCGCAGGCGAGGACCACGTCGGGTTCGCGCGTGCCGTCCTCGGTGCCCGCCCATTCCCACACGCCGGCGCCGCGGGCGCAGTGGGCCCGGGCTTCGTCGAGGGAGAGCCAGTCGAAGCAGGGCTGCTTGCCGGCCACGACCACGTTGACCTGGTCGCGGCTGCGCAGGACGTGGTCGGCCACGGCCAGCAGGGTGTTGGCGTCCGGCGGCAGGTAGACGCGGACCACCTCGGGGCTCTTGTTCAGGACGTGGTCGACGAAGCCGGGGTCCTGGTGCGAGAAGCCGTTGTGGTCCTGGCGCCAGACGTGCGACGTCAGCAGGTAGTTGAGGGAGGCGACGGGGGCCCGCCAGTGCAGGGCGCGGGAGGTCCGGAGCCATTTGATGTGCTGGTTGACCATGGAGTCGACGATGTGGACGAAGGCCTCGTAGCAGGAGAACAGGCCGTGGCGGCCCGTCAGCAGGTAGCCCTCCAGCCAGCCCTGGCAGGTGTGCTCGGAGAGGATCTCCATGACGCGTCCGTGCCGGTCGAGGTCCTCGTCCCCGGGCAGGACCGGTTCCTGCCAGGCCTTGCCGCTGGCCGCGTACACCGCCTGGAGGCGGTTGGAGGCGGTCTCGTCGGGGCCGACGAGCCGGAAGTCGCGGCGGTCGGCGGTGGCGGCCATGACGGCCTGGAGGAGGTCTCCCAGCACCCTGGTCGGCTCGTGCCGGGTGCCGCCCGGGCGGTCCACTGCGACGGCGAAACGCTCCAGGGGCGGCAGGGGCAGGTCCCGTACGAGCAGGCCGCCGTTGGCGTGCCGGGTGGCGCCGAGCCTGCGCTCGCCCTCGGGGACGCAGGCGAGCACCTGGGGGCGCGGCCTGCCGTCGTCGTCGAAGAGCTCCTCGGGGCGGTAGGAGCGCAGCCAGGCCTCCAGTCGGGCGCGGTGGTCGGCGTCCTCGCGTACGGCCGGCAGGGGGACCTGGTGGGAGCGCCAGGTCCCTTCGACGGGCAGGCCGTCGACCTCGGCGGGGCCGGTCCAGCCCTTGGGGGTGCGCAGGACGATGACGGGCCACCGGGGGCGGCCGGTGGCCGCGCCGCTGCGCGCCTGCTGCTGGATGTGGCGGATGCGGTCGACGGCGGTGTCCATGGCGGCCGCCATGGCACGGTGGACCGGAAGGGGGTCGTCGCCGGTGACGTGGAGGGGCTCGTGGCCGTATCCGCGCAGCAGGTCGTCGAGTTCGGGCTCGGGGAGGCGGGCCAGCACGGTCGGGTTGGCGATCTTGTAGCCGTTGAGGTGGAGGATCGGCAGGACCGCTCCGTCGTGGACGGGGTCGAGGAACTTGTTGGAGTGCCAGGAGGCGGCGAGCGGGCCGGTCTCCGCCTCGCCGTCGCCGATCACGCAGGTGACCAGGAGGTCGGGGTTGTCGAACGCGGCGCCGTAGGCGTGGGAGAGCGCGTAGCCGAGTTCGCCGCCCTCGTGGATGGAGCCGGGGGTTTCGGGTGCGACGTGGCTGGGGACGCCGCCGGGGAAGGAGAACTGGCGGAAGAGCCGGGACATGCCCTCCTCGTCGCGGCCGACGCTGGGGTAGGTCTCGCTGTAGCTGCCTTCGAGCCAGGCGTTGGCGAGCACGGCGGGGCCGCCGTGCCCGGGCCCCCAGATGCACAGGGCGTCGAGGTCCCGGTTCCGGATCACCCGGTTGAGGTGGGTGTGGACGAGGTTCAGGCCCGGCGAGGTGCCCCAGTGGCCGAGCAGCCGCGGTTTGATGTGCGCCGGTTCCAGGGGTTTCCGCAGCAGGGGGTTGTCCATCAGGTAGATCTGGCCGGCCGACAGGTAGTTGGCCGCCCGCCAGTGGGCGTCGAGCGCGCTCAGCTCGTCGTCTCCCGGCGGGACGTCCTGCGGACGCTGGTCGCTGCGCATGCTTCCTCCATCGTCGTGGCTCGCGGGTGCCGGCGGACCGGACCGGGCGTCCGGGGCGCGCGCTGCCCTTGCGCCGTCGTACCGGACGGCACCCCGTACGGCACGGTGGCACGGGCGGAGGACCGGCAACAGGGGCCGGATGGGCCACCGCGCGGGCCACGGGTCTCCGCTCCGCGCGGGAGCCCGGCGGGGGCCGGCCCTGCCCGGTACGGCGCCCCCGGAGCTTCGGTCACGGTGGCGCGGTTGCCCGCTGCGGCGCCGGAGTACCGCCCGCCGGTTCACGCGCCCCCTTCGGGCAGTCGCCGGAGCGCCCCGTCGCCGACGGGTGGTGTGAGGGGCTGAGGGCGCATGCCGACGGGCCGCAGACCGGCGCGCGGCCTCCCCGGCGCCTTCCTAGACTGGGGAGTGAACCGGCATACGTCTCGGGGCGCACCCACGGGCGGCAGTCATGGGCGAGTACAGGGCCGAGTCCGCGGCACGGTGCGGGCGGTGCGGGGCCACGGCGCCGGTGTCGTCCCGCTTCTGCCCTCACTGCGGCGGCCCCCTCGACGGCAGTGCTCCCGCGCAGCCTCCTTCGCCGGCCGACGGGACGTGGAACGCCGCGGGCCACCCGCAAGAGCCCCTCGGCCGACCCGGGGCCGCTCCGGAAGGGCACGTCCGCGGCCTCCGCATCCGCACCGAACAGCGGAGGCAGCACGACTACGAGTCCGTCTGGACCTTCCGGATCGAGCGCTGCGACGCATGGGGGCGCCGGGAGCTCCTCGTACCGGTGGAGATGCGCGGACGGTCCTTCGCGGGCGCCCTGAACGAGGGCGACCGGGTACGGGCCCACGGCCGCATGCGCTCGGGCACGTTCCGCGCCGACCGGGTGGAGAACCACACCACCGGCGCCGTGGTCAGGGCCAAGGGAACCCCCAAAGCCGTCCTGTTCCTGGCCTGCCTCTTCATCGCCCTCGTCGTCGCGTTCCTGGCCTGGGTGGCGTACGGGCTCTTCACCATGCCGACCGGGCCTCCCCCCGGCTGGGACCGGCTGTAGCGGGCGCGGGCGGGGGACGCCCTGAGAGCCCGCGGGGAGGCAGCCGCTCGGCGGGTGGTGCGGCTCAGGGGGTGTTGGTGGTGGCGGTCGTGGTGTCGGGGTGGAGGGTGAAGACCCGGTAGAGGCCCCCGATCCGCATGATGCGGAGGGTGTCGGCTGGTACCGCGGCGAGTGCCAGGTCCGCCTGGGCGGCGTGGGCGTGGCTGCGGGCCGCGATGCCCGGGGCCTTTCAGCGGCCGCCGGCCAGGAGCAGGGCGGCCGTCGCGGTCGGGGCGGCGGTGGCTGCGGCCAGGGTCCAGGCGACGCGGACGCGGCCGGGCCGGCGGGGCGGGGCGGAGGCGTCTACGCAGCCCAGGTCGGCCCAGCGGCGGGCCTCCTCCCGCTGCTCGGCGCCGTGCCGGCGCCGGCCGTGGAGGAGCAGCGCGGCCGAGGCGCCGGCTCCCGTGCCCGCCAGGGCGGCGAGGAGCGCCCAGGGTGCGGGGGTGAGGAGCAGGGGGACGGCGAGCGCCGCGGTCCCCCAGCCGGTCAGGCAGGCCAGGGCCGCCGCCCGGCGGGATGCGGGGCGGTCGGCGCCGGCGCGTACGTCCGCGAAAGCGGGGACGTACCAGGCGCAGCCCGCCGCGCAGAGGACCGCGACGGCGAGTGCCGGGATCGGATGGGACATGGGCACCTCTCCCTGGGTACGTGGGCCGGCCCGGCTGCCGCGTGCGGCCGGGCCGGAGCCGGGTCAGTGGCGGGTTGCTTCGAGGGCGGCGATCTCCGGGTGGTGGAGGTCGAACGCCGGTGACTCGGAGCGGATGCGCGGCAGGGAGGTGAAGTTGTGCCGCGGCGGCGGGCAGGAGGTGGCCCATTCGAGGGAGCGGCCGTAGCCCCACGGGTCGTCGGTTTCGATCTTCTTGCCGTACTTGGCGGTCTTCCACACGTTGTAGAAGAACGGCAGGAGCGACAGCCCCAGCAGGAACGATCCTGCGGTGGAGAGGGTGTTGAGCGTGGTGAAGCCGTCGGCGGCGAGGTAGTCGGCGTAGCGGCGCGGCATGCCCTCGGCTCCCAGCCAGTGCTGGACCAGGAAGGTCAGGTGGAAGCCGGCGGTGAGCGTCCAGAAGGTGACCTTGCCGAGGCGTTCGTCGAGCATCCTGCCCGTGAACTTGGGCCACCAGAAGTGGAAGCCGGCGAACATGGCGTACACGACGGTGCCGAAGACGGTGTAGTGGAAGTGCGCGACGACGAAGTACGAGTCGGAGAGGTGGAAGTCCATCGGGGGCGAGGCGAGGATGACGCCGGTCAGCCCGCCGAAGACGAAGGTGACCAGGAAGCCGACCGTCCACAGCATCGGCGTCTCGAAGGACAGGGAGCCCTTCCACATCGTGCCGATCCAGTTGAAGAACTTGACCCCGGTGGGCACCGCGATCAGGAAGGTCATGAAGGAGAAGAACGGCAGGAGCACCCCGCCGGTGACGTACATGTGGTGCGCCCACACGGTCACGGACAGTCCGGCGATCGCGATCGTCGCGGCGATCAGGCCGATGTAGCCGAACATCGGCTTCCGCGAGAAGACGGGGATGACCTCGCTGACGATGCCGAAGAACGGCAGGGCCAGGATGTAGACCTCGGGGTGGCCGAAGAACCAGAACAGGTGCTGCCACAGCAGGGCCCCGCCGTTGGCGGCGTCGAAGACGTGGCTGCCGAACTTGCGGTCGCATTCGAGGGCGAACAGGGCCGCGGCGAGCACCGGGAACACCATCAGCACCAGGAGCGCCGTGAGCAGCACGTTCCAGGTGAAGATCGGCATCCGGAACATGGTCATGCCCGGGGCGCGCATGCACAGGATCGTGGTGATGAAGTTGACGGCGCCGGCGATGGAGCCGAAGCCGGACAGCGCCACGCCCATGATCCACATGTCGGCGCCGAGGCCCGGCGAGTGCACCGAGTCCGAGAGCGGCGCGTAGAGGAACCAGCCGAAGTCGGCGGCGCCGCCCGGGGTGAGGAAGCCGAAGGCGGCGATGAGCGAACCGAAGAGGAAGAGCCAGAAGGAGAGCATGTTCAGCCGGGGGAACGCCACGTCGGGCGCGCCGATCTGGAGCGGCATGATCCAGTTGGCGAAGCCGGTGAACAGCGGCATCGCGAACATCAGCAGCATGATCGAGCCGTGCATGGTGAACGCCTGGTTGAACTGCTCGTTCGACATGATCTGCGTACCCGGCCGGGCCAGCTCCGCCCGCATCATCAGGGCCATGACACCGCCGATGATGAAGAACGCGAAGGCGCTGACGAGGTACATGGTGCCGATCCGCTTGTGGTCGGTGGTCGTCAGCCAGTCGACCCAGGTCGCTCGGCGTATCGTTCCGCCGCCGGGCCCGCTCTGCGGCCCCGTATCCGGCCCGGCCGGCGGCTCCGCCGGCTCCGTACGCGGCTTCGCGCTCGCCGTGTGATTCGTCCCTGTCACGTCCACCGGACGCTGCCCTCCCTGTATCTGTTGCCATGGCGAACCAGGAGATGCCGCACAAAAGGGGAATCCGCATCTCCGGCGCCGCCCCATGATCGGCACGGCGGGAGGGTGACCGGCAGGGCCGAACAGTCCCTCCCTCCCCGCGCGATCAGGGCCTTCCAGCCCTCTCCGCGTGCCGTACGGCAGGTTCCGGCGCGGGCCGGCCGTGCGGATACCGGTGGGGCCGGGAGGCGTCCGCGCCGGTGACCGGGTCGTGGCGGATCCGGTCGGCGGGCACGCCGAGGGCGGACAGCTGCCGCACCGTGGCGGACACCATGGCGGGCGGGCCGCTGACGTAGGCGAGGTGCGGGGACCAGTCGCCGCTGCGGACGACCGCCTCCGCGAGGGCCGCATCGCCGGCGGTGTCCCGGCCGAGGACCGGGACCACGCGCAGCCACGGGCAGCGGGCCTCCAGCGCCGCCAGGGCGGGCCTGTCGTACAGGCCGCCGGGCGCCCCGGCGCCGAGGAACAGGCGGGCGCGGCGCGGCAGCGGCCCGCGCTCCAGCTCTTCCAGGAGTGCCTTGGCGGCGGCCCAGCCCGTCCCCTCCGCGATGACCAGGACGTCCCGATCGGGGGCCCCGTCGGCGGTCATGGCGCCCTGGGCGGGCCCGATCCGCAGCGGATCGCCGACGCCGGTCTGCGCGACGAGCGCCTCGAACACGTCGTCGGCGCCGCCGCGGATGTGGAACTCCAGCTCGCCGTCCGGGCGGGGGGCGCAGGCGAAGGAGCTGGGCCGCCAGGCGTGCGGCAGGAGCGGCGTCTGGAGGTGGGCGTACTGGCCGGCCCGGTAGGGGTACGGCTCGGCGGTCCGCGCGTGGACCACGGCGAGGCCGGGGCCGCACAGCCGGTGCCCGGTCACCACCGCGTTCCAGTACGGCGGTTCGGCCAGCGCCTCCTCGGCCCCGGCCACCATGGCCGCGACCGCGAGCCGCAGCATCCGCAGCCATGCCTGCTCCAGCTCCCGGCTCCAGGCCGTGCCCGCGCACCCGCGCAGGGCCTCGGCGAGGGATGCCTCGAAGACCTCGTAGTGCACCGGGCGCACGCCCAGCTTGCGGTGGTCGCGGCCCAGCCGGGTGCAGAAGGCCCGGAGCTCCTCCGGCCGGTGCAGGTGGTCGATGAGGTGGCGCAGCGCCTGCTCCAGATGGGCCCGCTGGAACGCCATCGACTCGGGGAACAGGCCGCGGAGGTAGGGGTGGTGCTCGAACATGGCGTCGTAGAGGCGGTCGATGAGCTCCGGCGAGGGCCCCGCGAACGGCAGGTGAGCGGTGATCAGCCGCTGGTCCGCCGCGCCGTCGTAGGTGTCGGCGTGCGGAGCGTCGGCGGCCGGCTGCCGGGCCGGCTCCCGGCCCGGGGCCGTGATCTGCCGGCGCAGCCGCATCGCGTCCTGCCGCGCCAGGAGCGCGTGGTAGGTGTCGTACTGGTTCACGTGGTGTGCTTCTTCCGCTCGTGCCTGCCTCCCTGTCGCGTGCGGGCCCCGGGCGGAGGCCGGCAGGCCCTTCCCGCGCGTCCCGCGCGTAAGGCCGCCGGCGGGGCCGGCGTCACAGCAGCGTCTCCCAGTAGGCCTGGAAGCGGGTGGCGGTGAGGAGCACGATGACCCCGTACCAGGTGGCCGGCACGGCCCAGTGGAACTCCCGTACGCCGCTGACCAGGGCGCTGGGGGCGCGGATCACGCCGTGCCGGAGGTTGTGGACGGTGGTGTACCAGAACAGGGCGATGGTGGCCGCCCAGACCAGGCAGCACCACAGGCACAGCGCCCCGATGTCGTACAGGGCCTGGCTCATCAGCCACATGCAGAAGGCCGCGCCGAGGAGGGTGCCGAGGTTCAGCCCGGCCCAGAACCACCGGCGGTAGCGCGCGCCCGCGAGCAGGCCGCATCCGATGGCGACGACGGCCGCGTAGGCGGCGAGCCCGATCAGGGGGTTGGGGAAGCCGAACACGGAGGCCTGCGCGCTGCGCATGACGTCGGCGCAGGACAGCACCGGGCTGAGGTTGCAGGAGGGGACGAAGTCCGGGTCCTGCAGCAGTGCGAACTTGTCGACGGTGATGGCGAACGAGGCGAGGAAGCCGGCGGCGCCCGCGGCGATCAGCAGCCAGGCGAAGGCGCGCCCCGCGCCGACGGTGCCGTGCCGGCGCCCGTCGGCTCCCCCTGCGCGGGGGCGTGCCGCGGCCGCGGGGTCATGCAGGGTGCCGGACACGGTCGGCCTCCGTCCGTGCGGGCCGGCCGGCGTGCGTCCGGCCGGGCCGCTCCGCCGGGTGCGGGGGCCGGCCGGGGTGCCGGGTGGCACCCTCGGGCCAGACGACGTCGACGGGGACGCCGTGGGCGCGGGCGTAGGCCACCAGGTGCGCCGTCGCGTCGCGGCCGTCGGACGGGGAGCCGTCCCACACGGCCAGCAGCCGGCGGCTCGTCCGGATCATCCGCTCGTCGGCGCCGATGCAGGCGGCCCGGTCGTCCGGGTCGAAGTCCACCAGCCCGGCCCGGTCGGCCAGGACGAGCAGCTCGCCGGCGGCCCTGCGGTCGCCCGGCGGCAGCGGGGCGGGTACGGCCCCGTCGGCCGCGAGGAGCACCACCAGGCGCCGGCCCGCCGCGCGGGCGGCCCGCCCGAGCGCCACGGGCAGCCCGGCGCCGGCCCGGACCACGGCGGTGGCCTCCCCCGCCCGGCGCTCCAGCCACGCCCTCACCTCGGACTCCACCAGTCCGAGCGTCTCCGCGGTCAGATCGGCATGGCCCACCACCGCGATCATCCGTCAGCTCGCTTCCCCGCCATCAGGCGCCGACCTCCACTCGTTGCGCGTACGTACGGGCCGGCCCTGCCGTTGCCGGGGCGGCCCCGGACGAGTCAACACGCGCGCGGGCGGCCGGGTAAGGGACCGAACGTCCCACGGGGCGCCCAGGCGGGGGCCGAACGTCCCTCGCCCGTACTGCCGTCGGCCTCGGCGGGCGGTGTACCGGGCAGTTCGTGATGGTTCGGTGCGGGGATCGCGAAGAACGGGTGTGCGGAGTGAAGGCGGTGCGGGGGCTTCTTCGAGAAACGTTGTCGATCATGCGTTTCCGCCGGGTGCGTCCTTGATTTGCTCCTGTCAAGCGGAAGAGGGTTGAACCGAACGTTTGACGCCCCACACGTCAACCGGAGGAGAACTCCTTTCATGGCAACTCACAAGCGTCCCAACCGGGTTCGGCATGCCGCGATAGCGGCTGGAGCTGTAGCGGCAGTGGCCGGGGCCTGGTTTGCGGTCCCCCTCGCCGGCGCGGCGACGCCCCCCGAGGGCACGGTCCACGGCCTCGGTGCACCGGGTGCGGTGGACGGCAGCTTCGTCGTCATCCTCGACGCATCCGCGAACAAGGAGGAGCTGGCGAACAGGTACGGGGGCAAGCTGGAACGCTCCTACGGCTCCGCCGTCAACGGCTTCTCCGCCTCGGGCCTCACCGAGAAGGAGGCCAGGCGGCTCGCCGCGGACCCCGCGGTCGGCACCGTCGTGCAGAACAAGCGCTTCACCATCAACGAGACCCAGCAGAACCCCCCTTCGTGGGGGCTGGACCGGATCGACCAGACGGAAACGGCGGGTGACAGCAAATACACCTACCCGGACAACGGCGGCGAGGGGGTGACCGCCTACGTCATCGACACGGGCGTCAGGGTCACGCACAAGGACTTCGCCGGGCGGGCGAGCCACGGCTTCGACGCGGTGGACAACGACGACTCGGCGGACGACGGCAACGGGCACGGCACCCACGTCGCCGGCACCATCGCCGGCACGGCGCACGGGGTCGCGAAGAAGGCCAAGATCGTCGCCGTGCGGGTGCTGGACGACAACGGGTCCGGCACCACCGAGCAGGTCGTGGCCGGCATCGACTGGGTGACCGAGCACCACTCGGGCCCGTCGGTCGCCAACATGAGCCTCGGCGGCGGCGCGGACGAGGCGCTCGACGCCGCGGTCAAGCGGGCCATCGCCGCCGGCGTCACCTTCGCGGTGGCCGCCGGCAACGAGTCCACGGACGCCGGGCAGAAGTCGCCGGCCCGCGTCCCCGAGGCCATCACGGTCGCCTCCAGCACCGAGGGCGACGAGCAGTCGGGGTTCTCCAACTTCGGTGCCGTGGTGGACCTGTACGCGCCGGGATCGGAGATCACCTCGGCGTGGCACGACAGCGACACCGCCACCAAGCGGATCTCCGGCACGTCGATGGCAGCCCCGCACGTCGCCGGCGCCGCGGCGGTGCACCTGGCCGCCAACCCGTCGGCGACCCCGAAGGACATCGCGGCGGCCCTCTCCGCTGCGGCGACCGACGGGGCGCTGAAGAACCCCTCCACGGGCACCGCGAACAAGCTGCTGAAGGTGGCTCCCTAGCCGCCGCGCCCGGCACCACCGGCCCCGCCGCCGGTACCGCACGAGCACGGTACGGGCGGCGGGGTCCGCCCGTCCGGGGACGACTGCCGCGACAAGCGGTCGGTGGCACCTCCCGGGGATCAGCAGGCGAGGTGGGTTCCGACGGTGCGGACCGCTTGGCGGACCGCCGCGCGGGCGGTGTCCGTGTGGTCCAGCGTCTCGAAGCCGTGGCGGGCCTCCGGCACGTCGATCACGTCCACGTGCGCGCCGCAGCGCCCGGCCGCGGCCAGGAAGTCCTCGACGGTGGCCGCGAACGCGGGGCTCTCCCGGCCGGCCCGGGTCAGAACGACCGGCAGGCCGCCCGCCCCGCGCACCGCGTCCGCCGGGCGGAAGCGGCCGCCGGGCACCCCCCAGGCGGGCGGCGGCGCGAGGAGCGGGTAGGTGAGGGCCACGCACCGCAGCCAGGGGGGCGGCGCCTGCAGCCAGTCCGCGGCGAGCAGGCCGCCGCCCGAGAAGAACCACAGGGCGACGCGGTCCGCGTCGACCCGCGGGTCGGCCCGTACGCGTTCCGCGGCCTCGGCGATGTCCTGCGCGGCGCGCGCGTGGTCGCCGGTGCCGTGCAGGCGGTGGTCGACCGTCGCCGCCACCAGGCCCCGTCCGGCCGCGAGACGGGCGTAGCCGGTGATCGCCGGCCAGTCGCGGGGGGTCGGCCGGGCACCGGCGGGCACCGGTCCGCCGTGGACGAACACCACCGCCGGCACCGCCCCGCGGGGCCCGCCGCCCGGCGGCGCGTACAGGTCGACCGCGCCGGACCGCTCGCGCGGCACGTCGGGCAGGTCGGGCTCGCCGATGAGGAACGGGCGCAGGTGCGGCGGGAGTTGCCCGGTTGCCGGGGCGAGCCGGCGGCCACCGCCCTCGGCCGCGGACAGCAGTGCGGCGGCCAGGTCGGCGGGGAGGGACAGCATCGGCCAGTGTCCGGTGGGCAGTTCGAGGAACGTGACGCCGCGCTCGGCGAGGGCCGTGAGGGCGGGGTCGCCGAGGCCGACCTGCATCTGCACCATGTCGATGCCCGCGCCGCCGGCGGTGCACAGCACGCCCGTGGCCGGCACCT
Organism: Streptomyces sp. NPDC031121; assembly: GCF_055570615.1. Taxonomy (NCBI): domain Bacteria; kingdom Bacillati; phylum Actinomycetota; class Actinomycetes; order Kitasatosporales; family Streptomycetaceae; genus Streptomyces; species Streptomyces sp. NPDC031121. Next base: position 45,967 of record NZ_JBVIGV010000013.1, read on the forward strand.
GCGACGCCGCGCCGGTCAGCCGCAGCGGTTGCAGCAGGGTGCCGAGCGGCTGCGGGGCGGCGAGCCGGGTCAGCCGCTCCAGCTGCGGCTCGGAGAGGCCTTCGGTGCTGCCCCAGCGCTGCCATTCCCCGGCCGCTGAGGGTGGGGCCAGTGTGCCGCCGCGCTCCCCCGTACCCGTGGCCGCGGCGGCGAGCTGCTCGCGGAGTGCCCGGTCCGGTACGGCGGCCAGCGCCGGCACCCCGTCCCGTGCCGGGGCCGCGTCGAGGTGGACGAGGCGGGCGATACGGCCGGCCCGCCGGTCGGCGGCGGCCACCGCCGGGTGGATTCCGTAGTCATGGCCCACCAGCACGAGGTCCGGGCCGGCCGCGGGAGGGATGCCATCGATCACCCGCAGCACGTCGGCCACGTGGGTCTCCAGGTCCGCGCCGGGCCCGGCGCCCGTGCGGCGCCCGCCGAGGCCGGCGAGCTCCACCGGATGCGCCCGCGCCCCCGCCTCCGTCAGCCGCGCCGCCGTCTCCTCCCAGATCCAGCCGCCGGTGAACATGCCCCCGACCAGGATGAATGCGGTCATGGTCCTCCTCGCCTCCTCGCGACGCCCTCTGACGTCCGTGCGTCCGACTCGCGGGTACCGTAGGAACTCCCCCTGCTGGAGCTTCAAGTGGAGGTCGCGCGTGCCCGGTCCGGACGACGGCCTGTGGAGCATCGGTGAACTCGCCGAGCGTGCGGGCACCACCGTCAAGACCGTCCGCTTCTACTCCGACCGCGGGCTGCTGCCGGAGACCGCCCGCAGTGCGGGGGGCCACCGCCGGTACGGCAGCGGCGCCCTCGACCGGCTGGAGCTGATCCGTTCGCTGCGCGCACTGGACCTGCCGCTGCCGGAGGTGCGGCGCGTCCTGGACGACGAGGACGGGAACGGCGGCTCGGGCGCGGTGCTGGAGGACGCGGTGGCCGCCCGACTGGACGTGCTGGGGCGGCAGTTGGCGGCGCTGCGCTGGCGGGAGGCCGGGCTCCGGCTGGTGCGGGACTGCCCGCCGCGGGAACGGGCCGACCGGCTCCGGCTGATCGGCGCGCTGGCCTCTCCGCCCTCCACGGACGCGCCGGCGCGGTTCTGGCGGGCCTGGCTGCCCCCGCGGATGCCGGCCCGGGCCACCGCCGCCTTCCTGGAGCACGCCGTGCCGCAGCCCCCCGGCGACCCGACGCCCGGGCAGGTGCTGGCGTACGCCCGCCTGCACGCCCTGGTGGCCGTCCCCTGTCCGGCGGCCCGGCCCTGCCAGCCGGCCGTCCACAGCTCCGGCGCCCGCTCCCGCCCCGCGGTGCTGTACGCGGGGCTGGCCGAGGCGTACGGGCTGGCCGCCGGGCCGCTGCGGAGCGGCCGGGCCCCGTACGCGGGGGCTGCCCTCGACTGCTTCGTCGCGGCGTACGCGGCGGCGTACGGGACGGCGGACGGCCCGGTCTTCCGCCGAGCGCTCCGCGCCCGGCTCGCCGCGGACCCGCGGTTCGACCGCTACTGGGAGCTGGTGGCCGAGCTGGCGGGCAGCCGGGACGGCCTCCCGGCGGTCACCCCAGGCGCGGCCCACGACTGGCTGCTCGCGGCGCTGGGCGCGGACGTGGAACGGGCGGCCTGAGGAGCGGCGTCAGAAGTAGCGCAGGAGGACAGCCGCGGCGAACCGGCGCGCAGCCAGGTCCTCGCGGCGGATCAGCCAGACGAGGTGCCCGGCCCGGCGCCGCCCGCCGTCCGGGGTTTCGGCCTCTGCCGCCAGCAGTCCTTCGGCGGGGTCGCAGGCGAACTGGGCCAGCAGCACCCACGCCAGCGCCCGCTCCGTCTCCCGCGCGCCGGCCGTCCGCGGCTCGACGGGTGCCGTGCTCCCCGCATGGCGGGCGGCCGTCTCGTACTCGGGGTGGCCGCCGCACAGGGTGTAGCCGCCGATCCTGTGCTCGAAGCGGTGGGCGTACTCGGCCAGTTCGTCGAGGAAGCCGTAGTCGTGGACGGGGTGGTCGCCGGGGTCCGGGTGTGCGTGCAGGGCGAAGGCGTCCCGTACCCGCGGGTGGTCCGGCAAGGGCGCGGCCAGTTCCGGCTCGGCGGCCAGCGGCACGGGCCGGAACACCGGGATGCCGGGCGGAGCCGGGCGCGCGGCGCCCGCCGCGCCGCGGGGGACGTGCACGACGAGGCCGGGCGTCGGCCCCGCCGCCCCCGCCCGGTACCGGCCCGCCGGACCCTCGTCCAGGGGCGCGGTGGCGAAGAACAGCAGCAGGCCGTCCGCGGGCAGGGGCGCGTCGGGCACGCCGGCCGGCAGGGCCGCGCAGTCCACCTCCGCGACGAGCGCCAGCGGATGCCCTCCGGGACCGGTCGGCCACGCGGCGCCGCCAGGCAGCCGGGGCAGCCCGCCGAGCCGGGCGGCCGCGGGCACGGCGTCCCCGCGCTCGTCCTCGCCCACCAGGCGCACGCTGGGCCGCAGCAGCGCGGCCCAGCGCGCGGCGTCCTCGTCGGCCAGGTGGCGGCGGGGAACCTCGCGGAGTGCGCGGTCCCGCATGTTCTCGATCGGCGGTTCGTCCATCCGACGATCATGCGGCCCGGCTCCGACAGTCAGGGCGAGGCGGTGCGGAAGACGTCGGTGACGCGGCAGGTGACGGGCCGGTCGACCTGGGTGAGGCTCTGCGCCGTGTCGCGGGCCTGCTGCCCCGGGGCGACCCGGGTGAGGAGGACGTGCGCCTCGTCGAGCCGGAGCCCGTCGGGCGCGAGGAACTCGACGCTGATGTGGTAGTCGCTGGGCTTGCTGCTGCGGTTGGTCACCACGAGCACGGCGCTGGGCCATCTCGTCGCGGCGTCGACCTGACAGGAGGAAAGCCGCACGTCCCCGTCATGGTCGTCCCTGTGGGGATCCTCGTACGTGCCCAGCAGCGCGGCGCCGAGGGCGGCCGCGGCCAGGGCGGCGAGTCCCGTGAGGGCGAGCCCGACCACGAGGCAGGTCCGCCCGGGCCGCCGCCGCGGCCGGGCGGCGGCAGTCTCCGGGGCCGGGTCCCGCGGGCCGCGGCTGCCCGGCGGGGTCGCGGCGGGGCCCCAGCCGGGGGGCCGCCGCTCGGGACCGCGCCGCCCGGAGCGGTCCTCCCACCCCTCGTACCGCGGCGAACCCGGTTCTCCCATGGCGTCCGCCTCCCTCGCTTTGGGCCTTGGCACCACGGTGCGCGCGCCGGGGCCGATCGGCACGTCGAGAGGGCGGGAGGCCGGCGGCCGGCCGGCGGGGGTCACTCCCCCAGGCGGCCGAGGGACTGCATGGCCTCGCGTTCGATGCGGGCCAGGTCGCGGAGGACCGAGCCGGCCTCGGCGAGGGGCTCCGCCCCGCCCGACTCCCCTGCCCGGGCGATCAGTTCGGCGGTCCGGGTCCACAGGGCCGCCGCCTCGGCGTACAGCCGGTGGCCGGTGCGCAGGCGGGGGCTGTCGACGTAGGCGGTGCACTCGGCGAGGAAGTCCCGGTAGAGGTTGCGGAAGAGGGCGCCGCCGGTTCCGGCGCGCTCCATCAGCCGGGCGGCCTGCGGCAGGTCCTGCTCCGGCCGGTCGGAGCGGTCGAGCCAGCGGGGGACCAGTCGGGCGGCCTTGTCGATGCCGCGGTGGCCGAGGTTGGCGATGGGCGGGTCGAGGAAGGCCTTCGCGCAGGCGGTCACCGCGGCCGTGATCCGGGTCCGCGGGTCGGGCAGTTCCCGCGGGGCGGTGATCGTGAAGGAGCGGTTCCGGGCCGTCATCGGTCCGCGCGCGGACCGGGCGAGGGCGAGGCTCTCCAGGGTGGTGGAGACGGCGCCGCCCTGCTGGTCGGTGTCCACCAGGTAGGCGCGCCGGCCGTCGTACCCGTACAGGGCCACGACGTGGCCGCCGAAGTGCACCTGGGAGTTGAAGTAGTCCAGGTGGAAGCTGTCGAGCTGGAGTCCCACGGGCAGGCCGGCGGCGAGGGGGGCCGCCGCGTTCTCCCAGGCCTTGCGGGGGGAGGCGGTCTCGCGGACGTCGAGGTCCAGTCCCAGGGCGGCGGCCAGGCTCCGCGTGATCTCGAAGGGGCGCACGCGTCCCCCGAGGAAGGGGAAGGGGAGGTTCTTGGCGTCCCAGTAGACGAAGGACAGTCCGCGGCCGAGGCCGAAGAGCATGGGTTCGGACAGGTCGAGGCCCTGGTGGCGCAGCAGCACGCCGAGTGCGGTCGTCTCGCAGTGCTGCATGCCCCGGGCGTCGACGTCGAGCAACGTGGCTGTCATTCCGTGTCCTCCTGTACGGGGCGGCCGGGCGGGACGCCGGTTCCTGCGGCGCGGAGCACGCGTCCCGGCGGGGCAAGCATCGCGCACCGGGGCCCGCCGGGCGGTGCGAGCGGCTCGGGCCCGGGCGGCGGATCGCCGTCGGTCCGCGGCACGACGGCGCGCGCCGTCCCGGCGGAGCACCGTGCACTCTGCCACGGAGGGAGGGTCGGGCGCCGCCCGCATGGAAACCTCGGGTGCGGGCAGGTGGTGTGGCCGGAGTCCGGGGCCCGTCCGCGGGGGTGGGGCCGGTCGCCGGTCCGAAGGCGCCGGCGGCCCCCTTCGACGGGGCGGCCGCGCGCCACCGCGGGTGCCGTCGCACGACGGGCTCCGTGACCACCGTGGCACTGTCCGAGGCGCCTGCGATGCATGACCTTCACAAGCACCCGTCCGGCGGCGGGGCCCGCCGGGCTCCGCTCGCCTCGGTGGCGTGCCGCACCGGGCGGGGCGGCGTGTGCGTGGTCACCCTGACCGGGGAGTTCGACCTGGACGCCGCCCCCGACGTCCGCAGGGCGCTGGACGCCGTGGCGCAGACCCCCACCGCCCGCCACACGGTCATCGACTGCACCGGCATCACCTTCGTCGGATCCGCCCTCCTCGACGTGCTGCTCACCGCACGCCTCCGGCATGACCTGGTCCTGGCCGGCCCGCTGCCGCGCGCCCTCCGGGTGCTCCTCGACCTGACCGGCAGCGCCGACCTGTTCACCGTCGCCGACAGCCTGGACGCGGCCCGCCGCTGCCTCGGAGGAGGCGGGTCCCCCGCCGCCCCCGGGTCCGGCCGCTGACCGTCCGGGGGCGCGGGATGGTGCTCACACCGTGGTCCGGGGCCCCGCGGCGCGCCGCAGCCGGTTGGCGATCGCAAGGCCGAGGTCCTGCTCCGCGGGCAGGGAGGCGACGATCAGGTCGCAGCCCTGCTCGTCCAGCTCGCGCAGGAACCCGTACAGTCCGCGCGCGTACGCGTCCAGGGAGGCGGGCACGGCGACCACGGCGTGCGCCTTGACGGGCGTGCCGGCGAGGGCGGCGGGGAGGAAGACGCCGACCCGGTGCCCGGCGTCCTGCGCCAGCGCGGCTTCGGAGGCGACCTCTGCGGGATCGACGAGGACGACGCGGGCTCGGGGGGCGTAGTGCGAGGGGTGCTGGCCCGGTACGCGGACGGTGCTCGCGGCGGGGACGGCGAGCGGTCGGCCCAGCGCCGCTTCGAGGTCCTCGCGCGTCACGCCGCCCGGGCGGAGGATGCTCGGGACGTCGCCGGTGACGTCGACGATGGTCGACTCGACGCCGACCTCGCAGGAGCCGCCGTCCAGTACGAAGTCGACCGCGTCTCCGAGTTCCGTGCGGACGTGGTCCGCGGTGGTCGGGCTGACGGAGCCGAAGCGGTTCGCGGACGGGGCGGTGACGCCGCCGCCGAAGGCGGCGAGCAGCTCCAGGGCGACGGGGTGGTCGGGGACGCGCACGGCCACCGTCTCCAGGCCGCCGGTCGCTTCGAGGGGCACGCGGGGACCGCGCCGCAGGACCAGCGTGAGCGGCCCCGGCCAGAAGTGCCCGGCCAGCAGGCGGGCCGTCGGGGGCACGTCCTGCACCCAGCTGTCGAGCTGCTCGGCGCCGCCGATGTGCACGATCAGGGGGTGGGAGGGCGGACGTCCCTTGACCTGGAAGATGCGCGCCACGGCGGCGGGGTCCTCGGCGTTGGCGCCCAGGCCGTAGACGGTCTCCGTGGGGAGGGCGACGAGCCCTCCGGCGCGCAGCACCCCGGCCGCCTTCTCGATGTCACTGGTTGTCGTACCCATTCCCGGAATTCTAGTGCCGCGGCCGGGATGGTCTGCCGGGCCGCGGTGTCGGCTGCGGGGCATCGCAAGGCGGGTTTACCGGTCAGGGGCTGTGGAGTCTGACGTGGAGGGCGCAGACGTCGTCGCGGCGGGCCACGGGGTCCACGAGGGCGTCCAGGATGCCGTCGAGGACCCCGGTGTCGCCGGCGCTGTGCACGGCGGCGCGGGCGAGGCGGGCCAGGCTGGTGTCCAGGTCCTCCCGGGGCTTCTCGATCAGGCCGTCGGTGTAGAGCAGGAGCTGGTCGCCGGGCCGAAGGTGCATGCTCGCGGCTTCGTAGCGGGGGTCGGGCACAGCGCCCAGCAGGATGCCGTGGGGTGCGGCGAGGTACTGGGCACTGCCGCGGCGCATGAGCAGCGGCGGCGGGTGGCCGGCCTGCACCCAGGTGAGCTTCGAGGTGGCGGGCTCGTAGTGGGCCATGATCATGGTGGCGGTGCTGAAGCTGCGCTCGGCGGTGTGCAGCAGCAGCGTGTTGAGCCTGGTCAGGATCGCGGGCAGGGGCATCCCGGTGATGGCCATGCCCTTGGCGGTGAAGCGGAGCTGGGCCATGGTGGCCACGGCGTCCAACCCGTGGCCGGCGACGTCCCCGATGACGAGGAGGGCGCTGCCGTCGGGCAGTTTGATGGCGCTGTACCAGTCGCCGCCGACGTCGAGGCCCTCCTGGAGCGGGTGGTAGGCCACGTCCACGGTCAGGCCGGCCAGGCTCAGGGACTGGTGGGTCAGGGGCAGCAGGGCGTGCTGGAGGCGTTGCGCGACGTCGCGCTCGGCGTTCAGCTGGCTGCGGTGGGCGAGGGCGGCCTGCTGGCTCTGGAGGAGCTGCGCCTGGGCCCGTTTGGCGGCGGTGAGGTCCTGGAAGAAGCCGTGCACCTCGACCGGGCGGCCCTGTACGTCCGCCTCCGCTTCCGCGACGATCCGCACGTGCCGGACCTCCCCGCCGGTGGTGGCGCGGAAGGTGTGGTCGACGGGCCGGCCGCTGCCCAGAAGCCCCTCGACGACCGCGCTGAGTTCCGGGAGGTCTTCGGGGACGGCGTACGCGGGCAGCTCCTCCAGGGCCATCGGGCCCGCGGACCGGTCGCGGCCGAAGATCGTGCAGGCCTCGTCCGACCAGGTGGCGGTGTGGCGGACGAGGTCCCAGTCCGCCCATCCCATGCCGCCGAGGCGCTGCATCACCGCCAGGCGCCGCTGCTCCCGTTCGCCGCTGTCGAGCCGCACCCAGGAGACGATCAGTCCGCCCTGGGAGGCCGAGGCGCGCACGGCGAACCGGGAGAGCCGGGGGATGCCCGCCAGGACCTCCTCGTACTCGAACGGCTCCCCTTCGTAGCGGACGCCGGTCCGCAGGGCCCGCACGTAGCCCTCCCACAGCGCGGATCCGACCACGGTCGGGTAGGTGGCCGCCACGCTCAGCCCGATCAGCTCCTTGCCCCGGCGGGCGCCGATGTCGATCGCCTCGGGCGAGGCCGCGGCGATGCGGAAGTCGGTCACCGTGCCGTCGGCGCCGAACACCGGCAGGAGGAAGGTCACCGAGCCGGGAAGGCCGTCCAGCACCGACTGCACCGCGGGCACCGGCAGGGCTCCGGCCGGCTCGCCGACGGGTTCCGGGGGCCTGCGGGCCGCGAAGCGGTGCGGGGAGTAGACCGACCCGCCGTCCGCAGCAGCGGTGGCGGCGCCGTCGGACCCGGGCCGCGACGGCTGCACGTGGTCAGTCATGGAACGAGCATGTCACATCGCGGGTCCCCCTACGATGCAGCCCGGCGCCGCAGGCGGCAGGGCGGACGCCTTGCCGGAGGCGGGTGGTGCCCGGGCGCGCCGACGGGTGGGAATGGTGCGCGGACCCTGCGCTGGCGGGGGAAAGTCCCGCCCCGGAAAAGGAGTTCCGGTGCGGCGGCGCACGTCCGGGCCGCTGATCGCGCGACGGCACGTGGCCGATCGGGGCGCGGTCCTCTCCTTCCACGGGTTCCGTGTGAGCAGCCCACCCGGCCCGGCGTCCGACCTCTCGCTGTCCTTGGGCGAGAGCACCGTGTGGGAGCGGCTGGGGGGCCGCAGCCGCGCGGTTGTCTTGGGGCCATGGGCGTGCAGTCGGCGGTGGCAGCGCCGACCACGGAAGCGGAGCAGCAGCTTCAGGACGGGGCGTGGGGGACCTCACGCCGACCGACCGGGCTCTGGCGCGCGGGACGGCCTCCGGCCTGGATGAAGCCGTCGGCCGGCGGTGCGGCCGCCGCCGACCACCCGTTCCCGGACATCTAACGGCTGGCGCACCCGCGCGAGGCGCTGGCCGCTCCGGCGATCGCCCTGGCCCGCAAGCACGGCCGCCTCGCCTGGTTCCTCGCCTCGTGCATCGAGGCGCTCACACCGGTCCTGCACCGGCGGACGCTGCCGCCGGGCGACGGTCCCGACTCCGACACCGTACAGCCCGCGCAGGAGCAGCTCGCGGACGCCGAGGACGCGGTGCGGCACCTCGCAGCTGTGCTGGCCCGCATCGCCGCCTGGGGGAGGCGTGGTGCTGTGACCGGGAAGGTCCGCCGGTCACAGCACCAGCCGGGGCCGGGCCGGCGGGATCACCTCCGGCACCCTCGCCTGTGGCTGTGGCTGTGGCTGTGGCTGTGGCGCAGGATGAGGAGGAGCGCCACTGCCACCGCACCGGCGGCGATCAGCGGCGTCCGGTTGGCCCGTGCCATGGTCGCGGCCGTGCCGGCCTTCTCGCGGAGCGGGTCGGGGGTCTTCTCGGCGGCAAGGTGACCGGCCCGGGCGGCTCCGTCGCGCAGGTGTGCGGCGGCGTGGGCCGCCTTGTCGCGGACGGGCTCGGGGGTCTTGTCCCTGACCAGCTCGGCGGCGTGCGCCGCTTTCTCCCGCAGCTGGTCGGACGCGAGTGCGGCCTTCGCAGCCGCCTGCTCCTTGATCTCGGCCGCCTTCTCCTTGGCCTGCGCCTTCACGTCGGCCTTCGCCGCCAGCGCCTCCACGGTCACGCCGAGTTCCTCCCGGGTGTGCTCGGCCTGCTCGCGCAGCTGCTCGGGGTCGGGTGCGGATTCGCCGCTCTGGGGCTGCTCGCTCATCGGTGTGCCTTCTCCCTGATCTCGGCCACGTCGGCCTTGATGCTGTCGATGGTCCGCTCAGGAGCGGGGGCGCCGGCCTTGGCGACCTGCCGCCTGCCGGCCAGGGCCAGCCCGGCCGCGACCGCCGCGAGCAGGGCGGCGACGATGAGGGCCGCCGCCCATACCGGCAGGACGAGGGCCAGCGCCGCTATGGCGGCGGCCACCAGGGCCTGGGCGGCGAGGACGCCGACGAGGCCGGCGCCGCCGAGCAGGCCGCCGCCCACTCCGTAGCGTTTTCCCTTGCTGGTCATCTCGGCGCGCGCCAGCTGCATCTCCTCCCGGACGAGCTCCGAGAGCTGCTGGGATGCCCGTGTGACGAGCGCGGCCACCGACTCGTCCTGGCCTGGACTGCGTCCAACGGAACTCATTGCGTCGCCCGCCTTCCTCCGCCTGTCGGTGATGTTCTCCGCGTGCGCCTACCCCACGACCGGCCGGACATCCGCCCCTTCCCTCACCCTCCCGGGTGAACGGCCTCCCGGGGTCCGGTCGGCGGCTTCACCCCGCAGGGGGACCAAGCCGTCCGGGGCCGCCGCGGCGGCGCGGGCGTGCGGCCCGGACGGGGCGTGCGGCCCGGACGGGGCGTGCGGCCCGGACGGGGCGTGCGGCCCGGACATCGATGGCGCGGGGCACCGGGATGCTCCGGGGCCGTCGGTGATGATCGGTGCATGCGGATTCTGATCGTCACGGCCGGGTCGCGGGGGGACGTCGCCCCGTTCACGGGGCTGGGGAGGCGCCTGCTCGACGCCGGCCACGAAGTCGCCGTCGCCGCGCACCCGTCGTTGGCGGCGCTCGTCACAGGGTGCGGTCTGGAGTGCCGGCCCCTGCCGGGGGACCCGGAGGGGCTGGTGCGGGACTGGTCGCGGGCGGCGTCCCGGGAGGAGGCGCGGGCGCTGACGAGGGCGTACGCGGAGGGGCTCGCCGACGGGGTGGCGGATGCGGTGGAGGGCGGCGCGGACCTCCTGCTCACCGCTTTCGGCCCGGCTCCGCTGAGCCTGGCGGCCGGGGAGGCGCTCGGCGTCCCCGTCATCGGCACCTACCTCACCCCGGCGTTCGCCACCCGGCGGTTCCCGCTGCCGCCGGTGGGGCCCGGGGAGGGCCTGGGGCCCGACGGGAACCTCGCCGCGGGCCGGGACGTGGTGGCGCGCGCGGCAGGCGTCTTCGCCGGAGCCGCGGCCCGGCTGCGCGGGCGGCTCGGGCTGCCGGCCGGGGCGCCCGCGCAGCCGGACGGCCTCCGGCCGGTGTTCCACGGCTTCAGCCCGCTCGTGGTGCCCCGCCCCGACGACTGGCCCTGCGGGGCCGGGGTCTCGGGGTGCCGGTGGCCGGCGCGGCCGGGCGGCCGGCGGCCCCGGCCGACCTGGCCGGTTTCCTCCGGGACGGACCGCCGCCCGTGTTCGTCGGGTTCGGCAGCATGGCGGCCGGGCAGGGGGAACGGCTCAGCGCCCTGGTGGCCGCGGCGGTGCGGCGGGCGGGGGTGCGGGCGGTGGTCCAGGCCGGGTGGGCCGGTCTGGACGGCCGCGGGGACGGGGTCATGGCCGTCGGCGACGTCCCGCACGACTGGCTGCTCCCCCGCACCGCGGCGGTCGTCCACCACGCCGGGGCCGGCACCGCCGCCGCCGGGCTGCGGGCCGGGGTGCCGGCGGTGCCGGTGCCCGTCATGGCCGACCAGCCGTTCTGGGCGGCGCGGCTGCACCGGCTGGGGGTCGCCACCCGGCCCCTGCCGTTCCGGGACCTCACGGCCGAGGCGCTCGGCGCCGCGATCGGCGCCTGCCTGTCCGAGCCCGCCCACCGCCGCCGGGCCGCCGCCCTCGCCCGCCGCATGGCGGCGGAGGACGGCGCCGGCACGGTACTCGCCTTCATCGGCTCTCGGTACGCCCGCTGACACCGCGTACGGGGGCGGCGTAGGAACGTGGCCTCAGAGGGAGGAGAGTTCGCCGAGGAGGTCGTCCAGGCCGAGCGAGCCCTGCGACAGGGCGGCCATGTGCCAGGCCTTGAGGTCGAAGTCCGCGCCGTGCCGGGCCCGGGCGGCCTCCCGGCCGGCCAGCCAGACCCGCTCGCCCAGCTTGTAGCCGATGGCCTGGCCCGGCATGCCCAGGTAGCGGGTGATCTCGCTCTCGACGTAGTCCGCGGGGCGGCTGGTGTGCCGGCCGAGGAACTCCTGGGCCAGGGCGGGCGTCCAGCGTTCGCCGGGGTGGAAGGGCGAGTCCTTCGGGATCTCCAGTTCCAGGTGCATCCCGATGTCGATGACGACGCGGACGGCCCGCATCATCTGCGCGTCCAGGTAGCCCAGCCGGCGCTGCGGGTCCGTCAGGAAGCCCAGTTCGTCCATCAGGCGCTCCGCGTACAGCGCCCAGCCCTCGGCGTTGGCGCCGACCAGGCCGAGGGTGGTCTGGTAGCGGGAGAGGTCGTCGGCGACGTGCGCCCACTGGGCGAGCTGGAGGTGGTGGCCGGGTACGCCCTCGTGGTACCAGGTGGTGACCAGGTCGTAGACGGGGAAGCGGGTCTGGCCCATGGTCGGCAGCCAGGTGCGCCCGGGCCGGGAGAAGTCCAGGGAGGGCTCGGTGTAGTAGGGGGCGGCGGCGCTCCCCCGCGGGGCGATGTGCGACTCGACCTTGCGGACGCGCGGGGCCAGTTCGAAGTGGGTGCCGTCGAGGAGGTCGATGGTGTCGTCCATCAGCGTCTGGAGCCACTGCCGGGTCTCCTCGACGCCTTCGACGGCGTCGCCGTGCCGGTCGCACCAGGCCAGCGCCTCCCAGGGGTCGGTCGCGCCGGGCAGGACGCGTCCGGCCTCGGTGCGCATCTCGGCGTGCAGCCGGTGGAACTCGGCCCAGCCGTAGGCGTAGGCCTCGTCCAGGTCGAGGTCGGTGCCGTTGTGGTGGCGGGCGAGGCGGACGTAGCGCTCCCTGCCGGCCGTGTCCGGCGCGTCCGCGACGGCCGGCGCGTAGGTGTCGCGGAGCCAGTCGCGCAGCTCCGCGAGGGCCCCGGTGGCGGCCGCGGCGGCGCCGGCGAGTTCGTTCCGCAGCGGTTCGGGGCAGGGATCGGTGAACTCCTGGAACCAGCTGCGGTCCGTGCCGGTCCACTCGGTCAGCTGGCCGATGACGGCGGCGGTCTGCCGCGGCCCCGCGGTCAGCCCGCGGGCCAGGCCGGTGTGCAGGGAGGCGCGGTAGCCGGCGAGGGCGTCCGGGACGGCGTGGAGCCGCCGCCCGATGGCCGCCCAGTCCTCGGCGGTGTCCTGGGGGGTGAGGGTGAACACGTCGCGGACCTCGTGCAGCGGCGAGCCGAGGTTGCCGACCGTGCGGAGGTGCTCGCCCGCCTCGTGCACGGCGAGTTCGGCGGTGAGCCGTTCGCGGAGCAGGCGGGCGCAGCGGCGTTCGGCGGCGGTGTCGGCGCCGGGTGCCTGCTCGGCTTCGGCGAGCTGCCGCAGGGTGGTGCGGGCCAGGTCGGCGACGGCGTCCCGGCCGTCGGGCGAGAGGTCGGGGAGCCGGTCGGATCCGGCGGCGACGCCGAGGAAGGTGGCGGCGATCGGGTCGAGGGCGACGAAGGCGTCGACGTGGGCGTCGGCGACGTCGCGGGGCAGCGTGCCGCCGCGGGGGGCGGTGGAGTGGGGCATGCGGGCCGTCCTTGTACGGGTGCGTGCGTCGGCGGGGGCGGGGGCCGTCGGGCGGGCGGGGCGGTGTGCGGAGCGGCGGGGGGGGGAGCCGGCGGGCGGCCTGGGTTCAGATCCACTCCCGTTCGCGGGCCATGCGCAGCGCGTCGATGCGGTTGCGGGCGCCCATGGCCGACACGACGGCGGAGACGTAGTTGCGGGCGGTGCCTTCGGACAGGGATAGCCGGGCGGCGATCTGCGGAACGGGGTCCCCGCGGTGGAGGAGTTCGAGGACGGCCAGCTGCCGGCGGGTGAGCGGGCAGTCCCCGTCCGCGGCGGCGGCCCCCGCGAGCCCGGCGTCGAAGACCCGCTCGCCGCGGTGTACGCGGCGGACGGCCTCGGCGAGGTGTTCGGGCGGGTCGCTGCGCCGGACCATTCCGCCGATGCCCCTGGCGAGGGCCCTGCGGACGACGGGCCGGGGGCAGGCGGTGGCGAGCAGCAGGGTGCGGCTCCCGGGGAGGACGGCGATCTTCTCGGCGGCCTCGACGGTCTCCTCGTCCCGGCCGCCGAAGCTGATGAGGACGACGTCGGGCCGGTGGAGTTCGGCGAACTCCAGGGCGGCGTGCGCGCTGTCGGCGGTTCCGACGACGGTGAGGCCGGGGAAGCCGTCCAGGAGGGCGGTGAGCGCGGCGCGGGACAGGGCGAGGTCGTCGTGGACCAGCACGTCGGTGTTCATGCGGTCTCCCCCGGTCGGTCGGCGCGGTGCTGTGGAGGCGCCAGCGGCAGGGCCAGCAGGTCCACCCCGTGTGGCGGGCCCGTGAGCGCGCCCGCCGCGGTCCAGCCCCACCGCCGGTACATGTCGCGCGCCGGCGCCTTCCCGGACGCGGCGAGGACGGCGTACGGCTCGGTGCGGGCGGCCAGCAGCCGGTCGAGGAGTCCGCGCCCGTGTCCGCGGCCGCGGGCCTCCTTCACGACCGCGAGTTCGTACACGTAGAACAGCGGTGCGCGGCGCAGCCACCGGGGTGCCGGGCCGGTCGCCCGGGGGTGCCACCAGCCGGCCTCGCGGCGGACCCCGTACGCGAACCCGGCCAGGGCCGCGCCGTTGCGGACGGTGGCGACGGCGAAGCCGGGCAGCGCGGCGTGCTCGGCGAGCTGCCGGGCGAAGCCGTCCGCGTCCGCCGCGTGCTCGTGGTAGGGCGGCTCGCGGTAGACCCGGTGGTAGACCTCGCGGAACTCCCCGACGTGGAGGAGTGCGGAGCCGGGCTCAGACATGGGCGGTCTCCCGCTGGACGTGCGCGGGCAGCACCCGGTTCAGCCGCTGGAGCAGGACGATCGCGACGAGGCAGAAGACGCACAGCATGAGCCACGGCAGGGCGGCCCCGAAGGCCAGGAGCCCGGTGAACACGGTCGGTGCCAGCACCTTGGCGAGGCTCCACATGAGTTCCTCCATGCCCAGGTAGCGGCCGCGGAGGTGCCCCGCGGCCATGCCCACGATCAGGGCGCTGGTGGTGGGGGCCTGGAGCAGCTCGGCGACCGTGAAGATGATCATGCCGAGGACGAGCCCGCAGAAGGCGATGCTCGTGTGGCCGCCGGGCACGGCCGCGATCACCACGAAGGACGCCATCCACAGGAGGGCCGCCGTCTGGAGGACCGCGGGCCGCCGGTATTTCTCCACGGCCTTGGCCAGGGCGGTCTGGCCGAGCACCACCATGACGGTGTTGATCGCGAACAGCATGCCGGGCTGCCACTCCGGGAGCCCGCGCCCCTCGATGACGTACGCGCTCAGCAGCAGGGTCAGCGCGAGGTCGCACAGGGCGAACACCCAGGTGGTGGCGAGGACGGCGAGGAACGGCCGGTCGGCGAGGACCTCCCGGTAGCCGGCGCGCGGCTCTGGCTCGCGCGGGCCGTCGGCGGGCGCGGTGGCGGCGGGGCGCGGGAGGGCGCCGCGCCGCCAGGTCGCGACGAGGCCGGCCGCGAGGAGGAACGACAGGGCGTTCAGGACGACGACGGCGGTGTAGCCGGAGTCGCCGCCCCAGCCGACGAACGTGCTGCCGATGAGGCCGCCCGCGCCGATCCCGGCGTTGCGCAGAGAGCGGTCCATCGCGTACCAGCGGGCCCGGTGCCCGTCGTCGGCCACCTGCGCGACGAGGGCGAAGACGGAGGGCCGGAAGAGGCTGTCGCCCCACATGGTGGCCGTCACGAGGATGACGAGCTGCCAGGGGGTGTCCGTGAACACGTAGGCGGTGAAGGTGAGGACGCGGATCAGGTTGGCCGAGACGAGGACGCGCCGCGGCCCGATCCGGTCGATCAGCCTGCCTCCCAGCGGGCCCGCGGGCAGGGAGAGCAGGGCGCCGGTGGACAGCATCAGGCCGACCGTGGTCAGGGGGATGCCCTTGGCGGCGTGGAAGTAGACGACCGCGAAGGGCAGGAAGAGGCCGGTGCCCAGTGCGTCGACGATCTGCGCGACGATCAGGGGCCTGCGGCCCTTGGTGTTGGGCAGGCCGAATGTGTCGGTGACAGCCATCGTGTCCCTCACGCGTGGGGTAGGGGGAAGACGTTGTACTCGTTCTCGGCGAGCGGCTGCGGCCGCCAGCCCAGGCGGACGCCGGCGCGGCCGATCCTGCCGTCGCCCCACATGGGCATGCCGGCGGGGAAGTTCGACACGAGGCCGGGCACGATCGTGTGGGCGGCGGAGAACCCGGCCGCTTCGGCGTCACAGGTCGTCAGGTCGACGCTGATCACCTCGAAGCCGCGGGCCTCGACGCGTTCGCGGTAGGCGGCGAGGCGCCGCTCGCCGAGTGCGGGCAGCCCGTGCCAGGGGCGGACGGGGAGGTCCTGCAGCCACGGCGCGACGTGTTCGCCGGCCCGCGGGTCGAGGTGGAGCTGCTGCTGGCACAGCAGGTCGCGGACGTCCGCGAAGTCGGGGCGGTAGGAGTCGAGGTAGCGGCGGTCGGCGCGGTACGGCTTGAGGTTGCCGAGGTGCGGCAGCTCCGCCGCGCCGTCCCCGAGGGCCTTCTCGTCGTCGAGGAAGCGGCAGGTGTGGTGCAGGGTGAACCCCTCGGCGAGTGCCTTCTCCGCCGCTTCGTGCGGGTCGGTGCGGGTCGCGAAGCCGATGGCCAGCCAGCCGGTGGCGCGGTCGCGGACGACCGCGGCGAGGACGGGGACGCCGAACTCGTTGGCCAGGGGGATCAGGGTGGTGTCGTAGGCGTCGGCGCTGTCCGCGGTGAGGGCGCGGAGCCGGTCCGTCATCGGCAGTCGGGGCAGGCGGGCGGCGTTGGCCCACCACAGCATGGTCGTGTCCCGCTCGATGACCTCTTCGAGCCCGGAGGTGACGGCGTGCTCCTCGCTGGTGCCGCAGGCCACGCCGGCGACCAGCGGGTCGGAGTACGGGACCGGGTCGTGCTCGCCGTGGGCGACGAGGAAGGCGGGCACCCACACCGGTTCGCCGGTCGTCCAGGAGCGGCCCTCGACCCAGGAGCACTCGGCGTCGGTGGTCAGCGGGGCGAAGGGGAAGCCGTCGCTTCGGTACTGCCGCTGCGAGTAGAGGTGCAGGCGGCGCGGGTCGAGTACGGGGACCCCGGCGCGGCGCAGGCGGTCGTGGCTGCCGAAGCGGAGGCGGTCCTCGGGGAGCCGGCTGCCGCAGTAGCGTTCGACCGCCTCGCCGACGGCGCTGCGGCGGGCGGCGTCGAAGTCGGACCAGGAGGTGCCGAACGCCTGCCGGTCGTTGGGCCAGTCGGCGACGCGCCGCATGTCGGCGACGTCGACCGCGCAGACCCGCAGCTGCGCGGGCATGCCGGGGAGCGGGGCCAGCTCCTGGACTCCGGTCACCACGCCGACCTGGTCGTCGAGGAGCAGGTCGGCGTCGGGGTTGCCGCGGACCACGGGCCGCGGCCTGGTCGGTACGGGCAGGATGGTGCGTTCGAGGCGGGTGAGGCGGCGCGGATCGAGCTCGACCTCGTCGACGGCGGCCTCGCCGGTGATCCAGCGCTCCAGGCTCACGGCGAGCTGGGACGCGGTCCAGCGCACGTCGGCGTCGCGGAGCCGGCGGTTCTCCGGCGGCGGCGCCGCCCGCATGGCCTCGGGGACCCGCGGGTCGGCCGCCGCGCTGAGCCGGCGCTCCAGTACGTCGGTGAAGTCGGCCGAGGCACCCGGGGTGACGGCGGGGCCGAGGACGGCCCGGCCGCACTCGTGGCGCAGCGGCAGCCAGCGCAGGCCGAGCCGGGCGCACAGCTCGTCGAGACGGCCGAGTTCGGCGTACGCGGGGTGGGGGAAGGCGGCGACGAGCACGGTGTCGGCGAGGTCGGCGGCGCCGGCGGTGCCGATCGCGGAGAGGTCTTCGGGGGCCGGCCCGACGTGCCGGTATCCGGTGGGGGCGAGCGCGTGGGCGAGGGGGGCGGTGAGGTCGGGCGCGCCGGTGAGGAGCACGGTGGTGCGCGCGATGCGTGCGGACCGGTCGGCGTCGCGGTCGGCCCGGGCAGGGCGCAGGCAGCCGTCGGCCGTGAGGACGTCCACGACCTCGGCGTAGTCGGGGGGCATTCCGGCGAGCAGCTCGGCTCGGGTCCTGGTGCCGTCGCAGCGCGCCAGCCAGGCGCGGAACTCGTCAGGCGGGGCGGAAATCCGGAACTGTCCGCCGTTCGGTGTGGCAAGAAAGCACATATCCTGCTCGAGGTCGTACACCTCGGCGTCCACGAGTTCCCAAGCGGTGTCGTCCGCCGGCATTACTGCCCCCATGAAACGAGTTCCGATACAAAGGGCCACGGCCCCGGGGGCGAATACCCGGGACCGTGGGAGAAGGACCTTAGGCGGTCAGCTTCACTTGGCCACCGTGCGGTTGTGCACGACCGCGCGGTTGTGGACGACGGCCCGGTTGTGGACCACGGCGCGGTTGTGGACGACGGCGGTGACGGCGCTCGCCTTGACGGTGGAGATCATGGTTTTTCCTCCTGTTTTCCGTTCGGTCGTGCTTACGGGAAATACGTTACGGGCCTCCAAGGACCTTGCACAGATGCATTTTTCACATTCCGCCGCAATTAAAGCCGCACTCCATCCATACTCCAGATTCCGCTCCGCGAGCGGAGTTGTTCCGCGGGTGTTTCCGCTGGTCACCAGCGGTTTGGGGTTTCCGCGGGGAATGCAAATTTCCCGGGGCGGCTGCGGCAATTGCCTGCGCGTTCGGCGGCAGGGGCTGCTCCTGGGGGCGGACGCGGGCGGTCGGGCGCCGTCGTTTGGGCGGTCCGGGCGGGGGCACACGGCCGTCGATACGACGGGCAACACCGGGAGGGAACCGTGTCCGGACTACTCGCCAGGCTCAAGGTGTTCAGCCGCAGCCCCCAGGGACAGCGGGCGATCGCGTCGGTGCGGCGGGCCGCCGCGGACCCGCGCAAGCAGGAGCAGGCGCGCAGGCTCCTCGGCCGGCTCCGAGGTCGGCACTGACGGCGAAGGAGGGGCGGGGGTCCTCCCCCGCCCCTCAATGGCCGAGGACGGGGACCAGGGGCTGCCCGGGGGCGAGCAGGGCGCTGACGGCGCGGGCGTCCTCGGGGCGGAGCCAGTAGAGCGGCATGGTCTGGCCGGTGCCGCGCGTCCAGAAGCGGCGGCCGTCGCCGCCGCCCCGCTCCAGGTCGTCCATCAGGTAGCCGGCGACCATGGTGTCCGCCCAGTCGTCGCTCACCTCAGCGGTCCACCGCTGCCGGCGCCCGCCGACGGTGTACTCCACCCAGGCCTCCCGCGCGCCGGGATCGACATGGTCGCGGAGATCCGTGAAGGCCTCGGGACGGCCGGCGGTCCGGCACAGCTCGCGGGCGATGCGGACGTACGCGCCGGGGCCGTGCACGCACTCGGTGTCGAAGCTCCACGCCCGGTCGCAGAACGGGCGGCCCCAGGGCTCGCGCTCGACCTCGGCGCCGAGCACCGAGAGCAGCAGCTCGTACGGGCGGCGTTCGAACAGTTCGCGCGGGAGGGAGTGGAGCAGGTCGTCGACGGTGAGGCCGGCTGCGAGCGGCAGGCCGAGCCCGGCCAGGCGGGATATCTGTGATTCGAGTTCCACGGCGGGTGAGCGTAGCGGCCGCCACCGACAGCGCCCCCGCACTCGGCGGGCCCCACGGTTCCACTCATGCGTTCGATTCGAGGAGGGTTGCGCGGGCCCGCCCGGGGCGCTTTGTCCTCTTTGCGTGGATACTCTGTTAGATGTGATCGAGACCGGACGGCCGCAGCCCCGTCGGCGCCCCGGCCCGGGAAGGCTTGTGCGGCTGTCGCCGGTCATCCTGACCGTCGTCATCGCCAGCCTGGCCTACGCCACGCCTCCGGAGATGGCCTTCAGCCGCCTCCTGCCGGCGGCCCCGGCCCTCGCCGCCGCCATGTGGCCCGTCCTGCCCACCGTCCTGCTCGGGACGGTCTGCCTCCTCCTGATGATCGGCCTCGGCTTCGTCTTCCCCGACCTGGGCACCTGGTGGACGGCCGCGGGGATCATCGCGGTCACCGTGGCCGCCGCGTACGGGAGCCACGCCCGGCTCCAGCGGGAGCGCACCCTCTTCCAGGTGCGCCTCGTGGCCGACGCGGCGCAGCAGGTGGTGCTGAGCCCCCTGCCGCGCCGCTTCGGGAACGTGGAGATCGAGTCGCTGTACCTGGCGGCCGCCGCGGAGGCCAGCATCGGCGGCGACTTCTACGAGGTGGTGGACACCCCGTACGGGGTGCGGCTGCTGATCGGGGACGTCCGCGGCAAGGGCCTGCCGGCGGTGGGGGCGGCCGCGGCCATCGTCAACGCCTTCCGGGAGGCCGCGTACGGCGAGCGCGACCTGGCCGATGTCGCCCGCAGGCTGGACGCCAGCAGCGCCCGCTACAACGCCGCCTTCCCCCCGGACGGGCCGATGGAGCGCTTCGCCACCGCACTCCTCGCCGAGATCCCGCACGAGGGGCGGCTCATCCGCATCCTGAACTGCGGGCACCCGCCGCCGCTGATCCTGAACCGGAGGGAGCTGCGCGTCCTGGAGCCCGCCTCGCCGTCGCCGCTGCTCAGCCTGGCGGAGCTGATCGGCGAGCACTACACCGTGGACACCTACGACTTCGCCCCCGGCGACCTGCTGCTCCTCTACACCGACGGGATCGCCGAGGCCCGCTCCCGCGACGGCGAGTTCTTCCCGCTGGCGGCCTGGATGCGCCGGCAGCCCCAGACTCCGCCCCGCGAGCTGCTCACGGCCCTGCACGGCGACCTGCTGCGCTACAGCCGGGGCCGCCTCGACGACGACGTCGCCGCGCTCGCCGTGCGGCTGGGCGAGGGCTGACGCGCCGGGTAGGGCGTCAGCCCGTCGGCGCCGCCCCGGGCGGCGGCGCGCGGAACGGTCCGGTGACCTTGTGCCGCCGCCCCTCGGCGGTGGCGGCCGTCGCCGTGTACGTGTCGGCGGCCGAGGCCCTCGGGCCCTGGGCGTGGTTGTACTGGCCGGTGCCCTTCGCGTAGTCGGCGCAGCCGAGGCGGCGGCCCCGGTCGTCGGTATGGGCGTCGATCCGGCCCTTGATCCGGATGATCCGCGGGGCGCCGGAGGGGCCGGCGCGGAGCGCCTTGGCCAGTTCGGCCCGTGTGGTGACGGTCGTGTCGTGCGCGGCGTCGGCGGCCTGCCCGCCGGTGGTGCCCGAGCCGCTCGACGCCCAGCCGTCGCGGGCTGCGAGGGCGGTGCGCGCGAGGTCGGGGGTGCCTGCGTCCGCGCGGGCGGCGAACGGGAGCACGCCGAGGCCGGCGGCGGTGGGGAGGCCCGCGGCCGCGAGGGCGAGGCGGCGGAGGCGGGGGCGGGGGAAGCGACGGTCGGAGGAGAGGGGCATGGGGTGGGGTTCCTTCGGGGACCAGGGGTGCGGGACTGCTGCCTGTCGCCCCTCAGTTGCCGCCGCGCGCGGCGGGGTTGCCGCAGGCGGCGTGAATGCCGTGAGAGCTGCGCCACATCGCCCGGTCCCCAACTCCGGTTTTTGCCGGGGATTTTGACGGAGCAGCGGTACGGACCCGGGTCGCGCCCGGGCCGGCCGTCACGTGATCATGGGTGCGGGTCCGTTTGCTTGCCGGGCAAGCGAACGAGGGGGGACCCGACCCGGCTGTGCCCCCGCGCCGTCCAGGCCGGCCCGCCACCGCAACCGAAGGAGGCCGTTCCACCATGACGACGACACGCAGACTGCTCCGGGCGGCCGCCAGTCCCGCACTGGCCGCCGCCCTCCTCGCCTCCACCGCCCCGTCCTCCTCGGCGGCCGACCCGCAGCCGCTGTACGGCGAGTTGGCGGCCAACGGCACGTTCGCCGCCGGCACCGCCGGCTGGTGGTCCGCCGGCGCGTCCATCGCCTCCGCGGGCGGCGCCCTCGTCGCGACCGTCAACGGGGGCACGCAGAACCCGTGGGACGCCATCGTCGGCCAGAACGGCATACGCCTGCGGCGGGGAGCCACGTACACGCTGTCCTTCGACGCCAAGGCCTCCGCGCCGGCGAAGCTGCGGGCGACGGCGCAACTCGGCGACGCGCCCTACACGGCGGCACTCGACCGGACCGTCGACCTGACGACGGCCTCCAAGCGCTTCACCTGGACGTTCACCTCCGGCATCGACACCACGACCGGGGCCCTCAACCTCCAGATCGGCGGGCAGCCGGCCCGGACGGACATCACCCTCGACAACGTCTCGCTGACCACGTCCACGGCTCGCGAGGGCTTCTACACCGACCCGGCCAACAACGCCGCGGTCTGGGTCGCGGGCAACCCGGGCGACCCGCGCGCCGCGAAGATCAAGACAGCGCTCGCGGACCACAACACGTCGAAGTGGTTCGGCGACTGGGACGCCGACCGCAACCCCGCGACCGGCATCCAGACGGAGGTGTCCGACTACGTCGGCGCCGCGGCGGCGAAGGGCCGGGTGCCGGTGCTGGTCGCCTACAACATCCCCGGCCGGGACTGCGGCGGCGCCTCCTCCGGCGGCGCGGGCTCCCCGACCGCGTACAAGGCCTGGATCGACAAGTTCGCGCAGGGCATCGCGGGCCGCCCGGCGATCGTCGTGCTGGAGCCGGACGCGGTGGCCCAGTCCTCCGACGACGCGTGCATGAAGGGCGCCGCCGAGCAGCGCTTCGACATGCTCCGGTACGCAACCCAGCGCCTGCGCGAGCAGGGCGGGTTCGTGCAGACGTACCTGGACGCCGGCAACGCCACCTGGACGCTCGGGCCGGACCTGAGCGGCACGCAGGGCATAGGCCTGGAGAGGATGGCTTACCTGCTCGACCGCTCCGGCGTGGCGGCGGCGCGCGGCGTGTCGGTCAACGTGGCGAACTTCGACGCGACGGCCGTCGCCGACGACTACGGCAAGCGCCTGGCGGCCCGGTTGAAGGCCGACTTCGGGGTGACGAGCCGCTGGGTCGTCGACACCGCCCGCAACGGCAACGGCGGGTACGTCGTGCCCGGCAACCCGGCCAGCGGCCACGTCGGGTTCTGCAACCCGCCCGCGCGCAAGCTCGGCGTGACCTCGCGGGCCGGCAGCGCGGGCGGCGCCGAGTACCAGCTGTGGATCAAGAACCCGGGCGACTCGGACGGGAACTCCGCCGAGTGCCCGGCCGGATCCCCGCCGGCCGGCACGTTCTCGCCGGCGCTGGCGGAGGCCCTGATCGACGGCCGCTGACGGGCGGCCCCTGCGGCGGTGCGGCCGGGCCGGACAGACCCTGGGTCGTCTCTTTCGGAGCTTGCCGGTTGAGCCCGCGTCGTCCGGTGCCGTGCACCGCAAGGCGGAGGGCCGCCCGCGTACTGGGGTACGCGGGCGGCCCGACAACGCGGCGAGGCGCGGTGCCGGGCGGCGCGGGACCGGTGGGACGCGTGAGCTCCGGCCGGCGGTGGGCCGCGCGTGCCGCCGACGTGCAGCTTCCGGCCCATCGGCCGGTGGCTCGCCGCCCTCCCCCGCCCCGGCGCCGCCTCGCGGACGGCCCTTGCCCCGCGTTCGTAATACGTATAACTTGACCCGCGTCGAGAGGGTGCGGCGGCCTGCGGGACGGGCCCCGGCCCTCCTGGCCCGCCCGTCCCCCCGCGATCCGTCGCCGCACCGAGAAAACAGGCATGACCAGCACCGTCACCCCCCTGTCGACCGACACCATCGCCCGGCTGCCCAAGGCCGTGCTCCACGACCACCTCGACGGCGGCCTGCGCCCCGCGACCCTGGTCGAGCTCGCCGCGTCCGTCGGCCACCGGCTGCCGACCACCGACCCCGCCGAGCTCGCCGCCTGGTACGTCGAGGCCGCCGGCTCCGGCGACCTCGTCCGGTACATCGGCACCTTCGAGCACACCCTCGCCGTGATGCAGCACCGCGAGGGCCTGCTGCGCACCGCCGAGGAGTACGTCCTCGACCTCGCCGCGGACGGCGTCGTCTACGGCGAGGTGCGCTACGCGCCCGAGCTGATGGTGCGGGGCGGGCTCACCCTGAACGAGGTCGTCGAGGCGGTCCAGGAAGGCCTCGCCACCGGCATGGCCAAGGCCGCCGCGGACGGCACGCCCGTCCGGGTCGGCACCCTGCTGTGCGGCATGCGCATGTTCGACCGGACCCGCGAGATCGCCGACCTGGCCGTGGCCTACCGGGACGCCGGCGTCGTCGGCTTCGACATCGCCGGCGCCGAGGACGGCTTCCCGCCGGCCGACCACCTGGAGGCGTTCGCGCACCTGCGCTCCGAGAGCGTGCCCTTCACCATCCACGCCGGCGAGGCCCACGGCCTGCCGAGCATCCACCAGGCCCTGCAGACCTGCGGTGCACAGCGCATCGGGCACGGCGTCCGCATCACCGACGACATCGTCGACGGCCGGCCCGGACGGCTGGCGTCCTGGATACGCGACCGCCGGATCGCCCTGGAGATGTGCCCCACCTCCAACCTCCAGACCGGCGCCGCCACGTCGATCGCCACCCACCCGATCACCGAACTGCGGCGGCTCGGCTTCCGGGTGACCGTCAACACCGACAACCGGCTCGTGTCCGGTACGTCGATGACCCGTGAGATGTCGCTGCTCGTGGACGAGGCCGGCTGGACGCTCGACGACCTGCGCGCCGTCACCGTCGACGCGCTGGAGAGCGCCTTCATCCCCCTGGCGGAGCGCGAGGCGCTCATCGCCGACGTGGTGCTGCCCGCGTACGCGGCGCACGCCTGAACGGACGTGGGGGCCGCCCCTGCCCCGGGGCGGCCCCCACCGCGGCGTCGGCGTCGGCATCGGACACCGCCGCCGCGATGGCGCTCTGCGGCGGGCCGCTGCGCAGGCTCCGTCCCTGCGGAGTGCGGCCCGAACCTCTGAACTTGCTCAAACCGGGCTTCGCCGGGCTGCCGCGCAGGGCATCGTCGGGGCACGACCGGTACGGAGAGAAAACGGGGGGCCAGAGGATGGAAGTCGTCCTGTTCATCGCAGTGGTCATCGTCGTGGTGGCCTTCCAGGCCCTGCGCCCTGGCGGGCGCTCGAAGCGGCGCAAGAGCGGGTGGGGCGGCGGCTCCTCGGGAGGCGGCTCGTCGTGCGGCTCGTCCTGCGGCTCGTCCTGCGGGGGCGGCGGCGGGGGCGACTGACGACGGACGCCCGCCGGTGGCGGACCGGCGCCCGGCCACCGGATCCGGCCGGAGCAGTCCGCGGCCGCTGACATGCCGCCGCGGGGCGGCCGCCTACCGGCCTGCGCCGCGCAGCCCGAGCACGTACGCCGCCGTGGAGGCGACGACCCGGTCCCTGTCGTCGGAGAGGTCGGCGAGGGCGCGGGCGGCCGCGGCACCCGGGATGTCCGCGAGGGCCTGCGTCAGGCGGCGGCGGGCGGGCACCGGGGTGGCCCGGTCGCCGAGGCGGTCGACGAGGCGGGCGGCGATACGGTCTGCCAGCGCGGGATCCCTCGCGAGGGCGGCCAGCGCGTCGGCCGCATCGGCGTCGCTGCGGTCCTCCACGACCATGGCGACGAGCACCGGCACCGCCCCCGCCACCCCGCGCGCCCCGAGCACCAGGGCCGCGCGGCAGCGGACGTCGGGGTCGGGGCCGGTGAGGGCCTCTTCCAGCAGTGCGGTCGCCTCGGCACCCGGGATCTCGGCGAGGGCGCGGACGGCGCGTTCGCGCACCTCGGGCGCCGGCGAGCGCAGGCCCTCCCCGAGCAGCGCCGACCCGTCATCGCCGGCCTGCGCCAGGGCCCACCGGAGGGCGCCGGCGACGTGCGGGTCGGCCTCGCCGAGGGCGGCCTCGACCAGCGCCTCCACCGGTACGGGGGCCTCCGCGGCCGCGGACAGGGCCGCGCGCTGCCGCGCCCCCGCGCTGTGCGACGCCAGCGCCTGGAGAAGGGCGACCGTCTGCAGGACGTCGTCCCAGGCGGCGGGCTCCGCGGCGCCGATCCGGCGGAGCCGCGTCAGCAGCTCGGTCTCCGCCGCGATCCGCTCCCGGGTCCGGCCGATGAGGGTCTCGACGAGCCCGGCGGGCGCGAAGCCGGGGTCGTCGAGCGCGCGGCCGACGTCGCGGAGCGACAGCCCGAGGGAGCGCAGGCTCTCGATGTGGAAGATGCGCCGGATGTCCGCGTCGGAGTACTCCCGGTAGCCGGAGGAGGTCCGCACCTCGGGGCGCACCAGGCCGAGCGATTCGTAGTGCCGGAGCATGCGGGCGCTGACCCCGGAGCGCCGCGCGACGTCGCCGATCAACACTGCCTACCGCCCCTCCGGTCCGGCCCCGCCGAGGGCCGTGACGCGTTTCGCCTCCTCGACCGCGAACTCGAACCCGGCGTCCGGGTCGCGCCCCAGCCGCTCCGTCGCCAGCGCGTGCGTGCGTACGCGGGGATCGGGATCCCGCGTCGCGGCGTCCACGGCCGGCGGCATCGCCTCCCCGAGCGCGACCAGCGCCCGGCTGAGGCTCAGCTGCGTCTCCCGTCCGCCGCGCCCGAGCTGCGTGGCCAACCCTACGGCCAGGGCGTGCTCCTCCCCTTCGGGTACGAGGACCACGGCGGCCCGCCAGGCGCTCCGGGCCACCTCGTCGTCGGGGTCGGCGAGCAGGGCGGGCGTGATCACCGGCCAGGCCCGCCGGTCCCCGATCTTCGAGAGGGTGTGCAGCGCTTGGCTCCGCGCCTGCGCACTCCCCGAGCGGACCTCGTCGACCAGCAGGGGTACGGTCACCGAGGCCGAATGGCGCGTGAGCGCCCAGGTGAGCATCTCGCGCACGGGGAACTCGGGCTCGACGGCACACCGCTCGGTGAGCCGGCGGACACTGCCGGGGTCGGGGTCCGAACCGACCGCGAGCGCCGCCCGCAACCGGACGGACGGGTCGTCATGCCCGAGCGCCGCCAGCGCGCGCGGGGTCTGCGCATCGGTTTCCGATGTGGCCATGGGAACCACCTCCTGCCCCGCAGTGAAGCCCTTGCCACGGTGTCAAGGTCAAGCAGAACCCAGGCGCCTACCGAGCCACACCCGCAGGAGCCCTCGTCATACGGGCCACCCGTCCCACACCGACTCGCGACGCCTCACCATCCGGTCAGGAAGTGCGGCCGGCGCATCCGGGGTCCGGCAGGGCCGCGGTCACCGCTGCTTCCGCGTGGAGGCGGGTCGTGGGGAAAAGGGGGACGGGGCTGTCGTCCCGGCCTATGAGGAGTTCGATTTCCGTGCAGCCCAGGATGATGCCTTCCGCGCCGGCGGCCACGAGGTCCTCGATGACCTTCCGGTAGGCGGCGCGGGATTCCTCGCGGATGATGCCGCGGCAGAGTTCCTCGTAGATCACCTGGTGGACGAGGGCGCGTCCGCCGGCGTCCGGGACGGTGACGGCCAGGCCCGCCGCTTCGAGGCGGCCGCGGTGGAAGTTTTGCCTGGGGTGCGGCTCGTGCCGCACATTCGGCGGGTCGGGGGTTTGTGATCGCGGAGAGTGGCCAGACAGTAGGCATCCTGCTCAGCGACAGGGAAGGTTCGTCATGGCAAACGTGGTGCTGCTCACTGTGCCGATGCTGGTGGCCGTGCTCCTCACCGTCACCAGGCGTGAGGGCGGCCGGCATGCGGGAGGCCGCCGGTGACGGGTGTGCGCAGTGTGGGTGTGGAGGAGGAGCTGCTGCTCGTCAGCCCGCGGACCGGTGAGCCGATCGCGCTCGCGGCCGCCGTGCTGGAGGCGGCGCGCAAGGCGCCCGGCGGCGAGGAGGTCTTCGAGCGGGAGCTCAAGAACGAGCAAGTCGAGTTCGCGACCCGGCCGGTGACGCAGATGGGCGAACTCGCCGAGGAGATCACCCGGTGGCGGGCGGAGGCGGCGCGCCACGCCGGCGAGGCGGGGGCCGCGGTCGCCGCGCTCGCCACCTCGCCCCTCCCGGTGGAGCCGTCGAGGAGCCCCGGGGAGCGCTACCGCTGGGTGGGCGAGCAGTTCGGCCTGACCGAGCAGGAGCAGCTGACCTGCGGCTGCCACGTGCACGTGTCGGTGGAGTCGGACGAGGAGGGCGTGGCCGTACTGGACCGCATCCGCCCGTGGCTGCCCGTCCTGACGGCCATGAGCGCGAACTCCCCCTTCTGGCAGGGCCAGGACAGCGGCTACGGCAGCTACCGCAGCCGCGTGTGGAACCGGTGGCCGTCGGCCGGGCCGGTGGAAGTCTTCGGCAGCGCCGACCGCTACCACGAGCAGGTCCGGGACATGCTCGGCACGGGCGTCCTGCGCGACGCGGGCATGGTGTACTTCGACGCCCGGCTGTCGGCGGCGTACCCGACGGTGGAGCTGCGCACGGCCGACGTGTGCCTGCACCCGTCCGAGCCCGTGCTGCTGGCCACCCTGGCCCGCGCGCTGGTGGAGACCGCGTCCCGCGCCTGGCGGGCGGGCGAGCCGCCGGCCCGGATCGGTGTCGGCCTGCTGCGGCTGGCGTCGTGGCGGGCGGGCAAGTCGGGCCTGGACGGCCCGCTCGTCGACCCGCGCACCATGCGGCAGGCCCCGGCGGAGGCGGTGGTCGAGGCGCTGCTGGAGCACGTGGGCGAGGCTTTGGAGGACAGCGGGGACGCCGCGGCGGCCCGCAAGGGTGTGGCTGAGCTCCTGGAGCGGGGCAACGGGGCGCGCGTGCAGCGCCGGCTGCTGGAGGAGCGCGGCGGGCTGCCGGAGGTGGTGGCGGAGTGCGCCCGGCTGACGACGGGCGAGCCGGGCCGGCCGTAGCGGCCTTCCGCCGCCGCACGGGCCGGGGGTCAGGCGCGGCGGTCGTCGATGTGCACGGAGAGGTGCGGCCACGCCGCGGTCAGCCGGGCCAGCTCGTCGGCCGTCGGGCCGCCCGCCTCCCGCAGTGCGCGGCCGGGGAGGAAGTGGACGGTGGTCCCCGTCGTGCCGTCGTCGGGGACGGGTTGCAGGTCCGTGGCGGGGACGCCGGATTCGTACCGCTGGGTCCAGGATCCGTTGCGGCGGCGGTTGGTGTGGACGAGCCACGTGCTGAGCGCGGCGACGACGGACATGCCCCGCCGGGGGTGGCCGTCGGGCAGGGGCGGTGCGGCGGGGTGGTCGAAGAACCGGAGGTCCTTCGTCGCCATGACCGGCTTCTTGACGGGGTGCCCGTGCTCGTCGAGGCGCGTGTCCGTGCCGCGCCCGTCGTCCGCGACGGCCACGGAGCCGTCGGGGTGGCGGATGAGGCGGCAGTGCCCGCCGTTGCCGGATGCGGCCTCGTCGGCGGCGTACGCGACGACTTCGAGGACCAGGTGCCGCGCACCGCCCGGGGTGTAGGCGTCCGGGTTCCGGCGAACGTGCTCCAGGTGGTCGGCGTCGACGGTGCCGGCCCAGTCGTGTGTGGTGTTCTGCCAGGAGGCCCGCGGGGTGGTCATCCCGGAAGTATGACCTGAGGTCGTGCCGTGAACGGCTGCCGCCCCGGCGTGGATCGCCGGGGCGGCAGCCGCCCTTCGCCGACGGGGCCCGTACCTGCTACAGGACGCGCAGGGCCTCCAGGCGCCGGGCGAACGGCACGACCTCGAAACCGTCCGCCGGGTCCACCGACGTGATCGCGCCCGTCCGCGACCGGGGGGCGATCGCCGCAGCGGTGTCCACGTCGGGGGTGCCGGCCCGGCCCGCCGGCGCCATGAAGCGCGCCAGCTCCGCGCCCGCGCGGGCGATCCGCTGCGCGAGCCCCTCCTCGCCCCAGTCCTCCGAGGCCGCGTACACGGCGGTCGGCACGGCGAGCGCGCGCAGGTACGCGAACAGCGGGCGCAGCGCGTGCTCGGTGGCCAGGGAGTGGCGGGCCGTGCCTCCGGTCGCGCCGAGGAGCACCGGCTTGCCCGTGAGGGCGTCCTTGTCGAGGACGTCGAAGAACGACTTGAACAGGCCGCTGTACGAGGCCGCGAAGACGGGTGTCACGGCGATCAGGCCGTCCGCGGCGGCCACCGCGTCGAGTGCGGCGGCCAGGCGGGCGGGCGGGAACCCGGTGGTGAAGTGCCGGGCGATCTCGGTGGCCAGGTCCCGCAGTTCGATCACCTCGGGCTCGGCGTCGACGTGCTCCAGCGTCGCGGCGGTGAGCCGGTCGGCGAGCAGCCGGGTCGACGAGGGCGAGCTCAGACCGGCCGATACGACGATGAGCTTCATGCCTGCGTCTTCTCCTTCGGGGTCTCCCGGGCCGCGGCGACACGGGCCGAGTGGGTGGGAGCGTCCGGCACGCCGGCCGGGCGGAGGCTCGCGAACTCCTTGCGCAGGACGGGCACGACCTCCTCGCCGAGCATGTCGAGCTGCTCCAGGACGGTCTTCAGGGGCAGGCCCGCATGGTCGATCAGGAAGAGCTGGCGCTGGTAGTCGCCTGCGTAGTCCCGGAAGGAGAGGGTGCGCTCGATGACCTGCTGCGGGGAGCCCACGGTGAGCGGGGTCTGGGAGGAGAACTCCTCCAGGGAGGGGCCGTGGCCGTACACCGGGGCGTTGTCGAAGTACGGGCGGAACTCGCGGACCGCGTCCTGGGAGTTGCGGCGCATGAAGACGTGGCCGCCGAGGCCGACGATGGCCTGTTCGGGGGTGCCGTGGCCGTAGTGGGCGTAGCGCTGCCGGTAGAGGTCGACCATCTGCCGGGTGTGTGAGGCCGGCCAGAAGATGTTGTTGTGGAAGAAGCCGTCGCCGTAGTAGGCGGCCTGTTCGGCGATCTCCGGGGAGCGGATGGAGCCGTGCCACACGAAGGGGGCGACGCCGTCCAGGGGGCGGGGGGTGGAGGTGAAGGACTGGAGCGGCGTACGGAACTTGCCCTTCCAGGTGACGGTGTCCTCGTCCCAGAGGCGGCGCAGGAGGGCGTAGTTCTCGATGGCGAGGTCGATGCCGTCCCGGATGTCCTTGCCGAACCAGGGGTAGACCGGGCCGGTGTTGCCGCGGCCCATCATCAGGTCGACGCGGCCGTCCGCGATGTGCTGGAGCATCGCGAAGTCCTCGGCGATCTTCACCGGGTCGTTCGTGGTGATCAGCGTCGTGGAGGTGGAGAGGATGAGGTTCTCGGTGCGCGCGGCGAGGTAGCCGAGCATCGTCGTCGGCGAGGAGGGGACGAACGGCGGGTTGTGGTGCTCGCCGGTGGCGAAGACGTCGAGGCCGACCTCCTCGGCCTTCAGCGCGATCGCGAGCATCGCCTTGATCCGCTCGTGCTCGCCGGGCACGCGTCCGATGGTCGGATCGGGCGTGACGTCACCGACGGTGAAGATCCCGAACTGCATGGCTCCCCTTCCCAAGAATGTTTACGATTCAACTATACCCGGGAACGGGGGTGCCCCGCGAGGTATTCCCGGCCGCGGCGCGGAGGACGGGCCGGGTGCCGGACTCGGGCGCCCCGGCCTCCCCCGCACCTCCCTGCCTACCAGCCCGGCGGCCGGCGCGGACACGGCGCCGGCGGCGGTGTGTCACCTCGCCCGACCGCGCCGGACGGCCGTCACAGGCTCCACGACCACGTGCCGTCCGCGGCGACGAGACAGGCGAGGACCACCACGTCGGCCGCGCCCAGGGCGATACCCAGGCGGGCCCTGCCCGGCCTGGTGGTGCCCTTGCGCAGCGCGAGTGCGCCGAGGACGGCGGCGGTGGGGCCGAGGACCAGGTTCGCCACGAGCAGGCCCACCAGGCCGAGGACGAACGCGGTGACGGCCATCGCGTCGGCGTCCCGGAGCCGGGCGGCGTACGGGCGGGGCCCGTCCGGCCGGTCCCCCTTCCCTGTCAGGCCCTGGGTCCGTTCACCGGTGCGCGCGCTCATCGGGTGGCACCTCCCCGGCGGCGGGTGCGGCCCGGCGATCCCGCCCGGACCGGCCGGGAGAGCCGCTCGCGGGCGGCGAAGACGGCGAGCCAGAGCGCGATGGCGAGGCCGCCGGCGACGCTGACGGGGACGGGTACGTGGGCCACGGCGCCGAGGAGGACCCCGAGCAGCAGGAGTGCGGCCACGAGGAAGAGCATCGGACGTCCCTCCGTTCGGATGGGGGTTCGCTGGACTGCTTCGGTCACTGGACTACTTCGGTCCGGTTACCCCCGTACCGGCGGCGCACTACTCGCCGCAGCGCCCTCGCCGCGGGGCCCCGGCGGCCGAGCCGGAGGCCGATCTGAGTACGCGTACTCAGGCCGCCGCACGGACCGGACGGACACAGTGTGGACATGACACAGCCGGGCAGCCCCTCCCCCGCCGCACCGCCGCCCGCCCCGCGCCCGCCCCGGCTCCATCCGGCGGCCGACGCGGTGGCCGGAGCCGCCCTGCTCGTCCTCGACGCGGCGGCCGCGTTCGTCGCCCTGCTCACCGGCCTCGGCCACACGGACGTCAACCTGTTCGAGGACACCGCGGGCACCGACTGGACGCCGGTCGCCGTCGCGCTCCTCGCCCCCGCCTTCCTGGCCGGCGTCAGCGCATGGCCGCTGCGGCGCCGCGCCCCCGTCTGCGCCGTCCTGCAGGCCCTGGTCGCGCTCGCCCTGGCCGGCGCCGCGGTGCTGGTGAGCGGCGTGCTCGAACCAGGCCGCACCGGACCCGCCCCGGTCACCGGGACCGTCCGGTAGCCCACGCTGGCGAACCGGAGGGGACGGCGGCGGCTGCCGGACACCCGGGGGGGCCGCCGGTGAGCGCGCAGCAGGCTTCGTCGGTAGCGTGGGAAGCGGATTGTTGCGTCCTTCCCTCCGTTCGAGGAGCGCCGCGCGCATGTCCACTCCCCCGCCTCCCCCACCGCCGCCTCCCCCGCCGCCCTACGGCAGCCCCCAGGGCTGGGGCGGGCAGCCCCCGCCGCCCGGCCCGGCGGCCAAGACGAACACGCTGGCCGTCGTCGCGTTCGTCCTGTCCCTGCTCTGCGTCCTGCCGCTGATCCCGATGGTCCTCGGCATCGTCGCCATCCGGCAGATCCGCGCCCGCGGGGAGAAGGGGACCGGGCTGGCCGTGGCGGCGATCGTCCTCAACGGCATCACGGTCGTCCTCGCCGCGGGGGTCCTCTGGGCGGGGCTGTCGGACGAGACGCCCCACAGGGACAGCAGCGGACAGGTCACCCGGCAGGGCTCCGGCGGGACGGAGGACATCCGCGCGGGCGACTGCTTCAACACCCCTGACAACATGCGGGAATACGACGCGAGCGGCGCGCCCGCCGCCCCCTCGGTGGACATCGTGCCGTGCGGGCAGCCCCACGACGGGGAGGCGTTCGCGGTGTTCACCCTGGAGGACGGGGCCTTCCCAGGCGCCGAGAAGATCCGGGCGACGGCCGAGCAGAAGTGCGGCGACGCGGTCCTCGCCGCCTACCGAGGCACCGACGCCGCCCTCCCCGAGAACCTGGAGCTCTACTACTACCTGCCGACGGAGGAGTCGTGGGACGGCGGGGACCACAAGGTCACCTGCTTCGTCGGCGACCCTGCCGGGCAGCGCACCGGATCGATCCGCACGTCCGCCTCCTGACCGGCTGGCGCCGGCGGGGCAACCGCCGGCGCCAGCCGGGTCGGCTCTGCCTCCACCGCCGGCCGGATCGGCCGGCGGTCGAGGGCCGACGCATGGCGGGCGGGCCGGGTCCGTCGGTCCGGCCGTACGGCCCCGCCCGGTGGTCCGGGCGGGGCCGCCGATGTGCGCGCCGGGCGGCTGTCAGCAGGTGACGACCTTGCCGTAGGAGCCGCGGCCCCACGTCCACTCCCACTGCTCGCCCGGCCGGTAGGTCAGACACCGGGAGTCGGAGCCCCAGTCGATGACGACCTTCAGGTGCATCGTCTCGCGGCAGGTGTTGGTCACCTTCACGTAGTTCCGGTGCTTGACGACGTCCCT
This sequence comes from Streptomyces sp. NPDC031121, assembly GCF_055570615.1. Lineage (NCBI taxonomy): Bacteria > Bacillati > Actinomycetota > Actinomycetes > Kitasatosporales > Streptomycetaceae > Streptomyces > Streptomyces sp. NPDC031121. Next base: position 78,879 of record NZ_JBVIGV010000013.1, read on the forward strand.
CTTGACGCACGCGGGCGCCGTCCCCGTGACCCCGAGCGCCGCCGCCGGGGCGGAGGTCAGGACGGGCGTGAGGGTCGCGGCCGCGAGGACCGCGGCGGTGCCCAGTGCCGTTCGTGCGGTAAGGCGCATGACGTCTCCCTGTTCGGTGGATGGAGGATGCCGGATGCCGGATGCCGCACCGGCCTGTCGGGGCCGGGCGGCGTCGGCGACGACTCTTCCGCCTCGGCCCTGAGCGGGTCCAGCCGATCCCCCGAACGGGGGCACGGCGGGACGTCCCGGGCCCTGGCCTGCTGGGACGCGCCGCCGCCGGACACGGCCGTGGGACGGACCGGCGCGCCTCGACGTGTCCGCCGCCCCCGCCAACGCCCCTGCCGTGCGGGGCGGTCCGGCCGGGACCGCCCCGGGTGGTCCGGGCCCCGACGCCCGTATCATCGAGTCCGCGTCGGCCCGGTGCGGGGAGGGACCGCACACCCGGCCGTCCCGCGCGGCGGCCCGGCGCCCCCGGCGGCACCGATCCCCCGCCGGCCCATCCGCCCGCGCACCCACACGACAGATCAGGCGAGGACGTGCACAGGACCGTCACCGAACTCGCGGACGGCCGCGAGCTCATCTACTACGACAGCGCCCCCGGCCGGGACCGCCGGGCCCGGGACCGCCGGCCGCCGGACCGCGTCGAGAGCGCTCCGGAGCTGCGCCGCGACCCGGCCACCGGCGACTGGGTGGCGATCGCCGCGCACCGGCAGTCGCGCCCCCACCTCCCGCGCGCCGGCTCCTGCCCGCTGTGCCCCTCGCGGGAGGGGCGGGAGAGCGAGATCCCGGCCGCCGACTACGAGGTGGCCGTCTTCGAGAACCGCTTCCCCTCCCTCTCCGGCCCCACGGGCCGCTGCGAGGTGATGTGCTTCACCCCGGACCACGACGCCGGCTTCGCCGACCTCACCCCCGAGCGGGCCCGCCTGGTCCTCGACGCCTGGACCGACCGGACCGCCGAGCTGTCCGCCCGCCCCGGCGTGGTGCAGGTGTACTGCTTCGAGAACCGGGGCGCGGAGATCGGGGTGACCCTCCCCCATCCGCACGGCCAGGTCTACGCGTTCACCACGGTCGCGCCGAGGACCGCCAAGCACCTCGCCGCCGCGGCCGCCCACCGCGCCGCGACCGGCCGGAACCTGTTCGAGGACCTGCTGGCCGAAGCCCGCGCCGCCGACGGACGCCTGGTCCTCGCCGGGGAGCACTGGACCGCGTTCGTCCCCTACGCCCCCCGCTGGCCGTACGAGGTGCACGTGTACCCGCACCGCCGGGTGCCCGACCTGACCCGGCTCGCCGAGGCCGAGCGCGCCGAGTTCCCGCGCCTCTACCTGGACCTGCTGCGCCGGTTCGACCGCCTCTTCGGGCTCGCCGCGCCCACCCCGTACATCGCCGCATGGCACCAGGCGCCGCTCACGGGCGGGGAGGAACTCGCCCTGCACCTGGAGCTGTTCACCGTCCGGCGGACCGCCGACAAGCTGAAGTACCCGGCCGGGACAGAGTCCGGCATGGAGGCGTTCATGAACGACGTGGCCCCGGAGACGGCCGCCCGGCGGCTGCGGGAGGCGCGGTGACAGCGGACGCGGCCGGCGCCGTCCGCGAGGGGTTCCGGCGGGTCCACGGCGGCTCACCCGAGGGGGTGTGGGCCGCGCCCGGCCGGGTCAATCTGATCGGGGAACACACCGACTACAACGACGGGTTCGCCCTGCCCATGGCGCTGCCGCAGGCGGTGGTGCTGGCCGTGCGGCGGCGGGGGGACGGCCTGCTGCGGCTGCACAGCGCCCAGGGCGGGCCCGCGACCGCCGAGCTGCGGGTGGCGGACCTCGCCCCGGGCGCGCCCGAGGGCTGGGTCCGCTACCCGTCGGGCGTGGTCTGGGCGCTGCGCGAGCGCGGGCTGCCGGTCGGCGGCGCGGACGTGTACCTGGACAGCACGGTCCCGGCGGGGGCGGGTCTGTCCTCCTCCGCGGCCCTGGAGTGCGCGGTGGCCGTCGCGTACGACGAGTTGTACGGGCTGGGGCTGGCGCGGCCGGAACTGGCGCGGATCGCGCAGCACGCCGAGAACGCGTACGCGGGGGTGCCGTGCGGGGTGATGGACCAGATGGCTTCGGTGTGCTGCACCGGCGGCCACGCGCTGCACCTGGACAGCCGGAGCCTGGAGGTGCGGCAGGTGCCGTTCGACCTCGGCGGGCGCGGGCTGCGCCTGCTGGTGCTGGACACCCGCGTCAGGCACGACCTCGCCGACGGGGCCTACGCGGCCCTGCGGGCCGGCTGCGAGCGGGCCGCCGGCCTGCTGGGCCTGCCGGCGCTGCGGGACCTTGACGGTGCGGGGCTGCCGGCGGCGCTGACCCGGCTGCCCGGCGAACTCGTCCCGCTGGTACGGCACGTGGTCACCGAGAACGCGCGGGTGGACCGGGCCGTCGCGGAGCTGGCCGCCGGGCGGCCCGAGGCGCTGGGGCCGCTGCTGACGGAGGGACACGCCTCCCTTCGCGACGACTACGGGGTGTCCTGCGCGGAGACCGACCTGGCGGTGTCCGCCGCGGTCGCGGCGGGGGCGCTGGGCGCGCGGATGACGGGCGGCGGGTTCGGCGGCTCGGTGATCGCCTTGGTCCGCGCCGGGGAGGCGGCGGCCGTGGCCGCCGCGGTGGCGGAGGCGTTCGCGGCAGCCGGCCACGCGACGCCGGCCGTACTGGAGGCCGTACCGTCACCGGGGGCCCGGCGCATCGGCTGACAGGCACGCCGCCCGGCCGCGGGTGGCCCCGTACGGGCGGGCCGTGCGGGGCAAGGCCGGCCGGGGCCCGGTTGAGGGGTGCACCGGGCGCAGACGGCGCACGGGCCGCCGGGCACCCGTCCGGCCGGCCGGCGCGTCGGCTGACGGCAGCGCGTCGCCCAGGCCCGCAGGCGTCGTGGCAAGCCGCGCCGTACACCCGCCAGGCCGGAAGGCGCGCGGCGGCGGGCTCGCTGCGGGGCCGCAAGCGCCGTACCGGCCGCCGCACGGGGCAGGGGCGGCCGGCGCGCGGCCGACCCGCAGGCGGCCGCCACCGCCGGCCTTGCACGTGAGGCCGGCTGGCACGTGGCGGGCCGCAGGCGCCCTTCCGGCCGGTGCGCACGCATCAGGCGGGCCAGCGGAGTTCGACAAGGGTGCCCTCGCCGGGGTGGCTGTCCACGCGGGCGGCGCCGCCGGCCGCGGCCATCCTGGCGTGTACGGAGCGGCGCAGGCCCGTCCCGGCGCCGGCGGTGTCCGCCGTGTCGAAACCCGTGCCGCGGTCGGCGATGGTGACCTCCAGGCCCTCGGCGCGTCCGGCCGCGGTGAGGTAGGCCAGGCCCGTTCCGGCGTGCCTGCGCACGTTGTTCAGCGCCTCGGAGGCGGCCGCCGCGACGGCTTCCGCCACTTCCTCGGGGAGCTCCGGCACCGCGTGGTACTGCGCCTTCACCACCAGTCCCAGGGCCTCGGCGGAGCGGACGGCCTCCTCCAGGCCGGCGGTGACGGCCGTGCCCCCCGCTGCGGGCAGGTGCCCGGGATCGTCGGTGAGCTGGACGAGCCGCCGCAGGTAGGCCGCTTCGCGGGCGCAGCGGTCGCGTACGGCCTGGGCGTTGGCGTCGACTCCGCCGGAGGCGATGGTGGTGAGCGTGGCGAGGACGGTGTCGTGCAGCGCGGCGTGGTGGGCGGTCCGCTCGGCCTGGCGGGCGCGGGCGGCCTCGGCGGCAAGCGCCCGCTGCTGGGCGTCGTCCAGGAGGATCCCCTGGCGCCTGACGTACCACCAGCCGGCGGCCATGAGGCCGCTGCTCACCGAGAGGGCGCTGAGGTGTTCCAGGAGTCCGGCCGTGTCGGGCCGGCGCACCAGCTCGTGCACGGCGAGCGACGTCGCCGCCAGCAGCACGAAGCAGAGGACGGTGCCGCGCCAGCGGAGCGACACGACGGCGGCCGCGGAGGCGGAGAGCGCCTGGACCGCCAGCCAGCCGTGCGCTTCCACGGCGGGCCCCTCCCCGATGGCGGCTACCGCCGCGAGTGGGAGCAGGCAGCCGTTCACGCCCGCATCCGTCCACATCAGGCGGTCGGGGATCCGGCCGTGGCGCAGTCCCGCCGCGTAGACCGCCAGGGAGACGGCCCATACGGCGGCCAGGAGGACGGCGGCCCGGGCGTCGACGGGATCGGCCGCCACCACGCCGCTCGCGTACAGGAGGTGCGCCAGCCGGTAGAACCCGGCGACCTGCACGGCGACGCGCCGCGCACGCTGAAGCCCCACTCCGTCCCCCCTGTGGACCGGTCCCCCGCCGGCGTCCGCCGCGCGGGCGGGTGCCGTGGACTTCAGTTGATCCCGCCGCAGATGGGCCGTCAAGGCGTTCCCCGGCCGACGCGGTACGGCCGCGGGACCGGGACGGCGGGCGGTCACGGGATCAGGGCGCGCACGAGGTCGAAGAGGGCGGCGACCGCCCGGCCAGGGCGGCCGCGACGCCCAGGATCACGGCGGTCGCCCAGGAGCCGCCGCCGGCGCCCGCTGCCGCCTCGTCCCGCCCGCCCGGTTCCCCGTCGGAAGTCCATGCCCCGGTCCTTCCCCTTCACGGGCCGGGCCGCCCGGCCCGCGACGGAAGGAGATCTCGCACGGCGCGGCCGTGGGGCGGAGCCGTGCGGATACTCAGGACGGGGCGCGAAAACCACTCAGGCGCCCCGGCGGCCCGTGCGGTCGGGCAGGAGGTACTGCTCCAGCCAGTCCGCGGCGGCCCGCCGGTAGAGGCGGCGGGTGTCCGCCCGCAGGAAGTCGTGGCCCTCGTTGCGGAGGGTCAGCAGCTCGGCAGGGACGCCCTGGGCGCGGGCGGCCCGGACGAACTGCTCGGACTCGGTCGGGGGCACGTTGGTGTCGTGTTCGCCGTGGACGGCGAGGACGGGCGCCCGCAGCCGGTCGATGCGGCTCATCGGGGAGAGGGCGCGCAGCAGTTCGCGGTCGTGCTCGGGGTGGCCGTATTTGGCGGCCGCGGAACGGGCGATCCAGGGCTCGGTGCCGGCGAAGAAGGTGTTGAGGTCCGACATGCCGCAGACGGCGACGCCCGTCCGGAAGAGGTCGGGGTGCCACACCAGGGAGGCCATGGTGAGGTAGCCGCCGTACGAGCGGCCCATCACGGCCAGCCGCAGCGGGTCGGCGTGGCCCTCGGCGACGAGGTGGGCGGCGCAGTCCGCGACGTCGTCGATGGCGGCGAAGCGGCCGATGCCGAGGTCGGCGTCGACGAAGGAGCGGCCCCAGCCGGAGGAGCCGCGGACGTCGGGGGCGAACACGTCGATGCCGCGGCCGAGGATCTCGTGGTAGAGCGGGTTGAAGACGGGGCGCTCCTGCTCCTCGGGGCCGCCGTGGAGGTGGACGACGCAGGGGCCGGGCCGGCCGGGGTCGCGGTCGGGGGCCCGGTAGTACCAGCCGCCGAGGACGAGGCCGTCCCGTGCGCGGCAGCGCAGCGGCACCGGGCGGACGGGGGGCCGACCGGGCGGGGCCGCCTCCTCGTCGGGGGCGGTCCAGCCGGTGCGGACGGGGCCGAAGAGCCCCTCGACCTGCCAGATGCCGGGCCGGCGGCGGGAGCCGGAGAGGGCGGCGAAGAGGCCGCCGCGGGCGACGGGCGCGATGCGGGTGACGACCTCGTGCGGCAGCTCGGAGCGGTGGTGCGGCCCGACGGCGTCGCCGGCGCGGGGTCCTTCGGCGGGGCCGGCGCCGTCGAGGCCGACGCTCTCCAGTTCGCTGGCGCCGTGGGCGTTCCAGGCGAGCAGGGCCCAGCGGCCGTGGTCCGGCAGGCTCAGCAGGTCGAGCTGGGAGCCGTCCCGCTCGGCTGCCACGGACACCTCCTCGGCGGTCCCGTCCTCGGCGAGCCGGACCCGCAGCAGGGCGGCGAACTCGCGGTCGGCGTCGCTGCGCAGCCAGAGGGTGCGCGAGTCCGGCGACAGCCTGCCGATCCACGGGTCGCCGTCCGCGACGTGCAGGCGGAAGGGGATGCGGCCGGTGGCCCGGTCCAGGAGGAGGGCCTCGCGGCGGCCGCGCGGCCCGCGGCGCAGCAGGACGAAGCGGTTGTCGGCGGCGATGTCGCAGACCCGGAGGGAGGCGGCTCCCGGCTCGGTGTGGAGGAGGACGGGGGCGTGCGTGCCGTCCGGGTCGATCAGGTACGCGGACAGGGCGCTGTCCGGGGCCGCGGGTGCGGCTCCGGCCGGGCGGGCGGGTGCGCCGTTGATGTACGCGGCGGGGGCGGCCGCCGGGGGGCCGGGCGGGCGGAGGAGCGTCGCCTGGCCGCCGCGCCCGGTGCGGGCTGCCGCGTACGTGCCGTCGGGGAGGGCGCCGTCGGCGAAGCCCGGGTCGGCGTCCTGCGGCATGTGGCCGGGGCCGCTGTGCGCGCCGGGGCCGGCGGGCTGGGCGACGGTGACGCCGAGGGCGGATCCGTCGCGGCTCCAGCGGCCGATGTGGGCGGAGGCGCCCGGCTCGGCGCCGGCGAGGACGTGCCGGTCGGTGCCGTCCGGGCGGACCACCAGGACGCGGGTGTGCTCGCCGCCGCCGGGCGCCGATGTGTAGGCGATCCACCGGCCGTCGGGCGACCACGACACCTCGGTGACGGGGTCGGGGTCGGCGTCGAGGACGTGGGCTTCCGAGCCGTTGGCGGGGCCGCTCCACAGCTGCGGCACGCCGGCCCGGTCGCAGATGAACGCCACGCGGTCGCCGGTGGGGTCGGCGGACGGGTACCAGCAGCCGTGGACGGTGAGCACCGCCGGCGGGTCCGCCGTACCGGTGTCGGCCAGGTGGAGCACGGCCGGGGCGGCCCCGGCAGGCACCGGGGCGGGGGCGGCGGGGCTCATGGCCGGTTCGGGGTCCGGTGCGGGGGCGCCGGCGGTGCGGGGACGGTGTCGGTGCGGGGAGCGGTCAAGGGGCATGCGGGCCTCTTCGAGGGCTTCCGGGGGACTGTCACCGCTGGGTGTGGGATGTCAGGCGATGCCGTGGGTCTGGAGCCAGATCTCCAGCGAAGCCACCTGCCACAGGGTGCTGGCTCCGCGTTTCGTGCGGTGCCGCGCGGGGTCGGCGAGCATGTCGTCGACGCGGCCCTGGTCGAAGATACCGCGCCGGCGTGCTTCGGGGGCGGTCAGCGCGTCGCGGACGCGGGTGAGGACCGGTTCGGCCATGTGCCGGACGGCGGGCACCGGGAAGTAGCCCTTGGGCCGGTCGACGACCTCGCGGGGCAGGATGCGGCGGCCGACGTCCTTGAGGAGGCCCTTGCCGCCCTGGCCGAGTTTCAGCTCGGGAGGGCAGGCGGCGGACAGTTCGACCAGTTCGTGGTCGAGGAACGGCACGCGTGCCTCCAAGCCCCAGGCCATGGTCATGTTGTCGACGCGTTTGACGGGGTCGTCGGCCATCAGGGCGTGGACGTCGAGGCGGAGGGCGGCGTCGAGGGCGGTCTGCGCGCCGGGCGCGGCCATGTGGGCCGCGACGTACTCGCGCGTGGTGTCGCGGTCGGTGGCCAGGTCGGGGTGGAGCAGGTCGTTGACGCCGTGGTGGGTGCGGTCGAAGTAGGCGTCGGCGTAGGCGTCCGGGGCGTCGGGCCGGGCGGCCGCGGCGATACCCGGGTACCAGTGGTAGCCGGCGAAGACCTCGTCGGCGCCCTGGCCGCAGAGCACGACCTTGACGTCCTTGGCGACCTGCTCGGCGAGCAGGTGGAAGGCGACGGAGTCGTGGCTGACCATGGGCTCGTCCATGGAGGCGATCGCCTGCTCCAGCGCGGCGGGGAGCCGGTCGGAGGGGATCATGAACTGGTGGTGGTCGGTGCCGAACCGGCGGGCGACCAGGTCGGAGTAGTGGAACTCGTCGCCGTCCTGTCCGCTCTCGGACTCGAAGCCCATGGCGAAGGTCGCGGTGCCGCTCTGGCCGTGCTCCTCGAGCAGGGCGACGATCAGGCTGGAGTCGAGGCCGCCGGAGAGCAGGACGCCCACGGGGACGTCGGCGACCATGCGCCGGCGCACGGCCCGGCCGAGGGCTTCGTGGACGGCCTCCCGCCAGGCCGCCGGGTCGTCGCCGAGCCCGGCGCCGGGTCCGGCGTCGCGGGTGTACGACGGCTGCCAGTAGCAGTGCTCCGTGGAGGTGCCGTCGGGCTCGATCACGCGGACGGTGGCCTGGGGCAGCTTGCGCACGCCCCGCAGGACGGTCCGGGGCGCGGGGACGGTGCCGTGCCAGCTCAGGTACTGGCGCAGGGCGACCGGGTCGGGGCTGGTGTCGACGCCGCCGCCGGCCAGCAGGGCGGGCAGGGTGGAGGCGAAGCGGAGCCGGTCGGCGTCCTCGGTCAGGTAGAGGGGCTTGATGCCGAGCCGGTCGCGGCCCAGCACGACGCGGCCGGTGTGGTGCTCGACGACCGCGAAGGCGAACATGCCCAGCAGGAACTCCACGCACCCGGGCCCCCACTGCCCGTACGCCTTGACGAGGACCTCGGTGTCGGAGCCGGAGAAGAAGCGGTGGCCCAGCCCCTCCAGGCGCCGGCGCAGCTCTCGGTGGTTGTAGATGCAGCCGTTGAAGGCGGCGGTGATGCCGAGGTGCGGGTCGGTCATCGGCTGGGCGCCGCTCTCCGACAGGTCGATGATCTTCAGTCTCCGGTGGCCGAGGGCGACGGCGCCCTGCGACCAGGCGCCTCTGCCGTCCGGCCCCCGATCCGACATCTCGTCGGTCATCCGCTCGACCGCCGCCAGGTCCGGACGCCGGCCGTCGAAGCGCACCTCACCGCTCAGACCGCACATGCCGCACCCCCCTGCGTCGGCGCGCCGGCGGGCCGGCGCACGGTGATCGCTCCTGCTCCGGGGGTCCGGAACACCTGCACCATGTGAGTTCACTCCCTCGTGCTGCCCGTCGGGCCGCAACACCGGCGGGACGGGCGATCGACGTACACCCGGCCGCCTGCCCCACCAGGCGGTTTCCAATCGGGGCGGTTCCCGGGCCGATCTTGGGCGCTTCCTCCAATATGCCCCGGGGCGCCCGCGTCCGCGTGCCGGCCGCCCGCAGCCGAGGGGGCCGCGGGCGGTTGCCGGCGGCGTGGTGGGGCGCGGTGCGGTGCGGTGGAGGCAGCGGATTCCCGCACTACTCCAATGGGTAGATAACCAGATAATTCCGGCATGCTGCCCGCCTGCATGCGAGGGAGGGAGGGCCCGCATGGAACCCTGGCTGCTCTGGCTGATCGCCGCGGCCGCGCTGGCCGTCGCGGAGGTGTTCTCCCTCACCGCGGCGCTCGGGCTGCTGGCCGCGGCCGCCGCCGTGACCGGGGGCGCCGCCGCCCTCGGGCTGCCGGTGCCCTTGCAGTTCCTGCTGTTCACCGCCGTCGCCGCACTGAGCCTGGTGTTCGTACGCCCGACCGTGCTGCGCCGCTTCCAGCCCGCCCAGGAGGCGCGGTTCGGCGTCGACGCGCTGATCGGCAGGGTCGCGTACGTCGTCAGCGAGGTGTCCGGGAGGGACGGCCGGGTGCGGATCGGCGGCGAGGAGTGGACCGCGCGCGCCTACGACGAGACGCTGGTCATCCCTCCCGGCACGGCCGTCGACGTCATCGAGATCAGCGGCAGCACCGCCCTCGTCTACCCCCGGGAGTGAGCCATGGATGCATCGGGGTCCCTGATCGTCGCCCTCGTCCTCGCCGCCCTCGCCGTGTTCACCGTGGTGCGGGCCGTGCGGATCGTGCCCCAGGCCCGGGCGCGCAACGTGGAGCGCCTCGGCCTCTACCACCGGACGCTGAAACCCGGCCTCAACGTCGTCATCCCGTACATCGACCGCGTGTACCCGGTGATCGACCTGCGTGAGCAGGTCGTCTCCTTCCGGCCGCAGCCGGTGATCACCGAGGACAACCTGGTCGTCGAGATCGACAGCGTGCTGTACTTCCAGGTCACCGACCCGCGGGCGGCCTCGTACGAGATCGCGAACTTCCTCCAGGCGGTCGAGCAGCTCACCGTCACCACCCTGCGCAACGTCGTCGGCTCCATGGACCTGGAGAAGACCCTGACCTCGCGAGACACGATCAACAGCCAGCTCCGCGGAGTGCTGGACGAGGCGACGGGCAAGTGGGGACTGCGCGTCAACCGCGTGGAGATCAAGGCCATCGACCCGCCGCAGACGATCAAGGACGCGATGCAGAAGCAGATGCGCGCGGAGCGGGACAAGCGGGCGGCGATCCTGGCGGCCGAGGGGCAGCGGCAGGCGCAGATCCTGACGGCGGAGGGCGACAAGCAGTCCGCGGTGCTGCGCGCGGAGGGCGCCCGCACGGCGGAGATCCTCAAGGCCGAGGGCCAGTCGCGGGCGATCGACGAGGTCTTCCAGGCGGTGCACCGCAACGACCCGGACCCCAAGCTCCTCGCCTACCAGTACCTCCAGGTGCTGCCCCAGCTCGCGCAGGGGTCGGGCAGTACGTTCTGGGTGATCCCCGGCGAGGTGACCTCCGCCCTGGGAGCGGTCTCCCGCGCTTTCGGGGAGGTGCTCCCGCAGTCGCCCGCGACCCGGGAGCGGCCCGAGGGCGGTGTCGACGACACGGCGACGCGGGCCGCGAGCGACGCCGCCCGGGCGGCGGAGGCCGCCGCGGAGGCCGTGGCCGACGCGGCGGAGGCGGACACCGCCGCGGGACGGCTGCCGTAGCGGCGCTCGGGTGCGGCCGCGCTCAGAACGGATCGATCTCCACGTGGCCCGTGGACGCCGAGCAGACGTCCCAGCGGTCACCGCTGCGGCGCAGCTCCAGGGCCACCGCGATCCGGTCTCCGGCGGGCGGCGAGAGGTCGACGTTGACGACGGCGCTGTCCCCGCTCTCCGTGGAGGAGACGATGCGGTGCCCGAACTCCGTCGCGAGGGCGCGGAGGGAGGCCGCCGGGTCGCCGCCGGCGGGGCAGCGGCCGTCCGGTCCGGGCGCGGGTGCCGGGCCGCCGCGGCCGACCGGCTCCAGGTAGGCGTCCACCGCTTGGTGCAGCGGGCTCGGCACGGCGGAGCCCCCGCCGCCGAGGACGACGGCCACGACGATCCCGGCGGCGGCCAGCGGAAGCCCCACCGCGACGGCCGCCGTCCAACCGCCCGCCCCTCGTCCTCCGCGCACGGCCCCTCCTCCCCCGGCACCGGAGCGCCGGTCTGCCGAACCGATCAGGCCGGTTCCGTCGCAGGGGAGGACGCAGGACCGCGCGAGACCGTTCCGGCACCCCGGCGGCAGCGGCCGGGCCGCGGCCGCGCATCCGCAAGCCCCGGGCCGCGCAGAGCCCCCGACGAACGGGAGCCGTGGAGGAGGCCCGGGCCCCGGCGGCGACAGCCACGCCCGACCGGGCAGCGGTGAATCCGGGGATGCCGCGTCCGGCCGGGCACGCCGGGTCGGCCCCCGGCGGGGGCGGGACGCCGCATGATGGGGCCATGCGTACCCGGCCTGTGCTCGTCTACGACGGAGACTGCGGCTTCTGCACGACCTCGGCGCGGCTCACGGAGCGGTACGTGCGGCCCCGCTGCGATGTCGTCCCCTGGCAGTTCGCGGACCTCGGCGCCCTCGGCGTGAGCCGGGACCGCGCCCGATACGAGGTGCTGTGGGTGACCCCGGCGGGGGCGGTGCACGGCGGTGCCCGGGCCGTCGCGAAGGCGCTGCTCAGCGCCGGCGGCGGGTGGCCGGTGCTCGGCGGCGTGCTCGGGCTCCCCGGGGTGCGGCGGGCCGCGGACGGGGTGTACCGGCTTGTCGCGGCCAACCGGTACCGGCTGCCGGGAGGGACGGCGGCCTGCGCCGTCCCGCGCGATCGGTAGGGCCTCCCCCGCCGCCGGCCGCCCGACGGGGGCGATGCACTGGGAGCGCTCTCAGAACGGGCGCCCGGCGTCTATCCTGTTCCGCGTCGGACAGCGGCGCGGCGTCGGCCGCGGATGGAGTCAGGAGTGCCTGCCGTGCCGGAGCAGACCACGGGGATGTCCCGCCCCACGCTGGAAGCCGTCGCCGCGCGGGCCGGCGTCTCCCGGGCGACGGCCTCACGGGTCGTCAACGGCGGTGCGGGCGTTCGGCGTCCGCTCGCGGAGAAGGTCCGCGAGGCGGTCCGGGAACTGGGCTACGTGCCGAACCACGCCGCGCGCTCGCTGGTCACCCGGCGGCACGGCGCGGTCGCCGTCATCATCGCGGAGCCCGAATTCCGGATCTTCTCCGACCCGTTCTTCGAGAAGCAGGTCCGCGGGATCAGCCGGGAGCTGACCGCCCACGACACCCAGCTGGTGCTGCTGTGGGTGGAGGGCTACGGCGACCACGAGCGCATCTCGCGCTACCTGGACGGCGGGCACGTGGACGGGGCGCTGGCCTTCTCCCTGCACACCGCCGACCGGCTGCCGGCGCTGATCGCCCGGAGCAGGGTCCCCGTCGTGTTCGGCGGGCGCCCCGTGTCGGGGTCGCAGCCGGCCGTGCCGTTCGTCGACTGCGACAACCGGGGCGGGGCGCGGGAGGCCGTCCGGCACCTGGTGTCGCTCGGGCGGCGGAGCATCGGCCACATCGCGGGGCCGCTCACGCAGACGTCCGCGCTCGACCGGGTCGCCGGCTACCGGGACGTCCTGGTGGACGCCGACCCCGCGCTGCTGTGCCAGGGCGACTTCACGCGGGAGAGCGGGGCGCGCGCCATGGCCGAGCTGCTGGAGCGGCGGCCGGACGTGGACGCCGTGTTCGCCGCGAACGACCTGATGGCGGCGGGGGCGCTGCGGACCCTGCGCGAGCGCGGGATCCGGGTGCCGGAAGACGTCGCGGTGGTGGGGTTCGACGACATGGACGCGGTGGTGCAGGCCACGGAACCCGCCCTGACCACGGTGCGGCAGGACATCGAGGGGATGGGCCGGCTGATGGTCCGGCTGCTGATGCGGATGCTGGACGGTGCGGCGGACGCGGCGTCGGCCTCCGTCGTCACGCCGACGGGGCTGGTGCGGCGGGCGTCGGCCTGACAGTGGCACGACGGCGGCGGGCACGGGGAGGACCCCGCACCCGCCGCCGCTCTGTCACGGCCGGGTCGGTCAGGCGTACGGGATGACGACCACGGCCGTGTCGGTGCCCGTCTGCAACCGGGAGTCGGCGTTGCCGATGGCGCTCCACACCTCCAGGCGGACCGTTCCGCCGCGCAGGTCGCCGGGCGTTCCGGTGGCCGACTTCAGGCCCCGGCCCTGGCCGTACTCCTCCCAGCCGGCGACCGGGTCGGTGGCGAAGTAGCGGTAGGTCTCCGTGCGGTCGAAGGTGCCGTCGCCGGTGAGGTCGTACGAGATCCGGGCCTGCTGGCCGAGGCCGACCGCGGTGCCGGCGTCGACGGGCAGCCGGAACGCGGTGGCCGCGCCCGCGCGGAGCGTGCCGTGCACGCCCTTGGCCTCGTAGACGAGCGGCCGGTACGGGGTGCCGTCGTGGTTGGCGCCGCCGGCCGACGGGATGGTGTCGCTGCCCGCCGTGCCGCCCGTCGCGGTGGTGAGGACGCCGCCGGAGCGGAGCCGGAAGGTGTTGCCCGTCGGCGGCTGGGGGTCGGGGCCGGGCCCCGTGCCGGTTCCGGTGCCGGTGGCCGTGGAGCGGGCCGGCACGGTGAGGGTCTTCCCGTCGGAGAAGGTGACGGTGCGGGCGGTGGAGCCGTGGTTGTGGGCCGCGTAGGTGCGGGTGCCGTTCCGGGCGAAGACGGCCGAGGTGGGGATGTCGCCGGTCACGGACGGGTCGGGGGCGCCGAGCGCGTCCAGGGTGGTGATCCAGTGCTGGGTGTGCGCCTTGGACTCCCCGGCCTCCGGGGTGTAGCCGGCGTTGCCGGCGTCCCACTTGGCCTTCGCGGCGGCCGGGTCGGCGAGCGCCTGGAACTCCCAGAGGATGTCGCGCCATTCGGCGGCGGGGCCGCCGTTCTCCCGTTCCATCTCGGCGATGTTGCGGCGGATCGCCTGCTTGTGCCCGCCGAGGTGGAGGGAGCCGCCGGTCACGGGGAGGACGTTGATGCCGTGGATCTCCTCCGGGTTGGCGGTCCACCAGGTGGCGTAGGCGGCGCCGCTGCCCCAGACCATACCGGCGGTGTCGTGGCCGAAGGAGGCCGGGAAGACCTGCTCGTCGGCGTCGAACCAGTACTGGGCGATCGCCTCGCCCTCGGTGGCCAGCAGGTAGGAGCCGAGGTCGCGCAGCCCGGTGTCGCCGGTGGCCGAGCCCCACAGCACGAGGGCGGCGCTGAGGTTGGTGGACTCGGAGGAGGACTCCTGGTTGTTGCCGGCGGCGAAGCCCTGGTGCCCGGACGCCCAGCTGTGGCCTGCGTACACGTCGAAGCCGCGCAGGAACGGGAACGCGGAGTCGGTGCGGGAGGGGTTGGCGGTGTCGCGGATCAGCGTCTTCACCATGCCGCCCCAGGCGGAGTCGGCGGCCCAGCCCGGGTCGTACTGGGCGGTGATCGCGGCCGCGTACACGTAGTAGCCGTAGTGGAAGTGGTGGTCGTTGAGCTCGGTGTCGCTGCCGTAGGAGGCCGGGTAGCCGGTCAGGGTGCGCCACGTGCGGTCGTAGGAGAACTCGCCCGCGCCGCCGGCGGTGAACCAGTCCTGCAGGCGCCCCTTGAGGAGGCCGAGGAGCCGGTCGCGGACGGCGGTCTCGCCGATCTGGTCGGCGATCGGGACGAGTTGGGCCAGCCTGCCGAGCGCCTTGCCGGTCCAGTAGGTGTCCACCGCCCCGGAGAACGGGTCGGACGCGTACGCGGCCTCGTGCAGGCGGGTGCGGAGCGCGGCGGTGTCGGCCGCGGTCGTGCGCGGCAGGGCGGGGAGCACGGGGGCCGTCTTCTGGACGGTGGTGAAGGAGGCACCCTCGCGGACCTTCATCGTGCCGCGCGGTGAGGTGTACGTGTACGGGGTGAGGGGGTCGGCGGTGTGCAGCCACTGGTGCCGGTAGAGGGCCTGGAGGGTGCCGCGCTCGGTTCCCTCCTTGGCCTCGGTGGAGAGGGTGTAGGTGGCGCGGACGGTACCGCCGGAGGTGCTCCAGCCGACGCGGGAGCCGGTGACGAAGCTGAAGGCGTACCTGCGGTAGGCGGCCAGGGCGTCCGGCGAGGGCAGGACGGCGACGGAGAAGTAGTTCCGGCCGCCGAGGGCGGCGCTGATCGCGGTCCCGGAGACGGTCCAGTCGGCGCCGGTCGGCGCGAAGAGGGCGTAGTGGTGTCCGGCGACGGTGATCCCGAGGACGTTTCCCTGGTCGGCGAAGACGGCCGGGGCGGACGCGGTGGTGATCCGGGCGTCGCCGCCGGAGCCCTGGGCGTACACGAAGGGGCTGCCGTGGCCGATGGTGGTGCGCAGGGTGCGGACGCCGTCCGACCAGTAGGGGGTGACCGTCCAGTCGGACCAGGCGTCGGCCTTGGCGTCGGGCGAGTTCAGGCCGGCGAGGCCGATGGTCAGGTCGCGCTTGTGGGCGAACTCGTACTGGCGGCCGTCGCCGACGACGGCGGGGCTGGTGGGGTAGCCGACGTCCAGGCCGGCGGCGGTCGCCTGGTAGGTGAGGGGGTGGCCGTACATGGGGGTGGAGTACGGGTTGTCGCCGTAGCGCTGGAAGGCGAGGGAGGACCACCAGTCGTTCGTGGGGACGGGTCTGCCCTGGGCCGCGGGGGTGACCTTGGGGGTGACGGGCGTGCCGGTGTTGGTGGTGGGGCCGGAGGTGCCCGTGGGGCGGGTGTCGGAGTAGCTTCCGGCGCCCACCGGGACGGTGGCGGCCGCAGCGGGGGCGGCGGCCGGGCCGAGGCCGATGCCGAGTCCGGCGGCCGCGAGGACGGCGGCGAGGACGGGCGGGGCGGCTCGGCGCGGGAGGAGGACGGGCATGCGGGGAACACCTCGTGTCGTGGCGGGGACGTACGCAGGGGGTTCGGGATCGCGTCCGGGAGTCGTAGCAGAGAGCGCTCTCAGCTGGCCGGAAACGTAGAACTCCCGAAAGACGGGTGTCAAGGGAGCACGCATAATCAGAAGTTGATGCCCATTCCGGTCCGATGCGGCTTCGAGTCTTGACGGATGGTGCGCGCCGCGGGCACGCTCCCCTCGCTTGATGAGAGCGCTCTCAGACGTGTTCTCCCCCCGATCCCGGAGCCCCAGGAGGCCCCCATGTCCCACGCCCGAGCCGCCGGAAGAACCGCCGTCCGCCTGGGGGCGGCCGCCCTCGCCGCCGTGCTGCTCGCCGCCTGCGGCGGTTCACCGGAGGGCGCCGGCGGCGGGGACGGCAAGGTCACCGTCACCGTGGACCTCTTCGGGTCCTTCGGCTACGAGGAGGCCGGGCTCTACGCCGAGTACGAGAAGCTGCACCCGGGCGTGACCGTCAAGCAGACCGACACCGAGGACGAGGCGGACTACTGGAAGTCGCTGCAGACCCGCCTGGCCGGCGGGGGCGGCCTCGCCGACGTCCAGGCCATCGAGGTCGGCCGGATCGCCTCCGCCGTCCAGCAGCAGGGCGACCGGTTCGAGGACCTCCGGGCGTACGGCGCCGAGAGCCTCAAGCCGTCCTTCCCGGAGGCGAAGTGGGCGGCGGCCACCGGGAAGGACGGCCGGATCGTCGGGCTCGGCACCGACGTGGGCCCGGAGGCCATGTGCTACCGCACCGACCTCCTGGCGCAGGCCGGCCTGCCCACCGACCGCGAGGAGCTCGCCAAGCGGTGGTCCACCTGGGAGGGGTACCTGGAGCTGGGCCGCCAGTACCAGGCGAAGGCGCCCGCGATGAGCGCCTGGATCGACAGCGTCGGCAGCCTGTACTCCGTCATGATCGGCCAGCAGAAGGAGCGGTACTACGACGCCTCCGGCACGCTGGTCTGGGACAGGAACCCGGCGCTGAAGGCGGCCTGGGACGCGTCGGTGTCCGCGGCGCAGAGCGGGCTGAGCGCCAAGCTGGACCAGTGGTCGCCGCAGTGGAACCAGGCGTTCGCGGCCGGCTCCTTCGCCACGCTCCCCTGCCCGGCGTGGATGCTCGGCTACATCAAGGGCCAGGCCGGCGAGGCCGGCAAGGGCAAGTGGGACATCGCGAGGCTGCCCGGCGGGGCCGGCAACTGGGGCGGCTCCTACCTCGCCGTGCCGCGGGCGGCCAAGCACAAGAAGGAGGCGTACGAGCTGATCGCCTGGCTCACGGCACCCGAGCAGCAGGCCAAGCTCTTCCGGAAGCAGGGCAACTTCCCGTCGGCCACCGGCGCCATCGCGCAGATCGCCGACGCGACCGACCCGTACTTCTCCGGCGCGCCGATCGGGCGGATCTTCGGCGAGGCCGCGCAGGCGGCCCCGGTACAGGTGCTCGGCGTCCACGACCAGAACATCGCCCAGCAGATCACCAACGCCCTCGGCGAGGTCGAGCGCAAGGGCACGCCGCCCGAGCAGGCCTGGGGGAACGCCCGGAAGGGCGTCCGGAACACCATCGGCTGAGACCACGCCGGCGACCGACCGGGGCGGCGCCGACGCCGGCCCCCGCGCCGCCCCCGGCCCGCCCCGCCCCGCCCCGGCCCGCCCGCACCATCCGCCCCGACTCCCCCGAAGGGCCGCATCGTGACCCTGACCGCACCCGCCCGGACGGCGCCCCCGCCGACGCCTCCCGGCCGCGCCCCCGTCGCCCGGCGGGTCTGGCGCAAGGCGTCCCCGTACGCGTACATCGCCCCGTTCTTCAGCCTGTTCGCCGCGTTCGGGCTCTTCCCGCTGCTCTACACCGCGTACGTGTCCCTGTACCGGGTCGACCTCCAGAACCCCGGCGCCATGCAGTGGCGCGGCCTCGGCAACTACACCGCACTGTTCGCCGACGAGTTCTTCTGGACCTCGCTGCGCAACACCTTCACCATCGGCGTGCTCTCGACCGTCCCCCAGCTGGCGATGGCGCTCGGCCTCGCCCACCTGCTGAACCAGCGGCTGCGCGGACGCACGTTCTTCCGCACCGCGATGCTGCTGCCGTACGCGACGTCGGTGGCCGCCGCCACTCTCGTCTTCTCCCAGCTGTACGGCCGCGACTTCGGGCTGGTCAACTACGCGCTCGGGCTCGCCGGCATCGACCCCGTCGACTGGCAGACCGGCACCGTCGCCTCCCAGGCCGCCGTCTCCACCATCGTCGTCTGGCGCTGGACCGGCTACAACGCCCTGATCTACCTGGCCGGCATGCAGTCCATCCCCCACGAGCTGTACGAGGCCGCGGAGATGGACGGCGCCTCCCGGTGGCGGCAGTTCTTCCACGTCACCCTTCCGGGGCTGCGGCCGACCATCCTCTTCACGGCCGTCGTCTCCACCATCGGGGCGACGCAGCTCTTCGGGGAGCCGCTGCTGTTCGAGGGCTCCCTCTCCGGCGGGATCTCCCACCAGTACCAGACGCTCGGCCTGTACATGTACGAGCAGGGCTGGGGCTTCTTCCACCTGGGGCGGGCGGCCGCGGTCGCCTGGGTGATGTTCCTGCTGATCGTGCTGCTCGTCGGCGCCAACGCGCTGATCGCGCGCCGCCGCACCCGCAAGGAGGCCGGCCGGTGACCGCGCTCGCCGAACCGCCCGTCGGCCACCGGCGGCCCGACCGGCCCGCCCGGGGCGGATCCGTAGGCCGAGCCCGCCGCACCCGCTCGCGTGCCGGGCGGACGATGCGCGGCGGTTGGCTCACCCACGCGGTGCTGGTGTTCGCCGTCCTCGTCTCGGCCTTCCCGCTGTACTGGACGGTCGTCGCCGCCAGCCGCTCCAACGCCGACCTGGCCCGCGTCCCGCCGTCCCTGCTGCCCGGGCCGCACCTGGCGCGCAACTTCGAGGCGGTCGTACGGGAGGCCGACATCGGGCGGGCGCTCGTGAACTCGCTCATCGTGTCGGGGTCGATCACCGTCGGCACCGTCCTGTGCTCCACCCTCGCCGGGTTCGCGTTCGCCAAGCTGCGCTTCCGCGGCCGCGGCGCGCTGCTCGCCGTCACCGTCGGGACGATGATGATCCCGCCGCAGCTGGGCGTCATCCCGCTGTTCATGCTGATCGCCGAACTCCAGTGGGTGAACCAGCTGCAGGCCGTCATCCTGCCGGGCCTGGTCTCCGCGTTCGGCGTGTTCTTCATGCGGCAGTACCTCGCCCAGTCCCTGCCGGACGAGCTGATCGAGGCGGCCCGCGTCGACGGCGCCTCCTCCGCGCGGATCTTCTGGTCGATCGTCGTGCCCGTCGCCCGGCCCGGCATGGCCGTGCTCGGCCTCCTGACCTTCATGGCCGCCTGGAACGACTTCTTCTGGCCCGTCGTCGCCCTCTCCTCCTCCGAGCCGACCGTGCAGGTCGCCCTGCGCCAGCTCGGCGGCGGCTACGTCCACGACCAGTCCGTCATCATGGCCGGCACCCTGCTCGGCACCCTGCCCGTGCTGCTCGTCTTCGGGCTGCTCGGCCGGCAGATCGTCGGCGGCATCATGCAGGGCGCCGTCAAGGGCTGAGCCGCAGGGCCGGCCACCCCCGCACACCCCCACTCCTCACCTCACGGGAGACGAAACGCCATGACCGCGCTCGACGCCCTCCCCCGCACCGGGACGACGCTCCGCTTCCCCGAAGCCTTCCGCTGGGGCACCGCCACCGCCGCCTACCAGATCGAGGGCGCCGCGGGCGAGGACGGCCGCTCCCCGTCCATCTGGGACACCTTCAGCCGGACCCCCGGCAAGGTGCACAACGGCGACACCGGCGACACCGCCGCCGACCACTACCACCGCGTGGACGAGGACATCGCCCTCATGCGGAGCCTCGGCGTGACCGACTACCGCTTCTCCCTCGCCTGGCCGCGCATCCAGCCGGCAGGCCGGGGGCCCGCCGCCCGAAAGGGGCTGGACTTCTACCGGCGCCTCACCGACCGGCTGCGCGAGGCGGGTATCCGGCCCGTCGCCACCCTCTACCACTGGGACCTCCCGCAGGCCCTGGAGGACGCGGGCGGCTGGCCCGAGCGGGAGACCGCGTACCGCTTCGCCGACTACGCGGCCCTCGCGGCCGAGGCCCTCGGCGACCGCGTCGCCACCTGGACCACCCTCAACGAGCCCTGGTGCACGGCCTTCCTCGGCTACGGCAGCGGGGTGCACGCCCCGGGCCGCACCAGCGCCGCGGACTCGCTGCGCGCCGCCCACCACCTCAACCTGGCGCACGGCCTCGGCGTCCGGGCGCTGCGCGCCGCGCTGCCCGCGGGGGCGGAGGTGTCGCTGACGCTCAACCTGCACGCGGTGCGCCCCCGCACCGACACCCCGCAGGACCGGGACGCGGTGCGCCGCATCGACGCCGCCGGCAACCGGATCTTCCTCGACCCCGTCTTCCGGGGGCGCCTCCCGGAGGACCTCGTCCGCGACACCGCCGACATCACCGACTGGTCGTTCGTGGAGGACGGGGACTGCGCCGCGGCGGCCGAGCCGATCGACTCGCTGGGCGTCAACTACTACTCCCCCGCCGAGGTCGCCGCCCGCACTCCCGAGGACGCGGCCGCCGGGCCGTCGCCGTCACCGTGGGCCGGTGCGGAACGGCACGTCCGCTTCGTCCCGGTCGCCGGGCCGCGCACGGCCATGGACTGGCCGGTCGACCCCGGCGGCCTGTACGGGCTGCTGGTGCGGCTGCGGGACGAACTCCCGCACGTCCCGCTGCTGATCACGGAGAACGGGGCGGCGTACGAGGACTACGCCGACCCCTCGGGCGAGGTGAAGGACCCCGAGCGGGTGGCCTACCTGCGCGCCCACCTGGAGGCCGTGCACCGGGCGCTCGGGGCGGGCGCCGACGTCCGCGGCTACTTCCTGTGGTCGCTGCTGGACAACTTCGAGTGGGCGTACGGGTACAGCAAGCGGTTCGGGATCGTCCACGTCGACTTCCCCACCCAGCGGCGGACACCGAAGAGCAGCGCCCGCTGGTACGCGGACGTCATCGCCCGGGGCGGCCTGACGCTCTGACGGCCTGACGGGGCCGGCCGGAAGGGGGCGGGCGGAGGAGATCCCTCCGCCCGCCCCCTCCGTCGTGCTCCGCTCCCTCTCCCTTTCCGGCGGCCGAGTTTGAGGGTGCGTCGGGCGGCCATACGCGGCAGGGAGGAAGTCATGGCCGAGAAATCCGACAACCGCACATCCGACAACGCGGCGGACGGCAAGCCGCTCACCGCGGCCCGCGTGATCCGCGCGGCCGCCGTCCAGCTGGCGGACCTGCTCGGCCTGGAGGCCGAGGCCGTCAGCTCGTGCACCCGCACCGACGACGGCTCCTGGCGCCTGTCGGTCGAGGTCCTGGAACTGGCCCGGATCCCCGACACGATGAGCCTGCTGGCCTCGTACGACGTCGAGGTCGACGCGAACGGAGACCTGACGGGGTACCGGCGCACCCGCCGCTACGAGCGGGGGCGCGCGGACCGCACCTGAGCGGCCCGCCCGCCGCCCGCTCCCACACGAGAGGGAACCGGAACAATGACAGTCGTCCCCGCACAACCCATGCCGGCCGCCTCCGGAGGCGGCGGCTCCAGCGGCCTGTACGACGTCCTGGAGCTGGTCCTGGACCGGGGCCTCGTGATCGACGCGTTCGTCCGCGTCTCCCTGGTCGGCATCGAGATCCTGAAGATCGACGTCCGTGTCGTCGTCGCCAGCGTGGACACCTACCTCAGGTTCGCCGAGGCGTGCAACCGCCTGGACCTGGAATCCGGGCCGCGGAAGAACCCCGGCCTGCCCGACCTGGTCGGCGAGATGACCGAGTCCGGGGCGCGCGGCAAGGCGAAGGGGGCCCTCAGCGGGGCCGCCCGGACCATCTCCGACGCGTTCGAGCAGGCCCGTTCGGAAGCGGAGGAGAAGAAGACGAGCAGCCGGTCCGGCCGCAGGTCCGGCAGCAGCAGCCGCAGCAGCGGGGAGGAGAAGGAATGAGCACCTACGTGTACGCGATCACCCGCGCCTCCCAGGAGCTCCCCGACAGCCTGGAGGGCATCGGCGAACCGGCGCTGCCCGTCCGCACCGTCCGCAGCGGCCGCCTCCTCGCGCTGGTCAGCGACGCGCCCGCCGAGCTGCGGCCCAAGCGGCGCGACCTGCTGGCGCACCAGAGGGTGGTGATCCGGGCGGGGGCGTGCGGGCCGGTGCTGCCGCTCCGGTTCGGCGGGGTCTCCCCGGACGACGAGACGGTCGCCGCGGTGCTGGAGGAGCACGAGGGCAGCTACCTGGAGCGGCTGGAAACGCTGGAGGGGAAGGACGAGTTCAACGTGAAGGCCTCGCACGAGGAGGAGGCCGTCCTGTACAAGGTGCTTTCCGAGGACGCCGCCCTGCGGGCCCGGCACGAGGCGAACCGGGCGGCCGGCGGCGGCACCCACGAGGACCGCATGGCCTTCGGCGAGCAGGTGGCGCGGGCCGTCGCCGGGCGGGAACGGGCCGACGCCGAGCTGATCGAGGCCGCGCTCACCCCGTACGCGGCGGGCCTGCGCCGGGGGCCCGAGAGCGACGGCTGGCTGGCCAACCTGTCCTTCCTGGTGGAACGGGACCGGCAGGAGGAGTTCCGCGCCGCGGTCCGGGCGCTGCACGAGGAGCACGCCCACCTGCGGGTGCAGCTGACGGGCCCGCTGCCCTCCTACAGCTTCGCGGAAGCGGGTTGACGATGGGCCTGCTGAGCGAGGTGCTGCTGCTGCCCGCGGCCCCCGTGCGGGGCACGGTGTGGGTGCTGCGGCAGGTGGTGGCGGAGGCGGAGCGGCAGTACCACGACCCGGCCGTCGTGCAGCGCGAGCTCGCCCGGCTCGTCGCCGCGTACGAGCGGGGCGAGATCGGCGACGCCGAGTTCGACCGCCGGGAGGACGAACTCCTGGCCCGACTGGAGGACGGTGCGCGAACGCGATGAACGACCGCGTGGCGATGGGGCTGGCCCTGGGCGGCGGCTACGTGCTGGGCCGCACCAGGAAGGCGAAGTGGGCGCTCGGGGCCGCCGCCCTGCTCGCGGGGCGGCGCCTGGCCCCCGAGGCCGCGGCGCTGGCCGGCTTCGTACGCGACAGCCTCGGCGGCAGGCCCGGGATCGAGGAGATCCGCGCCCGGATCGCCGAGGACCTGCGCGGCGTCGGCTCCGCGGCGGTGGCGGTGCTGGTGGAGCGCCGGCTCGGGGCGGTCGCGGACCGGCTGCACGACCGTACGGAAGAGGTGCGGGACCGGCTGGCCGCCCTCACCGGCGGCGACAGCGACGGCAGTGACGACGGCGACGAGCCGGACGGCGACGGCGGGGCGGACGGGAGCGGCGACGATGGCTGAGCCCTTGGCGGTCCGGCTCGCCGCCGCCCCCGGGGCCGAGCGGCTGCGGGAGGAGCTGGCCGCGTACGCGGCGGCACGGGCCGAGTGGGCGCTGGCGGCGGCCGGGCGGGCGCTCGGCCGGCTCTCGGCCCACGCGGCCGCCGTCGCGGACGGCGACAGCCCGGCGCTGCACGCCCTGGCGCTCGACTGGGCCCGCCGCATCACGGAGGGGCGCGACCCGCGCCGGGCGGCCGTCGAGGCGGGCGCGGCCCGGCTGCTGACGTGTGCCGCCGGGCGGGCGGGGCGCGGCGGCCCGGCCCGCGACGGGCCCGCGGCCGGCGGGCGGCCGCTGCGGGTGGTGGCGTCGGTGGACGTCGGGGTGGGCGTCGAGGAGGCGTACGACTGGTGGGCGCGCCGCCCGGACCTCGCGGCCGCATCCGGACGCCGGGGCGGCACCGCGGTCCACGTCGTCGACCGGACGCCGCGGGTGCGCCTCGTGTGGGCGAGCGCGGGCCCCGGGGGCACGTCCCTGAGCGCGGTGACGTTCCACCGGCTCGGGGACGGCCTCACCCGGGTGCTGCTCGTCTCCGAGCAGCGGCCGCGCGGTCCCCTCGAGCGGACGGCCCGCCTGTGGGGCGCGCAGGAGCGGCGCACCCGCCGGGCGCTGGCCGCGTACGCCTGCACGCTCGCCCTGCGGGGCGGGCCCGGTCGGGAGAAGGGCGGCGGCTCATGACGTTCCCCTCCGGAATGCCCCGGCCCTACGAGGACGGCGGCGGCGCCAACCTGGCCGACATCCTCGAACGCGTCCTCGACAAGGGCGTCGTCATCGCCGGCGACATCCGCATCAACCTCCTCGACATCGAACTCCTCACGATCAAGCTGCGGCTGGTGGTCGCCTCCGTGGAGCGGGCGAAGGAGATGGGGATCGACTGGTGGGAGCAGGATCCGGCGCTCTCCTCGCGCGCGCGGCGCAGTGAACTGGGCCGGGAGAACGAGGAGTTGCGGCGGCGTATCGCCGAACTCGAGGACCGGCGGGAGGAACGGCCGTGACCGAGGACCGTCCCCTGGACGGGGACCCCCTGTTCTACGTGTACACCGTGATCGAGGCGTCCGCGGCGGACGCGCTGCCGGACATGCCGCCGCCGCTCGGCGGGGGCGGGCTGCGGCTCGTGTGCGGCGGGCGGCACGCCGCCGTCGTGGAGGCGGTCGACGCCCGCCACTTCGAGGAGGAGCCGCTGCGCGGCCACCTGGAGGACCTGGAGTGGCTGTCCGCCGTGGCGCGGGCACACCACGGGGTGGTCGCCGCCGTCGGCAGCGCCACGACCACGGTCCCGATGCGGCTGGCCACGGTGTGCCGCGGGGAGGACGGCGTACGGCGGCTGCTGGCGGGGGCGGACGAGCGGATCGCCGGCGCGCTGGTGCGGCTGGCGGGGGCCCAGGAGTGGGGCGTCAAGCTCTACGCGGGGCAGCCGCCGGGACCGCCGGCCGGCGGCGGTGCGGCGGGCGGCGGGTCCGGGGCGGGGGCGGGAGGCGGCCGCGACTACCTGCGGCGGCGGCTGAAGGACCGCGACGCCCGGGACGCCTCCCGCACGCGGGCCGCCCGCACCGCGCGCGACCTGCACCGGGAGCTGTCCCGGCACGCGGCGGCGGCGGTCCTGCACCCGCCGCAGGACCGCCGGCTGTCCCGGGCGGACGGCCTGCACGTCCTGAACGCCGCCTACCTCGTGCCGGCCGCGGGCCGGGAGGCGTTCCTGGACGCCGTCCCCCCGCCGGAGGCTTTGGACGCAGGGCTGCGGCTGGAGGTGACGGGCCCCTGGGTGCCGTACTCCTTCACTGCCGGCGCCGACGAGGAGGAGGGACCGGCCCTGTGACCGGCGAAGACGGCGGCATCGCCCTGGTGGACCTGCTGGACCGGCTGCTCGCCGGCGGGGTCGTCCTGGCCGGCGACCTGACGCTGCGCATCGCCGACGTCGACCTCGTACGCATCGATCTGAAGGCGCTCGTCAGCTCCGTGGACGACGCCGTCCCCTCACCCTGGAAGCAGGTGGAGCCGTGAGCCGGCAGCAGCGGGTCGAACTCGACCCGGACACCGTCGAACGCGACCTCGCACGCCTGGTGCTGACCGTCATCGAGCTGCTGCGGCAGCTGATGGAGCGCCAGGCGCTCAGGCGCGTGGAGACCGGAGACCTCAGCGAGGAACAGGAGGAGCGGCTGGGGCTGACGCTCATGCTGCTGGAGGACCGCATGGCACTGCTCCGCCGCCGCTTCGGCCTGACGGCGGAGGACCTGAACCTGGACCTGGGCCCGCTGGGCACGCTCCTCTAGATCGGGCAAGAGCCACGTTTAAGGAGCGCGGGGTCGGCCAGACGCAGACCATGACTGCATCGCGGAAACCGAACACCAAGTCCCCTTCCGACAACGCCGGTTCGAACGGCGGCACGACGCGCGGACGCACCGCAAGCGCCGCGGCGAAGGCTACCGGCGAACTGAAGGAGCACGGGGGCGGCGGCACGCTGACCGCCCTCCCCTCCCAGATCGCGGAGAAGACGACCACCGCCGCCCAGGTCCTCCGGTCCACCGCCGGCCGGGCCGGTCTGCTGTGGACGCTGGTCCGGGCGCGCAAGGCCGCGGCGGCGGGAACCGCGAGCGGGACGTTCGCGCTCGTCGCCGTCTCGTACGCGGCGGGCCGCCGCGCGGGCCTCCGCCGCCGCGGCCCCCTGTCCCGCCTCACCGGCGGCCGCCTCTGACCACCGCACACCACCACACCGTCCGGGGCGGGGGCCCAAAGCCCCCGCCCCCACCCATGCCCGCACCGGCCTCGCTCCCCGCACCGCCCCGGGCCCGTATGGGTTCCGGGGACAATCGCCCGCATGAACTCTCTGCCCGTGCTTTCCGCCCCGCAGATCCTGACGGACCGCCTCAGGCTGCGGAGGGCGCTGGAAGGCGACATCAGCGGCCTCGTCGAGCTCCGGACCGACCCGGAGGTCCGCGCCCACCTCGGGGGTCCGCAGCCACGCGACGCCGTCGAGGAGTATTTCGCCGCGCACGGTGTCGGCGCCTTCGCAGACAAGCCCGGCGCCTACGTCATCGCCGACAGGGCGTCCGACCGGTGCCTGGGCGTGCTCGTGCTGGACCGCCGGTCCGCTGCGCTCCCCGGCCACGTCGACCCCGCGGGAGGGGAGCTGGAGCTGTCCTACGTGCTGCGCCGCGCCGGCTGGGGTACCGGGGTGGCCTTCGAAGCCGCCGTTGCCGCCTTGCGCGCCGCCGCCGGTGAGTTGCCCGACCAGCCGGTCCTGGTCGTGACCCAGGCGGGCAACGCGCGTGCCGTGAGGCTGGCCGCGCGTCTGGGGTTCCGCCCCGTGGCCGCCTTCGAGGCGTACGGCGCGGAGCAGCTGCTCGCCGTGGCGGACCTGCACGCGTTCAAGGCGCCACCCCCCTCGAGTCAACCACAGTTGACACGACGCGCCTTGTCAACTTAGATTGACGGCATGACCGATGCGACCGATCTCGCCGCCCGGGCGGGCGACCGTGACCCGCGGGTGGGACTGCGGGCCGTGGCCGCGCTGCGGCGGCTGCTGGAGCAGTTGGAAGCCGTCCAGGTGCGCAGTGCGCGCAACCAGGGGTGGTCGTGGCAGGAGATCGCGACCGAGCTGGGAGTCAGCCGCCAGGCCGTCCACAAGAAGTACGGGAGGCAGTGATGTTCGAGCGATTCACGCAGGCCGCACGCGCGGTGGTGAAGGGCGCGGCCGAGCACGCCGAGCGGGCCGGCGTCGCGACCGTAACAGAGGAGCACCTGCTGCTCGCGCTCCTCGACCGGGAGGGCACCCGGGCCGCGGCGGCGCTGCGCGAGCTGTGCCCGCCGGAGCGTCGGCCCTCGGTGGCCGCCGCCCTGGCCGACGCCCGGCGGCGGGCCGGGCTGTCCCGGGCCGACGCGGAGGCGCTGGAGGGCCTCGGCATCGACGTCGGCGCGATCGTGGCCCGGGTGGAGGAGGCACACGGCCGGGGCGCGCTGGCCGGCGACCGCAGGGACGCCGGATGGTGGTCCGGCCGCAGGTCCTTCTCGCGGGAGGCGAAGACGGTGCTGGAGAAGTCCCTCCGGATCGCCCTGGCCCGCAAGGACCGGGAGATCGGCGACGAGCACCTCCTCCTGGCCCTCACCACGACCGGCGGGGTCGTCGCGGAGGTCCTGGCGGACCACGGGGTGACGTACACGTCCGCCGAGGCCGCCCTTTGCGCCACCGTCGCACCCTGACCTTCCGGGATCCGCGCCCCCGGACGGCCGTCGGGGTGCCGATCGCGGACCCCGACGGCCGGCGCAACCTGAGGTGATCCCATGGACCTTCAGGCGGAACTGCTCGAACACCCCTGCTCCGCGTACGAGATGCTGCGGGACAGCGCGCCCGTCTGCCGGATCACCGGTACCGACGGCATGCCGGCCTGGCTCGTCACCCGGTACGACGACGTGCGCGCCGCCCTCGCCGACCCCCGCCTGTCCCTGGACAAGGCGCACGCCAACGAGGGGAGTCACCGCGGGCTTTCGCTGCCGCCCGCCCTGGACGCCAACCTGCTCAACATGGATCCGCCGGACCACCCCCGCATCCGCAAGCTCGTGAGCCGCTCCTTCACCCCGCGCCGCACCGAGCAGTTGCGCGCCCCGATCCGCGCGACCGCTCGGACCGCCTCCTCGACGCCCTCGGCGCGGCCTGGACGGCCGACCTCGTCGCCGCGTACGCCGCACCGCTGCCCGTGATCGTCATCTGCGACCTGCTCGGCATCCCCGAAGACCGCCGCCTCGACTTCCGCACCTGGACCGACACCCTGATCGCCCCCGACCCGAGCCGGCCCCGCGCCGCGAAGGAGGCGACACCCCGCGCAGCGGGGCCTCCTCCGCGAGGACCCCACGCGGATCCGGCGGCCGTCGAGGAGTTCGCGCGGTACGAGGGGCCCGCGCTGCTCGCCATCCGCCGCTTCCCCACCGAGGACGTCACCCTCGCCGGGGTCACCGTCCCGGCCGGGGAGGACGGTCCTGCTGTCCCTCTCCGCGGCCAACCGCGACCCGGCCCGCTTCTCCCGCCCCGGCGTCCTCGACGTCGACCGCGGCACAGCCGGGCACCTCGCGCCGGGCCACGGCATCCACTACTGCCTCGGCGCTCCCCTGGCCCGTGCGGAGACGGAGATCGCGCTGGCCGCCCTCCTGGAGCGCTTCCCCGTCCTCGAACCCGCGGGTGCGCCGCGCCGACGCCCGTCGCTGCGCGCTCGCGGACCGGCCGCACTGCCCGTCCGCTACGCCGCCGCGGCGCCCCTACCCGCCTGAGCCGCCGCGCCCCGGTCGCGGCCCCTCCCCCGCCGGCTGCGACCATGGGGCCATGCCCCACGCCCTCGTCACCGGTGCCACCTCCGGGATCGGCGCCGCCTTCGCCGATCGGCTGGCGGCCGCCGGCCACGACCTGACGCTGGTCGCCCGCGACCCGGACCGGCTCGCCCGGACCGCCGACGCCCTGCGCCGGGGCCACGGGGTCCGCGTCACCGTGCTCGCCGCCGACCTCGCCGCGGACGCCGACCTGGCGCGCGTCGCGGAGCGGGCGGCGGCGGAGCCGCTCGACCTGCTGGTCAACAACGCCGGCTTCGCCCACCCGGCCGGCTTCCCGCGGGTGCCGGCGGCCGACGAGGTGCGGATGCTGCGCGTGCACTGCGAGGCGGTGCTGCGGCTCGCCCACGCGGCCCTGCCGGGCATGAACGCACGCGGCCGCGGCGCGATCGTCAACGTGTCGTCCCTGTGGGCGTTCTTCCCGCGCAGCACGTACGGGGCGTCGAAGGCCTGGATCAACGCCTTCAGCCGGAGCCTCGTCGACGCGCGGATCGCCCGGCCGGGGGTGCGGGTGATGGCGCTCTGCCCCGGCTACGTCCGCACCGCGCTCCACGAGCGCTCGGGCCGCGACACCTCCTCGATCCCCCGCGTGATGTGGACAGACGCGGACACCGTCGTACGGACGGCGCTGCGCGACCTGGACCGGGGCCGGACCGTGTGCGTGCCCGGCGCACCCGCCAAGGCCCTGGTGGTCCTCGGCCGCCTGACCGGGCGGCGCCTCGCGGGCCGCGTCCTGCAACGCCTCGGCTCCCGCCCGCGCCGCCCCGCCCCGTAACCGGCGGCTGCGCCGCGCACGGCGGTTTCCACCACGCGACAGTACGGGAACCGGACAGTCCGCAGGACTCGGCGCCTCGGCCCGCCGCCTGCGGGTTACCGTTCCCGCATGATCATCGGCGCGGTGCCGGTGGCGGCACGGGGTGGGGGCGTTCGGGGATGGTCGGTCCGGTGTCAGGCGGCGGTGGGCGGCTGCGGGTGGGCTTCGTGGGCGGGGTGGCGGCGGGCGCCGTCCTGCTGTCCGGGTGTGCGCCCTCGGCGGCGGGCGGGCAGGCGGACAAGCCCGCGCCCGCTCCGTCCGCCGCCTCGCCCGCCGCGGCCCTGGTGATCGGCAAGGAGCAGGCCGAGAAGGTGTTCCAGACCTACGCCTGGGAGCAGTCGCAGTTCCGCAAGCCCGGAGGGCAGGAGGGCATCGCCTCGGTCGCGGCCGATCCGCTGCTCGCCGAGTACCGGGCCCGCGCCGGGGTGCCCGACCACCCCGGTGCGGCCCCGATGCCGACGTCCCGTGCCGAGTACCTGATCCCGGCGGAGCGCGACTGGCCGGCATATCCGCGGTGGTTCGCCGTCGTCTCCCGCGACTACGCCCCGAAGGTGGAGCGGGCCGCCGGGATCACCTACTTCACGCAGGCGGAGCCGGGCGGCGCGTGGAAGGCAGCCGCCACGACGTGGGTGCACGACAAGCCGGGGCGGCAGCTCGCCGAGGGCGAGTTCGCGGACCGCGTGTACGAGGGGTTCGGCTTCGAGGCGCGGGACAAGGAGGTCGCCGCGGTGGCCCGGGACGCCGGGGGCGCCGCAGCGGCGGCGCCGGCCTCGGAGGAGGACCGGCGGGTGTGCGGGCGCTACGCGGACTACCTCACCTTCACCGCCCCGGACGGCGACCCGGAGAGCGAGCACTTCGCGCCCGGCGAGCTCACCTCCGACGTGGTCCGCAGCTACAACGATCCGAAGGACGGCCTGGACGGGGTGCGGCGCACCTACGGGCTGGAGGTGACCGGCCCGGCCCTTCCGGTACTGCGGCTGGCCGACGGCAAGTCGCTCGTGACCTGCTCGTTCGTCCGGACCGACCACTGGGAGGGCACATCGGGCGGCGGCTCGTCCTGGACGTTCCGGTACGGGAAGGGCGACCCCCGCAGCGCGCTCCTCGGCGGCGGTGCCGGGTACTGGCGCAAGACGAAGGTGCGGTACAGCATGACGGTCACCTTCGAGGTGCCGCCGCAGGGGAAGGCCGACGTGGCGGGATGCAACTGCCTGACCCCTGCGCTGCTCTCCGCCGAGGGCAGGGCCGGGTAGCGGCGGCCGGGACCGGCGCTCCTCCAGTACACGGCGGGCTCCCGCGCGGGCCGGTCCGGGGCGGGGAAGCGGGGCATGCGGATCGCCGGAACGTACATCCTGTCCGGTCTGCTCCTCTTCGCCACCGCGTGGCTCTTCGCGGCGGGCCGGCTGTCGGCGGTGACGATGACGGCGTGCTGGCGCGTCGTCCTCTTCTTCGCCTCGGCAGGCGCGAGTTCGGCCCACCTGACGGTCAGCGAGATCTTCCCGATGGAGACGCGGGCCATGGCCATCGCGTTCTTCTACGCGGTCGGCACGGCGGCAGGCGGCATCTGCGGACCGCTGGTCCTCGCCGACCTCACCTCGAGCGGCGTCCCCGGCCAGACGGCGCTCGCCTCCTGCGTCGGCGCCGCGCCGATGACGGCCGCGGGCCTGGTCGCCGCGTTCTTCGCCGTGCCCGCGGAGGGCCGCTCCCTGGAGGACATCGCCACCCCGCTGTCCGCGGCGGCACCCTCCGCCGGGGAGACGGTGCCGGCGGCCGCGCCCGGCGGGCGGGGCGGCGGGGCGGCGGTCCGCGACCTCTGAGTCCTGTAGGCCGATCCGATGACATGACCGCGACTTTCCGTCGCGTCGGCTCGCCGTTCGGCGAAAGCGGGGGAAGCTCCATCTGGTTCCGGCCGGATCCCACCCCTGTTCGTACGAGGAACCCGTACGGAGACGTACGGAGAAGGAGCAGAGCTATGCGTTCTGTACAGCGGGCGGCCAGGCGCACCTGGGGCATGCGTGCCTTCGCCCTCCCCGCCGCCATCGTGCTGGCGGGGCTCGCGTCGCCGGCGGTGGCGACGGGGCCGCTCCCGGTGGCCGGCGAGACGGACCGCGGCGGAGGAGCGGTCGGCGCCCCCCTCCCCGGGCCCGAGGCGGCCAGACCGGCGGGCACCATGCAGGACGACGACAAGGAGAGCAAGACCAGCAAGAAGCCCAAGACGACCAAGGGCGAGAAGGGCGACCGCGGCGCCAAGGGCGAGCGCGGGGAGAAGGGCGAGCGCGGCGAACCCGGGCCCAGGGGGCCGAAGGGCGACAAGGGCGACAAGGGCGAGAGGGGCGAGAGGGGGCCGAAGGGCGATCGCGGCCAGGAGGGGCCGTGCGTCGAGATCGACACCGTCACCTACAGCCCGGACGGCGAGTTCAGCGTCGCCCTCAACCACGAGCGGGCCTTCGTCGGCTACCGCAGCAGCCTGTACGCGCCGTACGTGTGGCGGGACCTCTCGACCCGCGACAACCCGGGCTTCCCGCGGAACGCCTGCGCGGCCTCGATCACCCTCGGCGTACCGGCGGCCGGCCCGCAGGTGCACGTGAAGGTGATCACACGGAGCGGCGACGTGTACGAGACGAGCTGCACCTACACCCTGCCCGTCACCCTGGACACGCTCGTCTGCCCGTACGGCTGGACGGCCCTGGCCGCGCCGCGCCCGAGCCCCTCGCCGACGCCGCCCGCGCTGCCGCTGTCGGACGACGGCGCGGCGGGAGCCGAGGCGGGCGGGGCTCCCGCACCGCTGCCGGTGCCCAAGCCCGCACCTCAGCCGGGCGGCAAGCCGCCCGCTGAGGGCCCGGTGCGCCTGCTGCCCGCGCCGGGCGCCTGACCCCCGGCCCCCGACTCCTCGCCGCCGCGTGCAGCCCCCAGGGGCGCCCGCGGCGGCGGCTTGTGCGGCGTCGGGTCAGCCTGCCTGTACCGGGGCGCCGGAGTCCGCGGAGGCGGACAGGTCGCGTCCCCAGGTGGTGATCAGGCGGGCGCTGCCGTCGGCGAGCCGGTAGGACATGCCGACGACCGCGGTGCGGCCGGCGGCGACCCGCTCGGCCAGGGCGCGGGAGCGCTCCATCAGCAGGCTGACCGTGTGGCGGATGTGCTCGTCGACGATGTCGTCGCCGGACGTGAGGCCCGCGGCGCGGGCGGCCAGGACGCTGGGCGTGACGCGCTCGATGACGTCGCGGACGAACCCGGTGGCCGTCACGCCGTCCTGGAGCGCGGAGCGGGTGGCGGCGACGGCGCCGCAGGAGTCGTGGCCCAGGACCACGACGAGCGGGGCTTCGAGCACGCTGACCCCGTACTCGATGCTGCCCAGCACCTCCGTGCCGGCGACGTGTCCGGCGGTGCGGACCACGAACAGGTCGCCCAGCCCCTGGTCGAAGATGATCTCGGCCGCGAGGCGGGAGTCGGAGCAGCCGAACACGACGGCGAACGGGCGCTGCCCGGGAGCCGTCTCCGCGCGGCGGGCGGCGTCCTGGTTGGGGTGCTGCGGCGTGCCGGCAACGAACCGCTCGTTGCCGGCGAGCATGGTCTGCAGGGCCGTGGAGGGCGTGAGGGTGTTGGCGTCGGTCATGCGAGCAGACTACGGCCCTCTTCCGCCCGCCGTACCGGCGGGTCGGTGATCTCCCCCCGCGCGTCAGGTACGGGGTCCGCCTTCCGGCGGCCGGGGGTGTTGGCCGGGGCCCGTGGGCGGCCCGCTGAGCGGGGTGGGCGACAGGTCCGCGGGCTCCTCGCCCGCCTCCAGGAGGGTGTCCGCGGAGCCCACGATCAGCGGGTCGGGGTGGCCGACCGCCTTCTCGTCCTTGCTGGCGTAGTCGATCCGCCACAGCAGGCTGCGGATCGCTTCCAGCCGCGCGCGCCGCTTGTCGTTGCTCTTCACGACGGTCCAGGGCGCGTGCTCGGTGTCGGTGGCGCGGAACATGGCGACCTTGGCGTCGGTGTACGCGTCCCACAGGTCGAGGGAGGCCAGGTCGGTCGGCGAGAGCTTCCACTGGCGCACCGGGTCGACCTGGCGGATCGCGAAGCGCGTGCGCTGTTCGGAGCGGGAGACCGAGAACCAGAACTTGACCAGCAGGATGCCGTCCTCGACCAGCATGGCCTCGAAGGCCGGGCACTGGTGCAGGAAGCGCTCGTACTGCTCGTCGGTGCAGAAGCCCATGACCCGCTCGACGCCGGCGCGGTTGTACCAGGAGCGGTCGAAGAAGACGATCTCCCCCCGGTCGGGCAGGTGGGCGGTGTAGCGCTGGAAGTACCACTGGCCGGCCTCGCGCTCGGTCGGCTTGTCGAGGGCGACGATGCGGGCGCCGCGGGGGTTGAGCCGTTCGGTGAAGCGCTGGATGGTGCCGCCCTTGCCCGCGGCGTCGCGGCCCTCGCAGATCACGACCACGCGGGCGCCGGTGTCCTTGACCCAGCGCTGGAGCTTGAGCAGCTCGATCTGCAGGATGCGCTTGGCGCGCTCGTACTCGGGCCGGCGGATCTTGCGGGTGTACGGGTAGTTCTCCCGCCAGGTGCGGATCGGCTGCCCGTCGGCGTCGAGCAGGACCGGCTGCTCGGGCCGGCTGGCGTCGACGCTGAGCCCTTCGAGGAGGGCGCCCTCCGGTCCCGGCGCGGGCCGTCCCGGGTCGTGGCGCTGCCCGTCCTCGCGCTGCCCGTCGTCTTGCCGCTCCTGCCCCTGCGCGTCCATGGCGGACGTATACCCCCGGGCCGGGCGGCACTATCGCCGACCTGCGGGGTTCTGCGCGGGTGCCGGGCGCGCGGCGTACGCGTACGGGGGCGGCTGCCCCGGGCGCGGCCGCGGCACGGCGGCGGGGCGCCCCCAGGCGGCCAAGGAGGTAAAAACCCGGCCGCCCCTGTTCACCCGGCGGTCCGGCCGGGGAATGCGCGCAGGTATGCCCCAGATGATCAGCACCCTCTCCCGTATCGCCCGCCGGCACCGCGAACCGGTCGCGGTGCAAGCCCTGCGCTCCACCGCCGCCGCCGTCATCAGCTACGTGATCGCGCTGCGGCTGAGCAGCGAGCCGGCCCCGCTGACCGCCCCGCTGACCGCGCTGCTCGTCGTCCAGGTCACCCTCTACTCGACGCTGACCACCGGCGTCCGCCGGGTGAACTCCGTGGTCGCGGGGGTACTGATCGCGATCGGTTTCAGCGTGCTGGTGGGGCTGACCTGGTGGAGCCTCGGCCTGGTCATCCTGGCGTCGCTGCTCGTGGGCCATCTGGTGCGGGTCGACGAGTTCGTGCCGGAGGTGGCGATCAGCGCCATGCTGGTGCTCGGTGTCACCCAGGTGGCGGACACCGCCTGGGACCGGGTCCTGGAGACGCTGATCGGGGCGGCCGTCGGACTGCTGATCAATTTGCTCGTCGCGCCTCCGGTGTGGGTCGGCCCGGCGAGCAGCGCCATCACCGACCTCGCGGCCCGGATGAGCCGGCTGCTCGGCCACCTCGCCGAGGACTGGCCGTCCGGTGCCGCGAAGGTGGAGGAAGCCGCGGCCCGCCTCCACGAGGCGCGGCGCCTCGACAACGACATCGCTCTGGTGGACGCGGCCCTGCGGCAGGCCGAGGACAGCCTGCGGCTGAACCCGCGCGTCAAGGAGGGCCTGCTCTTCCGGCTGGTGCTGCGGACCGGTCTGGACACGCTGGAGATCTGCGCGGTGGTCCTCCGGGTGGCCTGCCGGACGCTGACGGACCTGGCGAAGGCCCGGCCGGACAGCCCGCTGTTCACCGCCGAGGTCAGGGCGGCGCTGCGGGAGCAGCTGGACCACACGGCCCGGGCGGTGGAGAGCTTCGCCCAGCTGATCACCGCGCAGGTCAGCGCCAACGCCGAGAAGGCGGAGGAGCGGCTGGCCGGGGAGCTGCTGGTGGCCCGGGCGAGCCGCGACCGGCTCGCGGAACTGATGCTGGCGAAGGTGCAGGAGGACCCCTCGGAGTGGCAGCTGCTGGGCGCGCTCCTCGCCGAACTGGACCGGGTGCTCGACGAGCTGGGCGTGGACAAGCGCTCCCAGCGCCTGCTGGAGGAACTCGACCGGCACACCCGCGACCGGCGGGGCGGCGGCCGCTTCGCCCGGCGCCGACGGGACGGCGCGGAACGGAGCGCGTGATCCGGGAGCGGCGGGCCAACTGCCGCGCGGTGCACGGCGGTCGGCGGCCACTCCCCCGCGGGCGGCGCGGCACTCACGGCACCAGGGCCTGCATCGGGTTGCCCCGTTGAGCAAGGAGCGGCGTTCGGTGCGTGCCCTCGGCGTGCAGGACGAATGTCCTCGTAGCGGAACTACTTGGGCATTCGGCTCGTGCGCCGGGGGCGCGTGCCGGGCGTCGCGACGCCGCGGGGCAACCCGATACAGGCCCTAGGATCGGGTGCATGCCGCTGACCATGGACGACGTCGACCGCTTCGAGGCCGCGAGGCCGCGCCTGGAGGCCATCGCCTACCGCATGCTGGGATCCGCGGCCGAGGCCGAGGATGCCGTGCAGGAGACGTTCCTGCGCTGGCAGGCCGCGGACCTCTCCCTCATCGAGGTTCCGGAGGCCTGGCTGACGAAGGTCCTGACCAACCTCTGCCTGAACCAGCTCTCTTCGGCCCGCGCGCGCCGCGAGACGTACGTCGGCCAGTGGCTGCCGGAGCCGCTGCTCGAGGGCGACCCGATGCTCGGCCCGGCGGACACCGCGGAGCAGCGCGAGTCCGTCTCGTACGCGGTCCTCGTGCTGATGGAGCGGCTGTCGCCCAACGAGCGGGCGGTGTACGTGCTGCGGCAGGCCTTCGACTACCCGCACCGGGAGATCGCCCAGATCCTCGACCTGAGCGAGGCGGCCAGCCAGCAGATCTTCCACCGGGCCAAGAAGCACCTGGCGGACGGCAGGGCCCGCACCGAGATCGACCAGGCGGTGGCCCGGCGGGTGGTCGAGGAGTTCCTCGCGGCCGCGACGAGCGGGGAGACGGAGCCGCTGCTGCGGCTGCTCACCTCCGACGCCGTCGCGGTCGGCGACGGCGGCGGGAAGGTCCCGGCCCGGGCGAGGGCGTTCGAGGGCGCGATCGCGGTCGCCAGGTTCATGCGGGGCCTGTTCAAGCCGGCACCGGCGAAGCGGAAGCTGGTCGGCGGCGCGGCGGACATGTACGCGACGACCGCGAACGGCGAACCGGCCGTCGTCGCGGTCGTCGACGGCCGGGTCATCGGCATCATCTGCCTCCAGGTCACCCCGGACGGCATCGCCGCGCTCCGCAGCCAGGTCAACCCCGACAAACTGGAACGGGCCACGGAGGCCTGGGCTTCCAGGCCCCACGGGGATCCACTGCTGCGCGCGTTCTAGGGGGACGGGCGCCGGTCAGAACGGAGCACTCCGATGCTTGCGCGCAATGCGGTCACATGGCTCGACGGGACGGACTTCGGCTACTACGCGCTGTGTCCCGCGAGAGGTCTCGACCAGTGGGCCGGCACCGAGGCGGACGCGGTGTTCGAAGCCTCCGTCGGCAAGATCTCACTCCGTGGCCACGGGGACGTCCTCACCATCGGCGGCGAAGCGCTGCCCGTGGCCTACCTGCCGCGGAGCATGGTCTTCGTCCAGGACGCCGGATCGGACGAGGGGGTCGACGTCCCCGGGGAGGTGGAGCGGGCCATGGGAGCACCGGGATGGCGGGACGCCTTCGACATCGCCCTGGGCGGCCGCTACTTCCTCATCGATTCCGGTGTGCCCGGTGCGGAGAGCGAAGAGGAGTACAGGATCCGGGTCGACATCCCCCACGGCCGCTACCGGGTTCAGTCGCTCTCCCTCGACCTGCCGCTGGGGGAGTTCCGCCTCCACCGGCTCCGGGGCCGGTGACGGCTGAGCGAGCGCGCCGCCCGCGCTGCGGGCCGGCGGAGGAAGGCGGCCTCAGCGCCTGCCGGGGCGGCGCCAGTCCTCGCTTTCGAGGTGGGAGCCGGCCATCGGGCCCATGCGGAGCATGCCGCCGTCGACCGCCCAGGAGGCGCCCGTCACGTAGGAGGCGTCCGGGCCGGCCAGGAAGGCGATGACGGCGGCCACCTCGCGGGCGTCGCCGGGGCGGCCGAGGGGGACGCCGGGGCGGCGTTCGAGGTGGACGTCCGTGTCCTCCTGTCCGGTCATGGGGGTGGCGATCTCGCCGGGGGCCACGGCGTTCACCGTGATGCCGTGCTCGGCGAGTTCGAGTGCCATCACCTGGGTGAGCAGGCCGAGGCCGCCCTTGGCCGCGCAGTACGGTGCGGAGCCGACGCGCGGCTGGTGCTCGTGCACGGACGTGACGTTGACGATGCGGCCACCGCCGCCCTGGGCGATCATGCGGCGGGCGGCGTGCTGGGAGCACAGGAAGGGGCCGACCAGGTCGACGTCGAGGACCTCGCGGAGGGTGTCGAGGCCGATGTCGAGGAACGGGGTGGCCGTGCCGGTGCCGGCGTTGTTGACCAGGACGTCGAGGCGGCCCAGCTCGTCGGCGAGGTCGTCGACGACCTGCGCGGCGGTCGGCAGGTCGGTCAGGTCGAGGCGGGCGACGGCCGCCCTCCTGCCGTGGCCGCGGACCTCGGCGGCCGTCTCCTCGGCTCCCGCCTCGTCCGTGTGCCAGGTGATGCCGACGTCCATCCCGGCTTCGGCGAGGCGGACGGCGGTCGCCCGGCCGATGCCGGAGTCGGCTCCGGTGACCACGGCCGCCCGGGGGGCGGGCTGGGGCTGTGACATGGGCCTGTCCTCCTGCGTGTGCGTGTGTGTCCCCCGGGGCGTGGGATTCCGGGGCCGTCCGCGCCTGCCCGCCGGCCGGCCCGGCAATCGCGCCGCCGGCCGGGGCCGGCTCACCCGGCCGGCTGCTGCGGCCAGAGTTCGCCCGGGCCGTCGACGACGCGGGCGCCCATGTTCTCCACCATCATCCGCAGGGCCGCCTCGGCGAGGTCCGGGTGGATGTGGGCGACCGCGTTCCGGGGCACGACGACGTCGAGGTGGCGGATGTGCGCGTCCAGTGCGGAGTACAGCACGCACTGCTCGGTCACCTGCCCGACGAGCACCAGGCGGCCGACGTCCATCGTGCCCAGCAGGTAGGCCAGCGGCGTCTCGAAGAACACCGAGTGGCGGGCCTTGACGACGAAGAGGGAGTCCTCGTCCGGCAGGACCGGCTCCACCAGCTCGGGGTGCGTGCCGGCCATCGCGACGTCGACGATCTGGCCGTGGTGGGAGCGCCACTGCCCGAAGTTGTCGTTGACGTAGATGACGGGCACCCGGGCGGCGCGGGCCGCGGTGAGCACCTCCACGATGCGGGGCAGTGCGGTGCGGACGGACGGGACCAGAAGGTCGGCGTCCTCGTGCCGGTAGGGGTTGAGCATGTCGATGACCACGACGGCCGTGTTGTCCATGCCGTCGAATCTGTGGCGCGGGCGGGACCGGCGCAGCCGCCGCGCCGCAGGCGTCGCCCCTTCGGCCCACGTCCGGCTCCGGGGGGCCGGGCCGGGGCGGGTCCCTCAGGCGGGGGCGGGCGGGTCCTCCGCGGGTGGGGCGGGGGTGTCGCGCAGGCCCAGGCGGAGGTGTTCGACGTGGTAGAGCGCCTGGTCGAGGAGGTGCGCGACGTGGTCGTCGTACAGGGCGTAGACGATCGAACGGCCGTGCCGCTCGCCGGCGACCAGGCCGAGGTTGCGCAGCAGGCGGAGCTGGTGGGAGCAGGCGGAGGCCTCCATGCCGACGGCGTCGGCGAGGTCCCCCACCGAGCAGGGGCCCTCCTGGAGGCGGGCGAGGATGTGCAGCCGCGAGGGGGTGGCGAGGGCCTGGAGGGTCGCGGCGACGTCGGCGCTGCCGACCGCGTCGAGGCGCTCGCGGGTGGTCCTGCCCTGGCTGACGGTTCCGTGGCCCATGGCCCCATGATACCGACGACACTTGAAGACCTCTTCAGATGTTCTTGTATGGTGGTGACGAGTCCTCCCGTCCGCCCCCGAAGGGTCGTCCTGCCATGTCCTCAGGCCTGGAACAGCGCACCGCTCCGGCCTCCGCCGGAACGCGCCGCGCCGCCCCGCCCGCCCGGCGCACGCGCGTGCTGGCACTGCCGGAGGCACGGTGGGCGCTGGCGGCGGTGGTGCTCTTCCTGCTCGCCCTGCCCGCCTACCTGCTGGACGGCCCCCCCTGGCTGTGGGGTCCGCTGTTCGCCGCCTGCTACGCCGCCGGCGGCTGGGAGCCCGGCCGGGAGGGCCTGAGGGCCCTGAGGAACCGGACGCTGGACGTGGACCTGCTGATGGTCGTCGCCGCGCTCGGCGCCGCCGCGATCGGGCAGGTCCTCGACGGCGCCCTGCTGATCGTCATCTTCGCCACCTCCGGCGCCCTGGAGGCCCTTGCCACGGCGCGCACCGCGGACTCGGTGCGCGGACTGCTCGACCTCGCCCCGCCGACCGCGGCCAGGATCCGGGCCGACGGGACGGAGGAGGAGGTCGACGCGGCCCGGCTGGAGGTCGGGGACACGATCCTGGTGCGGCCGGGCGAACGCGTCGGCGCCGACGGGCGGGTGCTGGCCGGGGCCGGTGAGGTCGACCAGGCCACCATCACCGGCGAGCCGCTGCCGGTGGCCAAGCAGGCGGGCGACGAGGTGTTCGCGGGCACCGTCAACGGCACCGGCGCGCTGCGCGTACGGGTGGAGCGCGACCCGGCCGACTCGGTCATCGCACGGATCGTCAGGATGGTCGAGGAGGCCTCCGGGACGAAGGCCCCCACCCAGCTGTTCATCGAGAAGGTCGAACAGCGGTACTCGGCCGGCATGGTCGTCGCGACCCTCGCCGTCTTCGGGATCCCCCTGGCCTTCGGCGACGGCCTCTCCTCCGCGCTGCTCCGGGCGATGACCTTCATGATCGTCGCCTCGCCGTGCGCGGTCGTCCTGTCCACCATGCCGCCCCTGCTGTCCGCCATCGCGAACGCCGGCCGCCACGGCGTGCTCGCCAAGTCCGCCGTCGTCATGGAGCGGCTCGGCCAGACCGGCCTCGCGGCACTCGACAAGACCGGCACCCTCACGGAGGGCACCCCGCAGGTGACCGACGTCCGGCCGCTGCCCGGCAGCGGCCTCGACCGGGACGCCCTGCTGCTGCTCGCGGCCCGCGCCGAGCACCCCAGCGAGCACCCGCTGGCCCGCGCGGTGGTCGCCGCCGCCCGCGAGCGGCAGCCCGTACCGGGCGGCGCCACCGGATTCGCCTCGCTCCCCGGGCGGGGCGTGGCGGCCACCGTCGACGGACAGCGCATCGAGGTGGGCTCCCCGGCCGCGCTCCTGCCCGGCCGCCACGGCCCCGGAGCGGGGCCGAGCGGCGGCGCCTGCGCGGCGGAGGCGGCCGCACTGGAGGAGGCCGGGCGGACCGCGGTCGTCGTCCTGCGCGACGGCGCACCCGTGGGCGTCCTCGGCATCGCGGACCGGCTGCGGCCCGACGCGAGGGCGACCGTGGCCGCCCTCGCCGAACTGACCGGCCGCAGCCCGGTCCTGCTGACCGGGGACAACGAGCGCGCCGCGCGCCGCCTCGCCGCCGAGCTGGGCATCACCGACGTACGGGCCGGTCTGCTGCCCCAGGACAAGGCCGCGGCCGTCCGGGCATGGGAGGACGAGGGCCTCAAGGTCCTGGTCGTCGGGGACGGCGTCAACGACGCGCCCGCCCTCGCGGCCGCCCACTGCGGGATCGCCATGGGGAAGGCGGGCTCCGACCTCGCCCTGGAGACCGCCGACGCGATCGTCGTCCGCGACGAACTGGCCGCCGTCCCCGCGGTCGTCGCCCTCTCCCGCACCGCCCGCCGGCTGGTGGTGCAGAACCTGGCGATCGCCGCGGCCTTCATCACCGTCCTGGCGGCCTGGGACCTGATCGGCACGCTGCCGCTGCCGCTCGGCGTCGCCGGGCACGAGGGCTCCACGGTCGTCGTCGGCCTCAACGGGCTGCGCCTGCTGCGTGAGGCCGCCTGGCCGCGGCCGGTCAGCCGCCGCACCTGATGTGCAGGAACTCCTGGTCGCAGCTGAGGGAGAAGCCCCCGGAGGGGTCCGCGCCGTGCTCGTGCAGGTAGGCGGCGACGGTCGCCCGCGCGGCCGGCGTGTCGAGCGGGCCGACGACGAGTTGAGCGACCTCCAGGGATGTGGCGAGGTCCGGGAGCCGCAAGGACGCGGGCTGGACGTGGCGGCGCGCGCTGTACGGCCGGCCCGCCGCCGCGTCCTCCAGCAGGGCGGCGGCCCCGTCCAGGACGGGGGTGCGGATGCCGAAGTGGCGGGCCATGGCCACGCAGTCGCTGCCCGGGTGCTGGAGGACGAGGACGAGCTCACCGCCGGGGCGCACCCAGGACAGCAGGGCCGCGAGGTGCCCGCGCCACTCGGCCTCGGGGACGTAGTAGAGGACGTGCGAGCACAGCACAAGGTCGGCTGGTTCGGGGACGGCCGCGGCGGAGATCGGCGCCGGCAGGACCTCGGCCGCGGGGCAGGCCGCCCGCAGTTCGCCGCGCAGGGCGGGGTCCGGTTCGACGGCGACGGTCCTGCGGAAGCGGGGGGCGAGGGCGGCCGTGAAGTAGCCCGGGCCGGCCCCGGCGTCCACGAAGACGTCCCGGCGGGGCAGCGCGTCCGCCACGCGGAGGAGGTGCTCCCGCGCGCGTTCCTTCTCGTCGGTGTGGGTGAGGTAGGTCCGGAAGACCTGCCGGTAGCGGGGGTGGGAGGGGTCGAGCTCGCGCCATGCGCGGTCGTCCATGCCGGGTCGTCCTTTCGCCGGGTGCCGTCGGGGCGGTGCGGCGCGCGGCGGGGGGGCTCCGGTGGTGCCGCGTGCCGGGCCAGCGTAGGCCGGGGGCGGCGGCGGGCGGCGCTGCGCGGGAAGAAGGGTGCGTCAATCGGCCGTGCGGGGGCAGGCGAGCGGTCATGACAGGAAACCAGCTCTCGTTACTGGCCGCCGAACCGGCCCCGCCGGGGCCGGTCTGGCTGCATCTGCTCCTGCTCGCCTTCGCGTTGGGCGTGCTCATCCACAGCCTGGCCGGAGGCCGTTGAGCCGCTCCGGCCCGGCCGCCGCATCCCGAGAACCGCCGAGAAAGGAACCGAAGCCCATGACCGGGAACATCTGGGTCTACCGCCTGACCGTCGGCCGCCTGGAGGGCGTCGACCTGACGGGGTACAAGGTCGAGGCCGTCGACGGCGGCATCGGCAAGGTCGACAAGCACTCCGACGAGGCCGACGCCTCCTGGATCGTCGTCGACACGGGGCCCTGGATCTTCGGCCGGCAGGTGCTTCTGCCCGCCGGGACGATCACCCGCATCGACGCCAACGAGCGGAAGATCTACGTCGACCGGACCAGGGAGCAGGTCAAGGACGCACCGGAGTTCGTCCGGGAGAAGCACCTGGGCAGCGCCGACCACCACCGCGAGGTCGGCGGCTACTGGGGCGACGCGCCCCTGGGCCGCTTCTGACGGCGCCCGGGCGCCCGCCCCGGGGCTGCGGCGCCGACCGGGCCGACCGGGACGCGCGGGCGCGGCCGACCGGGTGACGTTCGGTCACGGGTGGCCGATCACCGCCCGGCGTTTCGGCCGCACGGCCCGCACGGGTCGGGGAGGGTGGGGAACCTCAGGCGGCTCGCCGTGGGCCGCCGTCCGCCGGGAGTGTGAACCATGCGCCGTCCTGTTCCCGTCGTCCTCGCCGCCGCCGCACTGACGGGGGCGCTCGCCGTGCCCGCCGCCGCGGCGGACCCGGCTCCGATCACCTCGCCGTACGTCCAGGCCGCCGCCGACGTGAGCGCCTCCGGGGCGCTGAGGAGGGCGAAGAACATCGACTGGGTGCGGCGCATCGACCGCGGCCGGTACTGCGTCAACATCTCCGACCAGGTGAACCTGGCGTTCAGCATCGTCCAGGTCGAACTGCCCAACTCCAACCGCCGCAGCTTCGGCACCGCGCCGAACGCCGTCTGCGGGACGAACTCCGTGACGGTGTACACGTACGACCTGAACGGCAGCTACGTCGACAACGCCTTCACGGTCGCCGTCCTGTAGCCGCGGGCGTACGGGCGGCGGGCGCGCCGAACCAGGCGGCGAGCCGGCCGTCCAGGTCCTCCTGCTGTTCGCCGACCCATGCCACGTGCCCGTCGGGCCGCAGCAGCAGGGCGGGCACGTCGTCCGGGTCCCCCAGCTCGGGGCACGGGTCGACGACCTGGTCGACGCGGTCCGCCCAGCCGTCCGCGGAGAGCAGGCCCGTCCGGTCGAGGAGCAGTCCCCGGGCGGTGCGCATCCGCTCGTACAGTCGGCCCTGCCGCAGCGGCACGTCGCGCAGGCGCCGGCCGAGCAGGTCGTGGCCCTCGCCGAGGTCGTAGCGGACCCCGACCGCGGTGATCATGCCGGTGACGTAACGGTTCACCTCCTCGAAGTCCATGAGCGCCGAGAACAGCTCCCGCAGCGCGGCCGCCCCGGGGTCGGTGCCCAGCAGGGTGATCTGCGCCCGCGTGTTCTGCAGGACGGCGGCGCCCACGGGGTGCCGCTCGGCGTGGTAGGTGTCCAGCAGCCCCTCGGGGGCGCGGCCGCCCACCTCGGCGGCCAGTTTCCAGCCGAGGTTGAAGGCGTCCTGGATTCCGAGGTTGAGCCCCTGTCCGCCGGTCGGGGGGTGGATGTGCGCGGCGTCGCCCGCGAGGAGGACCCGGCCGACGCGGTAGCGCTCCGCCTGGCGGGTCGCGTCGCCGAACCGCGACAGCCAGCGCGGGGAGTGCGCCCCGAAGTCCGTACCGGCGACGGCGCGCAGCTGCCGGGCGAACTCCTCGAGGGTCGGTGCGGCGGTGCGCTCCGCGGCGACCCCTTCGGCGGGGACGACGACGCGGTAGCGGCCCTCGCCGAGGGGTGCCGCCCCGAACCGCAGCTGGGTCCGGTGCACTTCCGCGGTGACGGCGGCGATCCTCGCAGGGTCCTCGGTGAGCTCCATCTCGCCCAGCAGCGTCTCGACCCTGGCGGGCTCGCCGGGGAAGGGCACGCCGAGCTGCTTGCGCACGGCGCTGCGGGCGCCGTCGCAGCCGACGGCGAAGAG
Organism: Streptomyces sp. NPDC031121; assembly: GCF_055570615.1. Classification (NCBI taxonomy): domain Bacteria; kingdom Bacillati; phylum Actinomycetota; class Actinomycetes; order Kitasatosporales; family Streptomycetaceae; genus Streptomyces; species Streptomyces sp. NPDC031121. The sequence continues at coordinate 123,179 of NZ_JBVIGV010000013.1, forward strand.
CGAGCGCAGGCGGGTGCCGTCGGCCAGCTCGACGGTCACGCCGTCGCCGTCCTGGTGGAGCCCGGTCACGGCGCAGCCGCGGCGGATGTCGGTGCCCAGTTCGAGGGCCCGCTCCTCCAGCAGCCGCTCCGTGACGGGCTGCGGGACGGCGACGCCGTACGGGTGCGCCGTGTCCAGGCTGTCGGGCCACGGCTTCACGATGCCGCCGAACAGGCCGCCCGCCCGGAACGTCTCGGCGGAGGCGAGGAAGCGGTCCAGCAGGCCGCGCTGGTCCATCATCTCGACGCTGCGGGCGTGCAGGCCCTGGCCGCGGGACTGCCCGGTCGGCTCGGACAGCCGCTCCAGGACCGTCACGTCCACGCCGTGCAGCCGGAGTTCGGCCGCCAGCATCAGGCCGGTGGGCCCGCCGCCGACCACGATCACATCACGCATGAGCACGTCCGTTTCAAGGAGGGGACACGGCAGTCGGCCGCTGCTCCGCCCCACCCCGCACCGCACCGCTCCCACCAAAGGGGTTGATACGGCAGGGAAACGGCATTTCCGCAGCTTCCGACCTCGGCCGGTCATTCTGCGGCAGGACCGGGGCCTTGCCGCAAGCCCCACCGTGCGCTATAAGTTGAGAGTGGCGAGGAGTCCCGAGGGATCCTCGCCTTTGCTTGTGCCCGCCCTCTGCGCTGCGACGGCGCGCGGCCGCGGCTCCCGACCGGCACGACGCCCTCACCGAGCCGTACGGGACCCTCGCCGTCGGCTTCGAGGCCCGGACGGCTCGATCACCTTCCCCGGCATCCGGCTCCACGGCGCCGACGGCCCGCGCGTACGGCCGCACGCGAAACGGCTCCGGCCGCCCGGGGGAACCGGGCGGCCGGAGCGTGCCTGCGCGCGGGAGGGGTCAGCCGGCGAGGAGCGTGAGGGTGTCGATCACGCGGTTCGAGAAGCCCCACTCGTTGTCGTACCAGGCGACCACCTTGACGTGGCGGCCGTCGACGCGGGTGAGCGCCGAGTCGAAGACCGAGGAGGCGGGGTTGCCGACGATGTCGGCGGAGACCAGCGGGTCCTCGGAGTACTCCAGCACGCCGGCGAGGGGGCCGTCGGCGGCGGCGCGGTACGCCGCCAGGACGTCCTCGCGGGTCACGTCGCGCGACACGGTCGTGTTCAGCTCCACGATGGAGCCGACCGGGACCGGTACGCGGATCGAGTCGCCGGACAGCTTGCCGTCGAGGTTCGGCAGGACGAGGCCGATCGCCTTGGCGGCACCCGTCGTGGTGGGCACGATGTTGACGCCGGCGGCGCGGGCGCGGCGCGGGTCGCGGTGCGGGCCGTCCTGCAGGTTCTGCTCCTGCGTGTAGGCGTGCACCGTCGTCATGAAGCCGTGCTCGATGCCCGCGAGGTCGTCGAGGACGGCGGCGAGCGGCGCGAGCGCGTTCGTGGTGCAGGAGGCGTTCGAGACGATCGTGTGCACGGCCGGGTCGTAGGCGGAGGTGTTCACACCGTAGGCGAGGGTGACGTCCGCACCGTCCGACGGGGCGCTGACCAGGACCTTCTTCGCGCCGGCCTTGATGTGGGCGGAGGCCGCGGAGGCGGACGTGAAGCGGCCGGTCGCCTCCAGCACGATGTCGACGCCGAGATCCGCCCAGGGGAGCTGCTCCGGCTCGCGCTCGGCCAGGACCTTGATGCGGCGGCCGTCGACGACCAGGACGTCGCCGTCGACGGTGACCGGGCGGCCCAGGCGGCCGGCCGTGGAGTCGAACGCGAGCAGCCGCGCGAGGGTGGCCGGCTCGGAGAGGTCGTTCACGGCGACGACCTCGAGGTCGGTGTTGCGTTCGAGCAGCGCGCGCAGCACGTTGCGTCCGATGCGGCCGAACCCGTTGATGGCGATGCGAGTCATGAGCGATGTCCCCTTCTGTTCGGCAACAGGTTCGCCTGCCGCGCCCGAAACGGGACAGTGGCGTGATCGCCACGGTTCAAAAGGATCTCGCCACCCGTCGCCGCCCTTTTTCGAGCGGGGTCGGCGGGCGCCGGCTACTCGCCTCGGGTGAAGGTGCGCCGGTACTCGGTGGGGGTGGTGCCGAGGATCCGCTGGAAGTGCAGCCGGAGATTCGCCCCGGTGCCGAGGCCGACGTCGGCGGCGACCTGCTCGACGCTGCGCTCCGAGCGTTCGAGCAGCTCCCGGGCCCTGTCTATACGGGCCCGCATGATCCACTGCATGGGCGTGTACCCGGTGTCGTCGGCGAAGCGCCGCGAGAACGTCCGGGAGGAGACCGCCGCGTGCTCGGCGAGCGCCTCCAGGGTCAGCGGCTCGGCCAGCCGGCGCAGCGCCCACTCGCGGGTGGCGGCGAACCGCTCCCCGAGGGGTTCGGGCACGCTGCGGGGCAGGTACTGCGCCTGGCCCCCGCTGCGGTACGGGGCCGCGACCAGGCGGCGGGCCGCGTGGTTGGACGCGGCCACCCCGAGGTCGCCGCGCAGGATGTGCAGGCACAGGTCGATGCCCGACGCGGCGCCCGCGGAGGTGAGCACGCTGCCCTCGTCGACGAACAGGACGTTCTCGTCGAGCCGTATCCGCGGATGCCTGGCGGCGAGCGCCCGCGCGTAGTGCCAGTGCGTGGTGGCGCGCTTTCCGTCGAGGAGGCCCGTCGCGGCCAGCGCGAACGCGCCCGTCGAGATGGCGGCGAGCCGGGCGCCCCGCTCGTGGGCGGCGGTCAGCGCCGCGATGACGTCCCGCGGCGGGTCCTCCCGGTCGGGGAAGCGGTAGCCGGGGACGAAGACGATATCGGCCCAGGCCAGCGCGTCGAGCCCGTGGTTCACGTGATAGGACAGGCCGTCGCCGCCCGCGACGAGGCCGGGGGCCGCACCGCACACCCGCACCTCGTACGGCATGCTCGCGCGGGTGGTGAAGACCTGGGCGGGGATGCCGACGTCGAGCGGTTTCGCTCCTTCGAGGACGAGGACGGCGACGCGGTTCAGACGGGAGGACGACACCCGTCCGAGGGTACGCGCCGACGGGGCGGGCGCGGCGGCCCGGTCAGCCCGGGTGCCACTCGGCGAGGAGGATCGTGGCGTCGTCGCGCAGCTTGTGCTCCTGGTGCCGGAGCAGGAACTGGATCAGCCGGCGCAGCGCCTCGGGGGCGGTGTCCCCGGCGGCGGTGGCGCGGATGACGGTGTCGGCCAGGCGCTGCTCGCCGAAGATGCTGCCGTCGGGCCCGCGGGCCTCGGTGACCCCGTCGCTGTGGATCAGGACGCGGTCGCCGGGCTGGAGGCGTTCGCGGTGCAGGACCGGCGGTGACTCCCGGTGGAAGCCCAGCCCGAGCGGCAGCTGCGGGGTCCGCTCCAGAACCCGGGGCAGCACGCGCCCGTCGCGGATCAGCAGCGGCGGCGGGTGCCCGCAGTTCACCCAGGTGAGCTGCCCGCCCGCCGTGTCGAGGTGGGCGATGACGGCGGTCATCAGGCGGCCGGGGATCCACTGCTCGAGGGTGCGGTCGATGGTGCGGGCGATGTCGGTCAGGCTCCCCCCGGCGCGCCGCGTGGCACGGCAGGCGGCGAGGCCCGTGGCGCTGGCGCCTCCGGAGGCGAGGTCGTGGCCCATCGCGTCGAGCAGGGTCAGGTGCAGGCCGCCCCGGGTGAAGCTGTGGTCGAAGGCGTCGCCCCCGATGTCGTACGCCGGCTCCAGCACCGCGGACGACGTCGCCTCGGCGGTGCCGATGGTCCGCGGCGGCAGGAACGCCCACACCAGCTCCGCCTGGACGGTCATGGGGCGCTGCCGTCCCCGCTTCACCACCAGGTCGTTGTACGGCGACTTCGACATCAGCACGAGCGTCGCCAACGACGCCAGGGCCCGGCTCACTCCCAGCAGGTCCGGGGTGAACGCGGGCGCGGTCGCCTGCATGACGCCGACCCGCTCGATGCCGTCGATCATCGGAACCCAGGCGGTGCCCCCGTCGCGGGACGTCTGGACCTGCCGGGTCCGGTAGGCGAGGCCGCCGAGGGAGTAGTCGATGTCCAGGGCTTCGGCGTGGCCGTCCGCACCGGCGCCCGTCTGCGGCATCGAGACGAGCCGGACCTGCTGGAGGTCCGCCACGTACAGGCGTGTGCCGGTGAGCCCGAGGCGACTGCCGGCCGCCTCGACGAGATCGGGGACCTCCCGGGCGGCCACGCGGTGCGAGCGCTCCAGCAGCTCGGCGAAAACGGCGTCGCTCCCGGTCACGGCCGCTCCCCTCGTTCCGGTGGCCCCCTGGCGCCGCCGCTGCGGGCCGCCGGGAACACCGCTCGGCCCGGGCGGGGCACCACCAGGATGTGCCACCACCCGGGTGGGCCGCCATCGGACCGTCGGCAGCCGCGGCCGCAGGCGCCGACGGAGGGGCGGGGTCAACCGGCCCGCGGAAGCCGCGCCACCGGGGCCGGATGGCGACCCGCCCGAGCCGCACCGGGGCAGGCTGTCGACGGTGGCAGCGGCACCGCGCCGTCGCACAGGTCGCCCGGGACGCCGCGAGACCGGGCAGCGGGACCGCGTACAGGCCCACGACCAGGACGGCGAGCGCGGCCGGGGGCGGCAGGACCAGCAGTGCAGTACGACGGGCCGGGAGCACACGGCGACGGCTGCTGGGTGCGGGTGAGCCGGGCAGCGGCCCGTTTCCACCCGCCGCGGCGGGGCAGCCGCCCTGCGGGAGGCGGCCGGTACGGCGGCCGGGAGGCGAGGCGTCCGCGCGCCGTCGCAGCATCCCGGCCTCTTCCGGCCCCCACCATTGGCCTCCCCGGCATCGTCTCCGTCGGCAGCGGTAAGGAGCACCGTCATGGCCCTTCACACCCGAGCCCAACCCAGGACCGCCGTACAGCTCGCCGCGCTCGTGGTGGGTGCCGTCTTCCTGCTGATCGGCATCCTCGGGTTCATCCCGGGGATCACCACCGACTACGACACCCTGCGGTTCGCCGAGCACCACTCGGAGGCGAAACTGCTGGGCGTCTTCCAGGTGTCGGTCCTGCACAACATCGTCCACCTGCTGTTCGGCGCCGCCGGCCTCGCCATGGCCCGCGCCGCCGGATCCGCACGCGCCTATCTCGTGGGCGGCGGCGTCATCTACCTGGTGCTGTGGCTCTACGGCCTGGTCATCGACCACGACAGCGCCGCCAACTTCGTCCCGCTCAACGACGCCGACAACTGGCTGCACTTGCTGCTGGGCGTCGTCATGGTGCTCCTCGGCATGCTGCTCTCCCGCCGCCGCGTGCCGCGCGCATGACCGGGAACGCGTATGCCGCCCGCAGAGGATCAGGGGCGCGGCCGACCGGTCCCCGGCGGCGGTGAGGGTGCGGCGGGCGCCGCCGGCGCTCGGCGCGCCGCGGTGTTCCGCCGCATCATGGCGGCCCTGGAGCGGATCGCTCCCGAGGAGGTGCCCGGCCGACTATGTGCGGAGCTGGCGTCCATGCTGTCGGCGCGGGGGCTGGCGATCAGCCTCCTCGCCGCCGGCGGCGTGCCGGGCAGCACCTGGTGCGCGAGCGATCCGGTGGCCCGGCGGCTCGCCGATGTGCAGTTCACCCTGGGCGACGGTCCCGGGATCACCGCCGCCGAGGTGTTCGCGCCCGTGCTGGCCCCCGACCTGTCGTCCGCCAGGGAGGCCCGACGGTGGCCGCTGTTCACTCCCCCGGCCCGGCAGACGGGGGCCCGCGCGGTGTACTCCGTCCCCCTCGGCAGCAGCAGGGATGTCGTCGGCACCCTGGACCTGTACCGCGACGCCCCCGGGATCCCCGCCCCGCCGGAGCTGGCGACGGCCGTCATCGCGGCCGACGCCTCCGCCCGGGTACTCGACGCCCTGCGCCACCGCGACGGCGGCGGGGACGTCACGGCCTGGCTCCACGCCGGTCTGTCGCCCCTCGGGCAGAACGAGATCCACCAGGCCGCAGACCTGATCACGGCGGTCCGGGGCATCGACGTGGACGAGGCCCTGGCCTTGCTGCGGGCCCGCGCCTTCCGCGAGGACCGCACCGCCGCCGAGGTGGCACACGACGTCGTCCGGGGCGCCCTCCGCTTCGACAAGGACTGAGGGGATCGCGGCCCGGTGGAAAGTCCCGGGCCGTGTGAATCGGCGTCCCGATTCCGGGCAGCGGCCAGGCGACGGATCCCAAGGGCGGCAAGCCCGGATCAGGCGAAGAGGAGGCCGCCATGGCCGATATCAGCCCCATCGACGTACAGAAGGCCCTGAAGGGCGCCGAATACCCCGCCAGCAGCGAAGACCTGGCCTCCCTGGCCGAGAGCAACGGGGCCGACGGCAAGGTCGTCGAGAAGCTCCGCAGCTCCGGCTCGAAGCAGTACGACGGCCCCGACGACGTCCAGAAGTCAGTCTTCGGCAGCGGTTCATGACCGTGTGTCCGGGTGCTGCCCGGTGCACCACAGCGGGCAGCACCCGGGCCGTCGGGAGACAGCACGGAGCATTTTCGGGCATGGGGCGGTGGGGCGGTCGCGGGGGGGCGGGGCGTCGGCGGGAGCGGGGAAGGGCGGGAGCCGATGACGAGGCGTCGGAGTCGTACTGGGGGCGTCCCGTCAGCCCATTGTCGTTCCGGCGCGGGCCGCCCTGTAGAGGGCGCTCCCTCCGGTCGCGTCGCTGCGCGATGGCCTTACGGTCACCCTTGACAGACCGACCCAACACCGGAAAGACAAAGAGCTGCCGGGAAGCCCCCAGAGGAAGGAACGGCCGGGAGGAACCTCAGCCATGAGGGGTGACCAGAGCCGTTGCTCTCCCGCCCCAGCTGCCTCTTCCACCCCACCGGCATCAGCAGCCGCGTCGACGGAGGCCAGGCAGGCTGTGACGTCACGAAACGACGCCCAGAGCATCATCCGCAGACAGGACCGCCCCAGATCCGCTACACGCCCCCGCCTGTTCAGCGCCCGTCCGCCGCCCGGGCTGCGAAGCGCCCCAGATCGCTACACGCTTCGGCCGGGTCGGCGGCTGGCCGCCGTCCTGGGCCGCGAAGCGCCCCAGCCCACTGCGCACCCCTGTCGTTTCGGCGGCTGACGCTCGTCATGGGTCGCGAAGCGGCCCAGCCCGCTCGATTGCTCCTCATGTCTCGGCGGCTGAAGGCCGTCGGGGCGCGAAGCGCCCCCATCCCCGCTCCCACTTCCTCGCGTCCGACGGTGATCAGCCGCAGACGCCTACAAACGGCGCCCCCGTAGCGATCCGGGGCGCTTCGCAGCCCAGGACGGCGGACGGGCGCCGAACAGAGGGGGGTGTGTAGCGGTCTGGGGCGGTCCTGTCTCCGGATGATGCTCTGGGCGTCGTTTCGTGCAGGCACGGCCACCTGACCGCCCTGAACGCCTCGATGCCGGGTCTTGGGGTGGCATACGGCCCGGGCTCCGGCGCCGAGCGGGAACTGCTGATGCCGGTGAGACGAAAGGGGCAGCCGGGGCGGGAGAGCAAGGACTCTGACACGCCCCATAGGCCAAGCTCCCCCCAGGCCGTTTCCCTGGGGGCTTCCCGGCAGCTTGTTGGCGTTCCGGGGCGGGACGGCTTGTCAAGGGTGGCCCGCAAGGGCCATCGCGCAGCGACGCGCCCAACGGGCGCGCCCTTTACAGGACGGCCCGACCCGGAAGGACAATGGGCTGCCGGGACACCCCCAGCACACATCCGACCCCAAGTCACCGGCTCCCGCCCTTGCACCACCCCCACCGCCTCCGACCCCCGACTCACCGGTTCCCGCCCACCCCCATCCCGCCGGCTCCGTTCCGCCGCAGCCCCACCACTCCCCGCCCCCTCACCCCCGCCCCAGCGCCCTGGCCGCCTCCTGGGCTTCCGTCGTCTCCGGGAGGACCGGTACCGCCGGTTGTACCGCCTTGATCAGGCGGTGGGTTTCGGACTGACCCGTCGCCACCGCCAGGGGGACCCGGCGCGCGGTGCAGTGGCGGTGCAGGGCGAGGACCGCGGACACGGCCGACGCCGTGGCGGCCGCCGGGGGCAGTTCGACGACGACGCAGGTCGGGCGGTGCTCGTCCAGCAGTGTCTGGACGTGCTGGACGAGGCCCGTGCTCCGGTCCGGGTCGGGCGGGCTCCACAGGGTGACGACGAGGCACCGCTCGCGTACGACGTGCGTGACCGGGGGCCTCCCCGCCCCCCGCCGGCCCCCCTCCGCCCCCGCCTCCGCCCGCAGGCCGCCGCCCGGCGCCGCCGTCGCCGGTGCGGGGACCGTGGTGGTCGGGCCGGGCGGGGCGGTGCGGCCCGGGCGGGCCGCGAGGGTGCGGCTGGGGGACGTGCCGTACGCGTCGCGGTAGGCGGCTGCGAAGCGGCCGGGGTGGGCGAAGCCCCACCGGGCCGCGGTCTCGGTGACCGTGCTCTGCCCCGGCATCGCCGAGGCCAGCTCCTCGTGGACCCGGGCCAGGCGGACGCCCCGCAGGTAGGCCAGGGGGGTGGTGCCGGCGTGGCGGGCGAAGGCGTACTGCACGGCGCGCGGGCTGACGGGGATCGAGGCAGCGATGTCGGCCAGCGTGATGTCGAGGTGGGCGTTGGCCTCGATGAACGCGATCGCCCGCTGGAGGGTGGCGTCGCCGGGCGCGGCCGCGGGGCGCGCCCCGGGCGTGGTGTACGGGAAGGCGGCCAGGACGGCGGCGGCGAGCAGTCGGCCGCAGGTCGCCTCGATGATCGGGGACCGCGGGCGCGGCGGCGGGGCGAGGATGCTGTCGCGGAGGAAGGCGACGGTCGCGGCGAGCTGGCGGCCGGCGCCGGCGGTCGTGGGGCGCCGGTCGGTGAACCGGACGGGCCGCCGGGCGGTCTTGTCGCCGGCCTGGAGGGTATCGGCGACAAGGTCCGGGTGGAGGAGGGCCGCGGTGTAGCGGGCGCCGGAGATCGCTCCTGTGTACGGCTGGTGCCCGGCGGTGTGCAGGAACACCTCGCCGGGTCCGAAGACCTCGTCGGGCAGTCCGCTTTCGCGGAGCGCGATGGTGCCGGTGTGGAGGACGACGGCGCAGACGGCTTTCAGCGGGTCGGCGGTGAACGACATCTCCCAGCCGATCCGCACGTCCTCGACGGAGAAGCGGTCGGCGGCGTGCCGCACCACCTCCGTGCGGGTGTCCGCCGAGGCGTGGACGGTCACCTCGGCGTACTGCCGGGAGAGGTAGGCCTCCGTCTCGGCCGGATCGGAACTCCGGAACACCAATCCCACGCCAGCCCCGTCCGCTCACCCCCACTGCCAGTGTCGGTGCCGCGCCGTGCGCGGCTCGCTCCCCCGGTGCCGACGCTACGCCCCGCCGTCCGGTGGGCGAAGCGCGACCCGTCCCCGGGTTCGCTCCGCGGACCGGGGACTTCGCGAAACGGATGCCTCCGCGCCCGGGCGGGCACGGGTGGGCGGCGGCCCGGCGGGCGGCGGGCGACGGCCCCAGGGGAGCCGTCGCGCGCTCCGTACACTGGGGTGAAGTGGGCAGGCAACGGCAATCCGGGCAAGGGGAGCAGGGCGGCGAGGCGGACGCGCTGTTCGGTCTCGGCGAGCTCGTGGCGGCGGCCGGGGCCGGCGGCGGGGAGGACGAGGCCGGGGCGGGGCAGATGTTCCGGGACGGGCCGCAGGCGCGCAGGATGCTGCGGGTGACCGAGATCCACGCCGAGGCGGCGGCGGCCGCCTCCCGGCGGGGGCGGCAGGTCATCGCGCGGTTCCCCGGGGCCCGCCTCGTCGAGGCGGAGTCGCACTGGCGCATCCCGCACCTGCACGGCAACGAGGGCAACGCCGAGCGGTGGGTGCAGGTGAAGCGGCAGACCCTCGTCCTCGGCGAGCGGAGGTCCTTCACGATCCGGCCCAACGGCCGGTCGGCCGACTGGATCGCGCCGGGCCTGTCCAACGGCTGCGCGATGGCCTGCGCCTACTGCTACGTCCCGCGCCGCAAGGGGTTCGCCAACCCGATCACCGTCTTCACCAACGTCGAACGGGTACTGGACGCCATCGGCCGGCACGTCGCGGCGGCCGGGCCGAAACCGGAGCCGAACCAGTGCGACGACCGGGCGTGGGTGTACGACGTGGGGGAGAACGGCGACTGCTCGGTCGACGACCTGATCAGCGACAACACCGCGGACCTGGTGCGCGCCTTCCGCCGGTGGCCGACCGCGAAGGCGTCCTTCGCCACCAAGTTCGTCAACCCCGACCTGCTGCGGCTCGACCCGCAGGGCCGCACCCGGATCCGCTTCTCGCTGATGCCCCCGGACGACTCCCGCCTCCTCGACGTGCGGACGAGCCCGGTCGCCGACCGCCTCGCCGCGGCGGCCGACTTCCTCGACGCCGGCTACGAGGTGCACTTCAACCTGTCGCCGGTGGTGATCCGGCCGGGCTGGGAGGAGGCCTGGGGCGAGCTGCTGGGCGCCATGGACGACGTACTGCCGCACCGGGTGAAGGAGCAGGCGGCAGCCGAGGTGATCATGCTGACGCACAACCGCGAGCTGCACGAGGTCAACCTGGGCTGGCATCCGCGGGCCGAGGAGCTGCTGTGGCGGCCTGACCTCCAGCAGCCGAAGAAGTCCGAGAACGGTGCCTGGAACGTCCGCTACCGCAACGCGGAGAAGGCGTCGGCTGTGGAGTCGCTGCGCGGGCTGATCGCGGCGCGCGCGCCCTGGCTGCGGGTGCGCTACGCATTCTGAGCGCCGGGTTCCCGTCCTCCGGCGGCCCCCGCGGACGTGCCGAACGGAGGCGGGACGGGTCTGCCGGGATGCGGAGGCGGCCGCGTGCGGTGAGCCTGGGGGCATGCCGGACACTCCGCACATCACCGTCCACCCCGTGACCGCCAAGGGCGGCCGGCCGGTCACGGCGCACACCCACGGCACGGACGCCCCGCTGGGAACGGCCTACGGCCTCGACGACGTCGTGGAGTTCGCCCGCCGGGCGGGCCTGAACGATCCGGAGTCGCTGGTCGCACAGGACAGCCCGACGATCGTCTGGACGGGGGGCGGCCCGGACACCTGGGCCTGACGGGGGTGCAGGGCCGCCGGCCGGTGCCGCCGCCGGGTCAGCCCTTGAAGCCGCTGCACTGGGTCACTTCGCCGCCCTGCCGGACGGTGTACTCGGCGTTCGGCACGTTCATCACCTGGAAGCCGCCGTTCTGGGCGATCTCCACCGTCCCGCCGAACCCGGCCGAGCCGAAGACATACGCCGGCCCGGGGGTGAAGCCGCCGCCGGAGAGGTGGACGCGGCCGTTCTCGAGGACGCCGGAGACCGAGCACGTGGCGGCCGGGGCCGCGGCTGCCGGCCCTGCGCCGATCAGGGCGCCGAGTGCGGCCGCCGCGAGCGGTACGAGGACGCGGGGGCGGGTGCTCCGGTTCATGGATCCTCCTTGCCGAGACGCCTTGCCGGGGGGGCTTGCCGGGGGTGCCGGCCGCCTTTCCATCGTCGCCCCGCGGTTTCCCCGGTGCGACCGGGCCGGGCGCGGAGGGCACCGCCCCGCGCCCGGCCGCTCCTACTGCTCGGCGCGTGCGAGGCGGCCGGGCCACCAGCTGCGGGGCCCGAGGTCCACGACGAGGGCCGGGACGAGCAGGGACCGGACGACCAGGGTGTCGAGGAGGACGCCGAAGGCGACGATGAAGGCGATCTGGACGAGGAAGGCCAGCGGGATGACCATCAGCGCGGCGAAAGTGGCCGCCAGGACCACCCCGGCGGAGGTGATGACCCCGCCGGTCGTGGTCAGCCCGCGGAGCACGCCCTGCCGCACCCCGTGCGTGAGGGTCTCCTCGCGGACGCGCGACATCAGGAAGATGTTGTAGTCGACCCCGAGCGCGACCAGGAAGACGAACCCGTACAGCGGGACGGAGGCGTCGGTGCCGCTGAAGCCGAGCAGGCCGAAGACGAGCGCGGAGACGCCGAGGGTGGCCAGGAAGTTGAGGGCGACCGTGGCCACCAGCAGCACCGGCACCACCAGGGACCGCAGGAGCACCACCAGGATCAGCAGGATGATGCCGAGCACGATGGGGACGATGACGTTGCGGTCGCGGGCCGCGGTCTGCTGGGTGTCGTACTGCTGGGCGGTGTAGCCGCCGACGACGGCGTCGGCGCCGGGCACGGCGTGGACCTGCGCGCGCAGCCGTTCGACGGTGGCTTTGGCGGCGTCGCTGTCGGCGGCCGCCTCCAGGGTGGCGTCGAGGCGGACGCGGCCGTCGACGACCAGCGGCTCTCCCCCGCCGGGCCGCCCGCCGGCCGTGGCGGCCTGTACCGAGGCGACGCCGTCGGTCGCGCGGGCAGCCGCCTGCACCTGCTCCACCCGGCCCGCGTCGGCGATGATCACCGCGGGCTGGCCGGATCCGCCGGGGAAGTGCCGGCCGAGGGCCTTCTGGGCGCTCACCGAGGGCGCGTCTCCGACGAAGATCTCGTCGAGGGGCACGCCCTTGGAGGACAGCGCCGGGGCGAACGCGGCCATGGCGAGCAGCAGCACCGTCGTCGACGCCCAGACGCGCCTCGGCGCCCGGTCGATCAGCCGGGCGATGCGGCGCCACACCCCGCGCCCGTCCTCCGGGGCGGCCTTGGGCGCGGCCGGCCAGTAGGCGGTGCGGCCCAGCAGGGCGAGGACGGCGGGCAGGAAGGTCAGGGTGGTCAGGACGGCGCAGAGGATGCCGATCGCGCCGACGGGGCCGAGCGCCCGGTTGTTGGTGAGGTCGCTCGCGAGCAGGGCGAGCAGGCCGAGCGCCACGGTGGCCGCGCTGGCGGTGATGGCGCCCGCCGAGCGTCGGACGGCGGCGGTCGCCGCACGCATGCGGTCGCCGCGGGCGGCGAGCTCCTCCCGGAAGCGGGCCGCGAGGAGGAGGGCGTAGTCGGTGGCCGCCCCGATGACCAGGATGGAGAGGATTCCCTGGACCTGGCCGTCGACCCTCACGGTGCCCCGGTCGGCGAGGGCGTAGACGATCGCGCAGGCGAGGGAGAGCGCGAACACGGCCGCGACGATGATCACCAGCGGCAGGAGCACGCTCCGGTACACCAGCAGCAGGATCAGCAGGACGGCGCCGAGTGCGACGCCGAGCAGCAGCCCGTCGATCCCGGCGAAGGCGTCGGAGAGGTCGGCCTGCGTGGCGGCGGGTCCGGCGATCTGCGGGGCGGCCCCCGGTACGGTCGCGGCCGCCGAGCGGACGGAGTCGAGGACGGCCGGGAGTTCGTCGCCGAGGTCGGGCTGGAGGGGGACGACGGCCTGGAGTGCCCCGCCGTCCTCGGAGGGCAGGGCGGGCGAGGGTTCGCCCGCGATGCCGGGCCGGCCGGCGAGTCCGGCGACGGCGCGGGTGGCGGCGGCCTGCTGGTCCGCGCTGATCCGGGTGCCGGCCGGGGCCTCCCAGACGACGATCGCGGGCACCGATTCCGAGCGTTCGAACGGCTGCCGGGCGTCGAGGACCGCGGTGGACTCGGCGCTGCGGGGCAGGAAGGCCGCCTGGTCGTTGGTGGCGACCTCGCCCAGCCTGCCCGCGTACGGGCCGAGCGCGCCGCCGACGCCCAGCCAGACCACCAGAAGGGCCAGGGGCACCAGCCACAGGGCCCGGCGCGGAGTACTCCTCATGGACGAACCGCCTCTCGATCTCTCAATCAAAAAGTATGTCAACGATTGAGAGATCATATGCTGGGGGGATGCCCAGCGCCGACGCCCCCCTGCCCTCTCTTCCGCCGGACGACCCGATCGGGTTGCAGTCCTTCGCCGTGCTGCTGCGCCGCATGAACGCGGAGTTCAACCGGATCGTCCAGGAGTTCGCCCAGGCACACGGGCTGCACCTGACGGACGTCCAGGCGCTGATCGCCGTCCTCGACGCCGAGCACGACGAGGAGGGCGGGCCGATGACCCCCGGGCGGCTTCGCACCCGCATGAACCTCACCTCGGGGGCCGTCACCGCCTGCCTGGACAGGCTGGAGAGGGCCGGCCACGTCCGGCGGGTCCGGGCGGCCGACGACCGCCGCGTGGTGCACGTCCACTACGCCCGGTCGGGCCTGGAGGCGGCGCGCGAGTTCTTCGGCCCTCTGGCGCGCGGCACGGAGGCGGCCTGCGCGCCCTTCGACCCCGACGAGCTGCACGTGGTGGTGCGCTTCCTGCAGGAGATGAACCGCCAGCTCGCCCTCGTGGGCCGCTGACGGCCCTCCCGCCGTCCGGATGGCTGTCCCGCGCGCCCGCTCGGCCGCGGTGGCCGCAACCGCTATGCAGGAAGGGTGAGCGCACCCGAGCACGACCAGCCGCCCCGCACGGACCCCCTCCGCCCGCACGGCGTGGCGCACGCCACCGTGCTCGCCCTCGGCGCCCTGTCGAAGGCGCTGGAGACCACCGAGCGGGCGCGCGGCCACCTGTACGCCTTCCACCAGCTGACCGGCACCGCGGACTTCGAACTCGACGAGGCGGTACGCCTCTTCCGGGAGGCCGGGCACCACGCCGAGGCCGCGGCCGTCGAGCGGGACATCCTCGGCCGCAACGTCATCCCCGGCCACTGGACCTTCCAGATCGTCGAGGCCTACAACCACACCTACTACCGGCCGTTCGCGGCGCTCGCGCAGCGGGCCGTCGACGAACTCGCCGGGGGCCGCGACCACCTGTACGAGGCCCAGCTCAAGCGGACCCGCCGCACCCCCGGCCACCCCGACCACACCGCGGGGCCTTCGGCGGGCTGAGGCCCCGCGGCGGCCGCGGGCTCCGTCACCCTGTGCCGCTCCGCGGACCCCCGTAGTCGCGGGAGGGGGGCGGCTGTCCGCCGCGGGCCTGCCCAGACCGCCCGACGCCCCCGCGCGACTACTGCGGGCGAGGCCGGGTAGGCGCCGGGCGTGGCAGCGAACGACCCCCGGAACATGCCGACGATCGGTTCCCTGGACGAGCTGGCCGGCATCCTGGCCGGCCGCTCCGGCCTGTACGTGCGCTGGTCGATGGGGCCCGCGGCGGACCTGCCCGAGCCGGCCAGCCGCGACGACCTCACCGGCATCCGACTCCCCGGCCTGTCCGCCAACCCCCTCGACGTGGAGCCCTGGTGGGGCGACCGCCCCCTGTCGACGTGGGCGGCCCGCCGCCTCTACGACTACTCGCACCTCCCGCGCGTCAGGAACCGCCGGGTGCGTCCCTGGCTGCTGCACGGCCGGGAGTGCGGCCGGGGGCCGGACAACGAGCCCCTGGTCGCCGACGTGGAGCCGCTCGGCTGGATCGGCGCCGAGGTGATCGAGGAGGCCCTGGGCGAGGTCGCCCGGCACAGCGACACCTGGGGCTCCCTCGACCGCCGCCGGTGAGCGGGCCTCGGCTGATGCCCCGGCCGCCCTGTGTGCCGTACGGCGCGTCCGTCCGCGGCCTCCGCGGTTGCCGGCGGCGGGCGGGGTGCCGACTGCCGGTCGGCGTGCCGCCCCCGCCGGTCCGCGGCCGACCCGCAGGCGGGACGCGGCCGGATGCCGCGCCCGCGCCCGTCAGCCGTTGAACGGGCCCGACACCTCGTAGACGGCGGCGGAGGAGGCGACGTACATGCGCTTGCCGTTCGGGGCGAAGTCCAGCCCCGCCAGGCCCGTCGCGCCGTCGAGGCGCAGGAACGGGGCGATGGTGTCCTGGTTGGTGAGGGCGCAGACTTCGGCGTTGCCTCCGGCGCCCTCGGTGACGAACAGCTCCTCCGCCGCCGATTTCCCGAGCGGGAAGGCGGCCTCGCGCGGCTGCGTCAGCGGCCCGCCGGACGCGGCGGCGTCGTAGTGGGTCCGCATCGCCGCGAAATACGTGTCGACGCGGTGGATGCGGCTGTCGCCGCGGGTGGGGAGGAAGTACGAGACGGTGTTCGCGGCGGCCGGGGTTCCGGGCCGGTCGAACCGGACCTGGCCGGGCACCTGCCGGCGGAGCGGAGTGGTCGCCGCCGAGGGGTCGGGCACCTGTGCGGTCGCGAGCTGGGTGCCGCCGTTGGGCGAGGTCCACGTGTACAGAGCGGTGTTGGACATCTGGTACACGCCGCCGTCGGGCTCGTCCTCGGTCATGAGCAGCTTGCCCGCGCCGTCGTAGGTCAGGCCGCCGCGCTTGAACCGGCCGTGCTCGGGGCGGCGTACGGGGGCCTTCACTCCGCGCGGGTCCGCCTCGTACGCGTACCCGCCGGTGATGCGCTCGCCGACGAGCCAGCCGCCTCCGGGCATCGCGGTGCCGAGTGTGGGGGCGGTGCTGCCGGTGTCGACGCGGTGGGCGCCGGTCACCGTGCCGCCGGAGGAGAAGCGGACGGCGCTCGCGCCGCCGTTCTCGGAGTGGGACACGTAGATCCAGCCGGTGCCGTCGGGCACGACGCCGCCGGGGCCGGGGGCGGTGTGCCAGGTGTACGCGGTGCCCGGGACCGTCTGGCCGGCGCGGGCGACGACCCGGCTGGTGAAACCGGGCGGCAGGCGCAGGCCGTTGGCGTCCGGCGGGAGGAGTTCGCCGTAGGGGCCGGGGCCGGGTACGACGTCCGCGGCGTGCGCCGTGCCGGCCGTGAGCCCGGCGCCGGCCCCGGCGGCCGCGGCGCCGACCGCGGCGGCGCGGAGGAAGACTCTTCTCTTCATCAGGGAACCTTCACCTTGCGTCGGTCGTGAGCGGCAGGACTGTAGGCACGTGCTGTCCAGGAGGACTCGAGGAGTGGTCGAGGCCCTGCGCCCCGCCGCTTCGGTCGCAGCCATCCTCATCACAGGAGGCGGGGCGCCCCGGAGGAGCCGGTGGTGCTCTGTCAGGTGCGTCCGGTGCCGCGGCCTCGTCCCGTTCGGTCTGAGCCGGTGGCGGCGGCGCTACTGCTCGGCCGCGGCCTCCAGCGGGCGGAGGGCGGCCGCCCGGCGGGCCGGGGCGGCCGCCGCGGCCGCGGCGATCGCGAGGGGGGCCAGGCACACGAGGAGCAGCGTCCCCCAGGGCAGCCGGAAGGCGTACTGCTGCACGGCGCCGTTGGCGAGGGAGCCGACCGCCCACGCGCCGAACAGGCCGCAGGCCAGGCCGGGCAGGGTGCCGTACGCGGCGACGGTGACGGCTTCCAGGCGGATCGTCCGGCGGATGCCGGCGCGGTCCATGCCGAGGGCGCGCAGGACGCCGATCTCGCGGGTGCGTTCGCCGACGGACACGGCCAGGGTGTTGGCGATGCCGAGGCCGGAGATGGCGGCTCCGAGGGCGAGGAGCCCGTACATCAGGGTGAGCAGGTCGCCCATGACGCCCGCGGCTTCGCGGACGAGTTCCGCCCGGTCCTGCACCTTCAGCAGGGGGCTGTTGCCGACGGCGGTGCGCAGCCCCTTCCGGATGCCGGGGGCGACGGTGTCCGTGCGGACGAGGATGCGCTGGAGGGTGCCGGGGAGGAACTGGTGCCGCTGGACTTCGGCACGGGCGCCGAGGGCGTCGCCGGCGGTGGGGTTGTCCCGGTACACGCCGACGACGGTGTAGGAGGTCTCGGGGCCGCCCCGGCCGATGCGGGCGGTGACGCGGCTGCCGGTGTCGAGGCGGTGGTCGCGGGCGGTGGTGGCGGAGACGGCGATCCGGCCGGGTCCGAGGCCGGCGGCGGAGCCGCTGGTGAAGTCGAGCCGCATGGCTTCGTCGACGGCGCGGGGCTCGGTGCCGGTGATGTTCCGGATGCCGCCGCCGAGAAAGAGGGTGGAGTCGGCGACGCCGTGTGCGGCGCGGACGCCCGGGGTCCCGGCCACGCGGCGCAGGGTGGCGTCGTCGACGCCGGTGGTGGGGGTGGGCGTGCTGATCACGTACTCGGCGGTGAGGCCTTCCGCGGCCTGGCGGTCGAGGGCCCGGGCGCCTGAGTGGCCGATGACGGCGAGTCCGCTGACCAGGGCGGTGCTGATCAGCACGGTGGCGGCGGTGGCGGCGGTGCGCCGGGGGTCGCGCAGGGCGTTCTCCTGTGCGAGGCGGCCGGTGATCCCGAGGCTGCGGGTCAGGCCGCCGGCGCCCCGGATGGCGGGGGCGGCGAGCAGCGGGGTGAGGGCGACGGCGCCCGCGACGAGGAGGGCGCAGCCGGCCATCGCGTCGCGGAGGTTCTCCTCGGAGGCGTCCTCGGCGCGAGTGAGGGGGAGCAGCAGGAAGGCGCTGAGGGTGAGGAGGGCGGCTGCTGCGGCGGCGCGGACGCGGGCCCGGGTGCCGGTGGTGCGGGGTGGCTGCCCGGCCGCGCGCAGGGCCTCCACCGGGGCGATGCGGGCCGCCCGCCGCGAGGGCAGCCAGGCGGCGGGCACGGTGACGCCGACGCCGACGGCGAGTGCGGCGGCGACGGGCAGCGGCCCGATCACCAGGGGGCCGCGGGGCAGTGCGTCCTGGTCGGTGCCGAGGGCGGCGGGCAGGGCCGCGGCGATGCCGAGGCCGAGGAGGAATCCGGCGGCGGATGCGGCGAGGCCGACGAGGGCGGCTTCCAGCAGGACGGAGCGGACGACCTGCCGGCGGGTGGCGCCGATGGCGCGGAGCAGCGCGATCTCCCGGGTGCGCCGGCCGACGAGCATGGTGAAGGTGTTGACGACGAGGAAGGAACTGATGAAGAGGGATACTCCGGCGAAGAGCATCGGGAGCTTTTCATGGCCCCGCGTCAGGGTGTCGACGTACCCGGACTGCTGGGCGGCCTGGGCGGCGCCGGTGGTGGCCTCGGCGCGGTCGGCGGGCAGGACGGCGGTCACCCGGCGGGCGAGTTCGGCCTGGTCGGTGCCGGGTGCGGCGGTCAGGTCGATGCCGGTGTAGTGGCCGGGGGCGGCGAACAGCTCCTGGGCGGTCGCCTTGTCGAACACGGCGAGGGTGCCGCCGGCGGTCACCCGGGAGTCGGTGGTGCGGACGATGCCGACGAGCCGCTTGTGAAGGGCCGGGCCGTCTGTGGCCAGGGTGACGGTGTCTCCGAGGCGGTAGCGGCCGGCGGCGGCGGTGCCGCGGTCGAGGGCCACCTCCCCGGCCCCCGCCGGTGCCCGGCCCTCGGCCAGCGGGTGGCGGCGGTCCTTGCCGTCGGGGCCGGGAACGTAGGCGGAGGCCAGGTTGGCCCAGGCCTTGCCGGTGCGCAGCGGGGTGCCGTCGGCCGCGTTCAGGGCGGCCGAGCCGTCGGCGGCGGGGCGGACGGCGGTGACACCGGGGACGGCGGCGAGCGTGCGGACGAGGGCGTCGTCGAGGACGTCGGGGCCGGGGTCCGCGGCGCCCGGCAGGGGCGGCTTCGCGGTGACGGTGACCGCGATGCCGGCGAAGCTCTTGGAGGCGGCGGCACGGTGGGCGGCCGCGGTGGAGTCGGCGAACACGAGGGTGCCGCAGACGAAGGCGACGCCGAGGCAGACCGCGAGGGCGGTCATGGCCGAGCGGGCTTTGTTCGCGAGGGCGTTGCGCAGGGCAGTTCTCAGCATGGGCGGCTTTCGGTGAGGTGCGGGGGCGGCGCGGTGTGGGGCGGGCCGCGGGCGGAGCGGTGCCGGTAGGGGCGGTCAGCTGGTGCGCGAGCGGGTGTCGAAGGCCTTCATCCGGTCCAGGACCCGGTCCGGGGTGGGGCGCGCCATCTCGTCGACGAGGCGGCCGTCGCAGAGGAACACCACGCGGTCGGCGTAGCCGGCGGCGCCCGGGTCGTGCGTGACCATGACGACCGTCTGGTCCAGGGCGCGCACCGAGTCGCGCAGGAAGCCGAGGACTTCGGCCCCGGACCGGGAGTCGAGGTTGCCGGTGGGCTCGTCGGCGAAGACGATCGCCGGGCGGGTGGCGAGCGCGCGGGCCACGGCGACGCGCTGCTGCTGTCCGCCGGACAGTTGGGCTGGCCGGTGGCCGAGGCGCCCGGAGAGGCCGACCATGGACACCACCCGGTCCAGCCACTCGCGGTCGGGGCGGCGCCCGGCGATCGCCGAGGGCAGGGTGATGTTCTCCAGGGCGGTCAGCGTCGGCAGCAGGTTGAATGCCTGGAAGACGAAGCCGATGCGGTCGCGGCGCAGCCGGGTCAGCTCCCGGTCGTCCAGCGTGCCGAGTTCGGTGGTGCCGATGCGGACGGATCCGGAGGTGGGTGTGTCGAGGCCGGCGGCGCAGTGCAGGAGCGTGGACTTGCCGCAGCCGGAGGGGCCCATGACGGCCGTGAACTCGCCCTGCCGGAAGGTGATGCTCACGTCGTCGAGGGCGGTGACGCGGGCGTCGCCGGTGCCGTGGACCTTCGTCAGGCCGGCCGCGGAGGCGGCGGCGCCGGGGATGGTGGCCGCGGTGTGCGGAGCGAAAGGGTCGGCGGTCACGGGGGCTCCTCTTCGGGTGCGTACGGTGCACTCCGAAGGGTTCCGCGGCCGTGTATCGGCGCCTGGTCGACGGTGTATCGGTGCACGCTCCGCTTCGTCGCGGTCGTGCGGCGACGCCGGCCGGCGGGGTTCAGGCGGGCAGGCGGAGGGTGGCGACCGCGCCGCCGTCCGGGGCGTTGCCGAAGTGCAGTTCGGCGCCGAGGAGGCGGGCCTGGCCCGTGGCGATGGTCAGGCCGAGGCCGTGGCCGCGGCCGCGCTCGGCGGCGCCGGTGTGGAACCGGCGGGGGCCGTGGAGCAGCAGGCCGGCCGGGAAGCCGGGCCCGTGGTCGCGTACGACGACGGTGCGGTCCGTGACCGTGACCTGCACCGGGGCGGCGCCGTGGCGGTGGGCGTTGACGACGAGGTTGGCGACGATCCGCTCCAGGCGGCGCGGATCGGTCTCCACGGTCGGCGCCGGGTCCGCGGCGGCGGTTTCGCTGTTCGACGGCTCGGGCCCGGCGGGCGTGACCTCGGCGCCGAGCCCCGTCCGGGCCACGGCCTCGGCGACGACGGCGCCGAGCGGTACCCGTACGCAGACGGGGCGTTCGGCGCCCGCGTCGAGTCGGGAGATCTCCAGGAGGTCCTCGACCAGGCCGCGCAGGTCCCGTACGCGGGCGCGCACCAGGTCCTCCGTCTCGCCCGGCGGCAGCAGGTCGGCGGCCGCCAGCAGTCCCCCGACGGGCGTGCGGAGCTCGTGGGCGACGTCGGCGGTGAACTGCCTTTCGGTACGCAGGCGTCGGGCGAGGCTGTCGGCCATGAGGTCGACGGTGGCGGCGATCTCGGCGACCTCGTCCCGCCCCTTGGCCGGCCCGGTCCGGGCGTCGAGGTCGCCGGCGGAGATGCGGGCCGCCGTCGCGGATACCCGCCGCAGCCGGCGTGCGACGAGCCCCGCCCCGTAGAAGGCGAGGGGGGTGGCGGCGGCCAGCGCGGCGAGGGAGGCCGCCGCCATGGTCGCGTCGAGCCGCCGCAGGGTGTGGAGTTCGCTGCTGAGGTTGATCTGGACGGCGAGGACGGGGCTGCCGGGGCCGCCGGTGCGCTGGGCGGCCCAGAAGCTCGGGCCGACGTTCCCCTCGGTGCGCGGGTCGTAGGCGGTGTGCCGCGCGCCGTCGGCGGGGGCGCGGAGGGCGGCGGGCAGGTCGGGCGGGTCGAGCCGGGCGCCTTCGGTGAGGGCGCCGGTGCGGCGGTGGACGTCGGCGGCGGCGTACACGGCGTTGAACGCCCGGGCGCGGGCGCGGTCGTGGATGTCGTGCGCGGTCCACACGTGGACGAGGACCCCGACCGCGGCGGCGACCAGCGCGGCCGCGGCGGCGGCGAGCGCGGCGATCTTCCACCGCAGGGAGGTCCTGCCCGGCCGGGGCGGGCGGATCGGGGCCACCGGGCTCAGCGCCTGAGCTTGTAGCCGAAGCCGCGGACGGTCTCGATGCGGTCCTTGCCGAGCTTGCGGCGCAGCCGCTGCACGCACAGGTCCACCACACGGCTGTCGCCGTCCCAGCCGTAGTCCCAGACGTCGCGCAGCAGGGTGTGCCGCTCCAGGACGACGCCGGGGTGGGCGGCGAACTCCAGGAGCAGCTTCAGCTCGGTCGGGGTCAGGGCGACGTGCTCGCCCGCAAGGGTGACCTCCATGCCGGCGGTGTCGATGGCGAGGTCGCCGAAGGCCAGGACGTCCGCCGCGGCCGGCCCGGGCGCCTCGGGGGCGGGGCCGCCGGCCGGGGCCGGCGGGTAGGTCGCCCGCCGCAGGAGCGAGCGGATGCGGGCGACGAGGACGTACGTCTCGACGGGCTTGACGACGTAGTCGTCGGCTCCGGCCTCCAGGCCGGCCACGACGTCGAGCCCGTCGCCCCGCGCGGACATCATCAGGACGGGCACGAGGCTGGTCTCGCGGATGCGGCGGCACAGCCCGATCCCGTCCAGGCCGGGCAGCATCACGTCCAGGACGAGCACGTCGAAGGGCTCGGCGCGGAAGAGGTCGAGCCCCGCGAGCCCGTCGGCGGCGGCCTGCACCCGGTAGCCGTAGCGTTCCAGGGCGAGGGCGAAGGAGCGGCGCATCAGGTCGTCGTCCTCCACCATCAGCACACGGACGGCGGGCTCGGAGGCCCCGGCCGGGGTGGGCGCGGACACGGGCGGGCGGCTCCTGTTCGGGCGGTCGGGCGGCGGGGCGGGCCGCATCCCGGCCCGTGCCCCGACCGGAACGATACGACAGGCCCCGCGCCGGGCCGGCCCTCGGCGAGCCCCGCCGGCCGGCGGATGGGCGACCGAGCGCTGCCTGATACGCGGCTGATACACGACCGCGCCGGCGCCCGCCCTTCCCGGAGGTCCTCAGCGGATGTGGGCGGCGACCTCCGTGTGGACCGCGGCGTCGCGGTGCACCTCGGTGTGGCCGAGGCAGGCCGTCGTCCGGTTCTCCGCCCCGGCCAGGGCGACGGTGGACGCCGGCCGGACGAAGGCGTCGCACGGCGAGGCCCACGTCGCGTAGCGGGTCGCGCCGGGGGTTTCGTCGCCCGTGTTGAGCGCCTGGAGGAACGCCGAGCCGGGGCGCATCTCGGTGCAGGCGGGGCCGCCGCACAGGCGGGCCGGGTCGGTGCCGTGGTTGGGGCCGGCCAGGGAGACCCAGGCATCCACCTTGGCGGTGCCGCCGAGGTTCTTCAGGTAGTGCCGGGACGACAGGGAGCCCATGGAGTGGGCGACCAGGTCGACGCGGGCGGCTCCGGTGGCGGCGAGGACCCGGTCGACCTCGGCGGCGAGGGCGACGGCGGTGGCGGCGTTGGACCGGCCGGACGGGTATGTCCACTGGTGGAGCCGGCCGGCCGGCCAGCCGGCGGCCCTGAAGCGCGCGGCCATGGTGTCCCACGTGGAGCCGCTGCTGTTCCAGCCGTGGACGAAGACGACCGGGTCGGGTGCGGCGGCAGCGGGTGCGGCGGCTGCCCGCTGCGGCAGGAGGAGGGCGGCGAGACCCAGGGCGAGGGCGGGCGCGGCGTGCCGGCTGCGGGAGTTCACGGCCCCGGTTGTAGCGTGCCCGCGCCGCCCGCGGACCGCCGCGGGCGGCCTGTCCACCCGCACGGCCGACAGGTTCACCCCCCGGGGGGCGTAGGCGGCAGGCGGGTGAAAGGGGCGGTGCGCCGGGCCGGTTAGGGTCGGGGAACCCGATCGAGGAGGTTGGAGAGATGGCGGATCCGGGCAACCCGGTCGTGCTCGCGCAGACCACGGTGGACGACGAGGGCACCGCGTACGAGCTGGGGCGGGCCGCGGTCGAGGCGCGGCTGGCGGCCGGGGTGCATGTGGAGGCGCGGATGACGTCCTTCTACTGGTGGCAGGGCGAGGTGCGGCACGAGCGCGAGTACCGGCTCACCTTCAAGACGGTGCAGGACCGGGTGGGCGCGCTGGAGGCGTGGGTGCACGGGCGGCACCCGTACGAGGTACCGCAGTGGATCGTGCTGCCCGTGTCGGCGGCCGCGGAGGGGTATCTGGCGTGGGCTCAGGCGGAGACCCGCGGCGCCTGACCGACGGCGTGGGTCAGGCACGATCCGGACGGGACGGCCTAGCCTCGACGGCATGCTGGGACTCCCCGACCACGTCCGCACGTGCCTGTTCGACCTGGACGGCGTGCTCACGCGGACCGCGAAGGTCCACGCCGCCGCGTGGAAACATATGTTCGACGACTACCTGCGCGGGCGGGTCGAGCAGGCGGGCTCGCCGTTCGTGCCGTTCGACGCCGTGCGGGACTACGACGAGTACGTGGACGGCCGCCCCCGCGAGGACGGCGTCCGCACCTTCCTCGCCTCCCGCGGCATCACCCTCCCCGAAGGCGCCGCCGACGACGGCCCGGACCGGGAGACCGTCCACGGACTGGGCACCCGCAAGAACGGGCTGGTGCTGCGGATGATCCGCGAGCAGGGCGTGGAGGCGTACGAGGGGTCGGTGGCCTACGTGCGCGCCGCCCGGGACGCCGGCCTGCACCGGGCCGTCGTCTCCTCCAGCGCCAACTGCCGCGACGTTCTGTCCGCGGCGGGCATCGCGGACCTCTTCGAGGCGCGCGTGGACGGGCTGACGATCGCCGAGCAGCACCTGCGCGGCAAGCCCGCCGCCGACAGCTACCTGGCCGCGGCCCGCCTGTTCGGCGTGGCGCCCGGGGAGGCGGCCGTGTTCGAGGACGCGCTGGCGGGTGTCGCGGCGGGCAGGGCGGGCGGCTTCGGGTTCGTCGTGGGCGTGGACCGCGCCGGGCAGGCGGACGCGCTCCGCGACCACGGCGCCGACGTCGTCGTGGGCGACCTCTCCGAACTCCTGGACCGCGGATGATCACGCACACGAGTTTCGCCACCGAGCCCTGGCGGCTCCGGGAGACCGCCCTCGACCTGGCCGTCCTCGCCCAGAGCGAGTCCGTCTTCGCGCTGTCCAACGGCCACCTCGGCTGGCGCGGCAACCTCGACGAGGGCGAGCCGCACGGCCTGCCGGGCTCCTACCTGAACGGCGTGCACGAGACGCACCCCCTGCCGTACGCGGAGGCGGGCTACGGCTATCCGGAGTCCGGGCAGACCGCCATCAACGTCACCGACGGCAAGGTGATCCGCCTCCTCGTCGACGACCACCCCTTCGACCTGCGCTACGGCGAACTGGTCTCCCACGAGCGGATCCTGGACTTCCGCACGGGGGTGCTGAGCCGGACCGCGGAGTGGACCACCCCGTCGGGCCGGACCGTACGCGTGACGTCCCACCGGCTGGTGTCCCTCGCCCAGCGCGCCGTCGCCGCGATCTCCTACACCGTCGAGGCCGTCGACGGGCCGGCCGGGATCGCCGTGCAGTCCGAGCTCGTCGCCAACGAGCAGCTGCCCGCCGCCTCCGGCGACCCGCGGGTGGCGGCCGTCATCGACTCGCCGCTCCGGCCCGAGGAGCACCACGCGCACGGCACCCGCCTGCGCCTCGTCCACTGCACCGGCAGCAGCCGCCAGCGTGTGGCGGTCGCCGCCGACCACCTGGTGGAGGGGCCCGCCGGTACGAGCTGGGCGGCGGAGAGCGAACCGGACGTGGCCCGGCTGACCGTCACCGCGAACCTGGCGCCGGGCGAGCGGCTGTCCCTCGTCAAGTTCGTCTCGTACGGGTGGTCCGCGCAGCGGTCGCTGCCCGCCCTGCGCGACCAGGTGGAGGGCGGCCTCGCGGCGGCCCGCAGCACCGGCTGGCAGGGCCTGCTCGACGGGCAGCGCGCCTGCCTGGACGAGTTCTGGGCGGACGGCGACGTCGAGGTGGAGGGGGACCGGCAGGTCCAGCAGGCGGTGCGCTTCGCCCTGTTCCACCTCTTCCAGGCCGCCGCCCGCGCCGAGGAGCGCGCCCTCCCGGCGAAGGGGCTCACCGGTACGGGATACGACGGGCACGCCTTCTGGGACACCGAGTCCTTCGTGCTGCCGGTGCTCACCCACACGGCGCCGGACACCGTGGCACCCGTCCTGCGGTGGCGGCACACCACCCTGCCCAGCGCGCTGGAGCGGGCACGCCAACTCGGCCTCGCGGGAGCCGCGTTCCCCTGGCGGACCATCAACGGCGCCGAGTGCTCCGCCTACTGGCCCGCCGGGACGGTCGCCTTCCACGTCAACGCCGACATCGCGGCGGCCGCCGAGCGGTACGTGTTCGCCACCGGCGACCACGACTTCCACCGCGGCCCCGGGCTCGACCTGCTGGTGCACACGGCGCGGCTGTGGCGCTCCCTGGGCCACTTCGACGACGGCGGCGCCTTCCACATCGACGGGGTCACCGGCCCGGACGAGTACAGCGCGGTGGCCCGCGACAACCTGTACACCAACGTGATGGCCCGGCGGAACCTGCTGGCCGCCGCGGACGCGGTCGCCCTGCACCCGGACCGGGCCGCCGAACTGGCCGTCGGCGCCGCGGAGGCCGCGGACTGGCGGGAGACCGCCGGCCGGATCGCGATCCCGTACAGCGGGCGGCTGGGGGTGCACGAGCAGGCCG
This sequence comes from Streptomyces sp. NPDC031121, assembly GCF_055570615.1. Classification (NCBI taxonomy): domain Bacteria; kingdom Bacillati; phylum Actinomycetota; class Actinomycetes; order Kitasatosporales; family Streptomycetaceae; genus Streptomyces; species Streptomyces sp. NPDC031121. The sequence goes on from NZ_JBVIGV010000013.1 coordinate 149,255, forward strand.
CCGGGTTCACCGACCAGCAGCGGTGGGACTTCGAGGGCACCGCGGAGGAGCAGTACCCGCTGCTGCTGCACTTCCCGTACTTCGACCTCTACCGCAAGCAGGTCGTCAAGCAGGCCGACCTGGTCCTCGCGATGCTGGTCTGCCCGGACGAGTTCACGGACGAGGAGAAGGCCCGCAACTTCGCCTACTACGAGCCGCTGACCGTCCGGGACTCCTCGCTCTCCGCCTGCTGCCAGGCCGCCCTCGCCGCCGAGACGGGCCACCTCGACCTGGCCTGGGCGTACACCCGGGAGGCGGCGCTGATGGACCTGAACGACCTCGAGCACAACACCCGCGACGGCCTCCACATGGCCTCCCTCGCCGGGACGTGGATCGCCCTCGTGCAGGGCCTGGGCGGGCTGCGCCGGCGCTACGGCGCCGACTCGGCCGTCCCGCCGCCGGGCGGGGGCGCGGGCGGGCGGACCGGCTCCGGCGGGGAGGCGGCGGCGCCCGTGCGGTTCGCGCCGCGCCTGCCGTCGACGCTGGCCAGGCTCGCCTTCAACGTCCGCATCAGGGACCGGCGGCTGCGCGTCGACATCGCCCGCGACGCGGCGCGGTACACGCTCCTGGAGGGGGCGCCGCTGACGGTGCTGCACCACGGAACGCCCGCGGTCCTGGACCCGGAGACTCCGGCGGAACTCCCCGTACCTCCCGCGCCGGACGCGGTCGAGCCGCGCCAGCCGAAGGGCCGCGCCCCGATGACGTGACCGCACGCGGTGCGCATGTCGGCGTGGCGGGGCGGGATGCGGGGCAGGGATGGGAGTCGCCGCCCGTACCCGTGCGCCGGCACGTCCCGTGAGGAGACCGCGTTGCCCGTCCCCGCCCCCGCGCCCGGAGGGGCCGCCCTGGAGGGCCTCCTCGCCGACGCGCGCGCCGCGCTGCCCGACATCGTCGCCCTGCGCAGGCGCATCCACCGCTTCCCCGAGCTGGGCACCCATCTGCCGCGTACGCAGCAGGCCGTGCTGGAGGCGCTGGGCGGGCTCGGGCTGGAGGTGGCGACCGGCTCCCGGCTGAGTTCCGTCACCGCCACCCTGGAGGGCGCCCTGCCCGGCCCGGCGGTGCTGCTGCGCGCCGACATGGACGCCCTGCCCCTGGAGGAGGGCACCGGCCTGGAGTTCGCCTCCCGGGTGCCGGGCGCCATGCACGCCTGCGGGCACGACACGCACACCGCGATGCTGGTCGGCGCCGCCCGGCTGCTCACCGCCCGCCGCGCACTGCTGGCCGGGCGGGTCGTCTTCATGTTCCAGCCCGGCGAGGAGTCCGGCGGCGGCGCCCGCCACATGATCGACGAGGGAGTGCTGGAGACCGCCGACGGGGCCGGCGTGGCGGCCGCGTTCGCGCTGCACGTCACGACCCGCTTCGACAGCGGCACCCTGCACCTGCGGTCCGGCCCGACGTTCGCCGCCTCCGACCGGCTGCACGTGACCGTACGCGGGCGCGGCGGGCACGCCTCGTCCCCTCACCGGGCGCTCGATCCGGTGCCGGTCGCCTGCGAGATCGTACTGGCGCTCCAGTCGATGGTCACCCGGACCGTCGACGTGTTCGACCCGGCCGTGGTCACGGTCGCCTCCATCCACGCCGGGACGACCTCGAACGTGATCCCGGAGACGGCCGAGGTCCGCGGCACGTTCCGCACCCTCTCCCCCGCCGCCCGGCAGCGGGTCCGCGAGGGCATCCACCGGGTCGCACGGCACGTGGCCGCCGCCCACGGGGCCGAGGCCGACGTGGACCTGGAGGAGGGCTACCCGCCCGTCGTGAACGACGACGACCGAACGGAGGCCCTGTACGGCACGGCGGTCGCGCTCCTCGGCGCGGACCGGGTGGGGCGGCTGGCCGCGCCGTTCATGGGCGCCGAGGACTTCTCGTACGTGCTGCGGCAGGTGCCCGGCGCGATGGCGTTCCTGGGGGCCCGCCCGCCCGGCGTCCCGCCGGAGGAGGCCGCGGACCTGCACTCGAACCTCGCCGTGTTCGACGAGGACGCCCTGGCCGCGGGCGCCGCCGTCTACGCGGCCGCGGCGCTGCGGGCCGGCCCGGCGCCCGCCGGGAGCGGCTGAGCCGCCGCCCGGCGGCGGTGCCACCCGTTCGGATGCCGCGGAGTGCCGCCCGGCCCGGCCGGGGCCAGGCTGGGGCCATGTCCGCCAGACTGGTCGTCTACCCGCCCGACGAGAACGGCTGGCGCCGGGTGCGGTACGACGGCGTCGCCATCGGAGTGGCCCACCGCCCGGCCGACATCCGCGTCTTCCTCGCCGCGGCCGGCCTGGAGAACGCCGAGGACGCCGACCTCACCGACCCCGCGTTCGTCGAGTGGCGGGGCGGCGGCCCCGAGGAGTGGCAGCCCCGCCGCTAGTGCTGTGGCCGGAGAGCTCCTCCCTCCTCCCGGGGCGGCCGTCACCGCCGGGCCCGTTTGCCGGCGCGCGTGCGGGTAGGCGGGGGAGGCACACCCGGCGAACGCCGGTTGCGGCAGAGGAGGAGCCATGCGGAGGAGCATTTTCGCGGCAAGCGCCTGCACGATCGCCGTCGTCGGCCTCGGCGCGGTTCCGGGCACGTCGTCCGCGGCGGTCAGCGGGCAGGACGTGACCTTCATGAACAGCGTGCACCAGGCCAACATGGCGGAGATCGCCGCGGGCCAGGACGCGCAGCGGCACGGGGGGTCGTCCTGTGTGAAGGACGTCGGGGCGGTGCTGGTGCGCGACCACAAGAACCTGGACGCCGCCCTGTCCGACCTCGCGGAGAAGGAGGGCGTCACCCTGGCGGCGGGCGTCACCCCGCAGCAGGAGGCCGAGCTGAAGAGCCTGCAGTCGAAGGCGGGCGGCGACGGCTACGACAAGGCGTGGCTGGCCGCGCAGGAGAACGCCCACAAGAAGACGCTCCTGGTCATCGACGCGCAGATCCGGCGCGGGCAGGACTCGGACGTGGTGGCCGCGGCGCGCGAAGCCCGCCCGGTGGTGGCTGCGCACCTCGACATGGTCCGGGGCGGCCAGTGCCACGACCGCTGAGGGTGACGGGGTCAGACCACCCGGGCGGGTGTGCGGGCGAGCGGGGTGAGGGCGGCGTACTCGAGGGGGGCGGAGGGGTCGATCGAGACGTCGAGCGGTGCCGGTTCGGCGCCGGAGCGGACCAGCAGGTCGCCGACGGCGGCGATCATCGCGCCGTTGTCGGTGCACAGCGTCATCGGAGGGACGCGCAGTTCCACCCCGGCCGAGGCGCACCGCCGCTCGGCCAGGGCGCGCACCCGGGAGTTCGCGGCGACGCCGCCCACCACGACCAGCGTGCCCACGCCGTGTGCCGCGCAGGCCGCCAGGGCCTTGCGGGTCAGGACGTCGGCGACGGCCTCTTGGAGGGCGGCCGCCCCGTCGGCGACGGGCACCTGCGCGCCGCGGGCGCGGTGGTCCTCGACCCAGCGGGCGGCGGCCGTCTTCAGGCCGGAGAACGAGAAGGCGTACGGGTCGTCCCCGGGGCGGGTCAGCGGCCGCGGGAACGCGACCGCCCTCGGGTCGCCGTCCCGGGCGGCCCGGTCGATGGCGGGGCCGCCCGGGTAGGGGAGGCCGAGGATCCGGGCGGCCTTGTCGAAGCACTCGCCGGCCGCGTCGTCGAGGGTGTCGCCGAGGTGCAGGATCGGCTCGCGGACGAGGTCGCGGACGAGGAGCAGGGAGGTGTGGCCGCCCGAGACGATCAGCACGACGGACGGGCGGGGCAGCGGCCCGTGGGCGAGGGTGTCGGCGGCGACGTGCCCGGCGAGGTGGTGGACGCCGTACAGGGGGACCCCGGCCGCGTACGCCAGGGTCTTGGCGCCGGCGAGGCCCACCTGGAGCGCGCCGGAGAGGCCGGGGCCGGTGGTGACGGCGACGGCGTCGATCTGCCCGAGGCGCAGTCCGGCCCGGTCGAGGGCCTCGCGGACGACGGGGTGGAAGGCCTGGAGGTGGGCGCGGGCGGCGATCTCCGGCACGACGCCGCCGAAGCGGGCGTGCTCGTCCATGCTGGAGGCGACGACGTGCGCCAGCAGCCTGCCGTCCTGCACGATGCCCGCGCCGGTCTCGTCGCACGACGATTCGATCCCCAGTACCACCGGTCCGCCCACCACGTCGGCCGCCTTTCTGCATGTGTATGGCAATTGCAATATATGTGCATCCAGGTCGCGGGGTGGAAGGGATGACGGTCTCCGACGGCGTGTACCTCGCCATGGGGGTCGGGGCGCTCGGTGCCGCCGTGGTGCCGCGGCTGGTCTTCCGGCGGGCGCTGTCCATGCCGATGGTGTTCACGGCCGCCGGCGTGCTGGTGGGGCTGCTGCCGCTGCCCGTGCCGGTGGTGGACCCCGTCCGGGACCGGCTGTGGGTGGAGCACGCGACCGAGCTGTGCGTCATCGTCTCCCTCATGGGCGCGGGCCTCGCCCTGAACAGGCCGGTGGGGCTGCGGCGCTGGGCAGGGCCGTGGCGGCTCGTCGGCATCGCCCTGCCGCTGACCGTCGCGGGAGTCTGCGCGATCGCCGCCCCGCTGCTCGGGTGGCCGCTCGCCGCGGCGCTGCTCCTGGCCGCCGTCCTGGCGCCGACCGACCCGGTGCTCGCCGCGGAGGTGCGTGTCGGGGAGCCGACCGACGAGGAGGACGACGAGGACGAGGTGCGGTTCTCGCTGACCGCGGAGGCCGGCCTGAACGACGGGCTGGCGTTCCCCTTCGTCCTCGGGGCCCTGGGCCTGGCCGCCGCGGTCGGCGAGGGCGGCGGCGCGGGCTGGATCGGGCGGTGGGTCCTCGTCGACGTGCTGGCCATGACCGCCATCGGCGTCGCGGTCGGCGCCGTGACGGGGCGGCTGCTGGGGCTGATGTTCTTCCGGGCGCGGCCGTCGGCGCTGCGGCTCTCCGAGCACATGGAGGGGTTCGTCGCGCTCGGCGCCACCTTCGTGGCTTACGGGGCCGCCGAGCTGCTGCACGGCTACGGCTTCCTCGCCGTCTTCGTCACCGCCTGCACGATCCGGGCCGCCGAGCGCGACCACGGCTACCACAAGGTGCTCCACGAGTTCACCGAGCAGGTCGAGCGGCTGCTGACCGTCTTCCTGCTGTTCCTCCTCGGCGGCTACCTGGCCGCCGCGGGCCTGCCCCACCTCACCTGGCAGGGGGCCCTCGTCGCCGTGCTGCTCGTCCTGGCCGTCCGGCCCCTCGCCGGCTGGGTGAGCCTGTACGGGCACGGGGCCGGTCCGCGGGAACGCCTCACGGCGTCCTTCTTCGGCATCCGCGGCATCGGCTCGCTGTTCTACCTCGCCTACGCGCTGGGGCAGACCTCCCGCTTCGACGCGCTGGCGCCGCACCTGTGGTCCGTGGTCGCGTTCACCGTGCTGCTGTCCGTCTTCCTGCACGGGGCGGCCGCCACGCCCGTCATCCGCCGCCTGGACCGGCTCCGCCGGGACTCCCCCGCTCCCCCGTGACGGCCGCCGGCGCAGCTCCGCTCCGCGGCATTCCGGCGGCGTGCGCGGAAAAAGATCCGGCGGAGGTGTCGAGAAGCCGCGTCCGGCTCCGTCCCCGGGGTGGACGCGGCCACAATGGGCCGCACGAGCACCCGGGAGAACACGATGGCCAAGTACCTGCTGCTGAAGCACTACCGCGGCGCCCCCGCCGCCGTCAACGACGTGCCGATGGACCAGTGGACACCGGAGGAGATCTCGGCGCACATCCGGTACATGAACGACTTCGCGGCCCGGCTGGAGAAGACCGGCGAGTTCGTCGACGGCCAGGCCCTCGCCCCCGAGGGCGCCTGGGTCCGCTACGACGGCGAGGGCCGCCCGCCCGTCACCGACGGGCCGTTCGCCGAGACCAAGGACCTCATCGCCGGCTGGATGGTCATCGACGTGGACGGCTACGAGCGCGCCGTCGAGCTGGCCGGCGAGCTGTCGGCCGCGCCCGGGGCGGGCGGCCGGCCGATCCACGAATGGCTGGAGGTCCGCCCGTTCCTGGCCGCGCCGCCCACCGTCACGGAATGACCTCTCCGATGGACGAGGCCCTGCTGCGGAGCCTCACCCCCGGTGTGATCGCCGTCCTCGTCCGCCGCGGAGCCGACTTCGCGGCGGCCGAGGACGCCGTCCAGGACGCGCTGGTCGAGGCGCTGCGCGTCTGGCCGGCCGACCCCCCGCGGGACGCGAAGGGCTGGCTGACCACCGCGGCCTGGCGCAGGTTCCTCGACGCGGCCCGCTCGGACGCCGCCCGCCGCCGGCGCGAGGACCGCGCCGGCGAGGAGCCGGCGCCCGGGCCGGCGCCGGCGGCGGACGACACGCTGCGGCTGTACTTCCTGTGCGCGCACCCGTCGCTGACGCCGTCGTCGGCCGCCGCGCTCACGCTGCGCGCCGTCGGCGGGCTGACCACCCGGCAGATCGCCCGCGCCTACCTGGTGCCCGAGGCGACGATGGCGCAGCGGATCAGCCGGGCCAAGCGCACCGTCTCCGGGATGCGCCTCGACCGGCCCGGCGACGTCGCCACCGTGCTGCGCGTCCTCTACCTGGTCTTCAACGAGGGCTACTCGGGGGACGTCGACCTCGCCGCCGAGGCCATCCGGCTCACCCGGCAGCTCGCGGCGCTCTCCGACCACCCGGAGGTGGCCGGGCTGCTCGCCCTCATGCTGCTCCACCACGCCCGGCGGGCCGCCCGGACCGCCCCCGACGGCAGTCTGGTGCCGCTCGCCGAGCAGGACCGCGGCCTGTGGGACACCGCGCTGATCGCCGAGGGCGTCGGGGTGCTCCAGGCGGCGCTCGCCCGGGACCGGCTCGGCGAGTACCAGGCGCAGGCCGCCATCGCGGCGCTCCACGCGGACGCGCGCACCGCCGCGGAGACCGACTGGGTGCAGATCGTCGAGTGGTACGACGAGCTGGTCCGGCTGACCGACAGCCCGGTCGTCCTGCTGAACCGGGCGGTCGCCGTCGGGGAGGCGGACGGGCCCCGCGCCGGCCTGGCCGCGCTCGCCGCCGTGGACGGCTCGCTGCCCCGCCACACCGCGGTGGCGGCCTACCTGCACGAACGCGACGGCGACCTGGCGCGCGCGGCACGCCTGTACGCGGAGGCGGCCCACAAGGCCGCCGACCTGGCCGAGCGCGACCACCTGAACCGCCGGGCCGCCCGCCTCAACACGCGCCTGCGCGACGCGGACAGGCCTTAGCTTGTTCTTTATGGTCTGGCTTGGTCGCGTTCGAGGATGGTCTCGGGTCGCCTGACGGTTTTGCCCACGTCGTAGCGGGTGGCGGGCCGCTGGTTCTCGGAGCCGAGGGGCCTGCCGGGGCCTGGCCGGTTCGGCTTTGGAGCACGGGCCGGGCAAGGCAAGTGAGCACGGAGGTTCCCAAACCCGCGCCGGACTCGGGCGGGGGTGAGTCGGCCCGGCACGGCGGGTTTCTCCCAGGGGCAGCGGAGGTCCTCGGCCAGCGGACGGGCCAGTCGCAGCTGGGTGTGAGCGGTGATGATCAGCCAGGTCCAGCGGTACGCAGCCTCGGCGGTGCGGATCTTCGGCCGGGTCCAGCCGAGGGTCTGTTTCATCATCCGGAAGGTGTGTTCCAGGTCGAACCTCCTCAGGAACGCCTGCCAGCACAGGTCCACATCAGCACCGGTCATATCCGTCGCCGAGGACCACAGCCACAGGGGCAGCGGATCTCCGCCGCCCGGCAGGTGGTCGACCTTCAGGCGGATCAAGGAACAAGCTCAGAGCCGACGGACGACCTGCGCCTCGGCCCGCTCCACTGACACCCGGCCGTGCACGTGCACGAGGGCCAGGTGGAACAGCGCGGGTGCCACCGGCGCCCAGCGGTGGATCCGGTCGGGACGCAACAGGTACCGGGTCACGTCGACGGCGCGGAACGGGACGTACTCCATGCCCTGGTGTTCCCAGCGGTCGGCGACTCCCCTGCTCATGCGCGTCCGGAGCTGCTCGCCGGTCATGTCGTTCAGGCGGGCGTAGAAAAGGGCGCTCCAGGCGCGTTTCTCCACGTCCAGGACGAAGCCCAGGAGGGAGAGCGAGAACTCGTGGGGCTCCAGTGCCAGCTCTTCCCGCATGCCGCGACGGGCTGCGGCGTGCAGGTCGGGTACGTTGCGGCCAGCCGAGTCGATGTGCCGGGAAAGCCCCTCGTTGACGGAGGAGTTCCACACGCCCGGCGCCATGCGTACGCGGTCGCTGCGGTGGCTCACGACGAGCAGGTGGTCGGCGGTGACCACGGCGATGTTGACGCCGAAGCTGCACTGCAGGAAGGCGGGGGCCGTCAGCGGCTGGTCGGGGTCGAGGTAGCGGGCCCGGGGCGTACTCCCGTCCGCGAGCCGGCGGTCCAGCTGCTGGGCCGCAAGGAAGGTGTAGTAGTCCGTGGGCCGCAGCCGCAGATGGATCTCTGCGTGCTCGTCGAGGGCGGTTCGGGAGACCTCGAAGGATTCGACGGCGTAGCGGGGCCCGTTCCACACCGGTGCCCGCTCGCCCGCCTCTCGGACCCGGTCCTCCTCCACCGCGATCTCGTCGCGCCAAGCCGTCATCTCCGCCGGCAGCTCGATGCCGCCGTCCAGCACCTGGATGTGGACGGACTCGGGCGGGATCACCGCGCCCCCGTCACCGTCAACGATCAGGGCGGAGGTGTGCAGGGGGCCGAGAGAGAAGGCCGACCAGGTCCCGCCCTGCTCTTCCCGGAAGGTGATGCTGCGAACCACGCCGGCGGAACGGCGCCGGATCCTGAACCACACGTCCTGCAAGCCCTGCTGGAACAGCGTCGCGAACACCACCCCGAGGATGGCGCCGACCACTCCGTTGCCCACGTCTATTCCGCTCACGCACGTCAGCCTAGGCCAAATGATCAGCTATGGAGGGGCGAGCGGTGTTCGGGATGCAGTACGTGCTTGCCGAGCTCCAGCGCTAGCAGAGCCAGTCGCGCTGTGGCCCCGACCAGACCAGACCATGAGAACAAGCGTTAGGGGGTGTTGCGGGGTGTGTGGACGTCGTGGCGTGGGGTGGGCCGGGTGTTCTTCCGGCCGGGTGGCCGTCCCGGTCCGGGGCGGGTGGGTTTCGGTGCTCCGGCCGGGCGGACGAGCGTCGGGCGGATGTGCCGGAAGTCGCGGCGGACACGTGCCGCGGCTTCTACCGGCGCTGCAGGGATCCGGGCCCGCAACGAGTAGACCAGTCGCCGGCCGCCATACGTCTGGACCAAGACCGCAGACCAGACCCTCGAACGCCTCGCCTCATATCTGAATCGAATTCCTGACTCAGAAGACTGGATTTCTAGTGGTATGCCAGCCTGTGGAAACGCCGGTCCGGGATCCCGGGGCGGTGTCCCAGGCTTGCGAGTTCTTCGGTCGCGGCCGCGGCGTCCTCCGCGTCGCCGGTGGTGTCGAGGAGTTCGCGGTACGCGTCCAGGGCCGCCGCGAGGAGTTCCAGGCGCTCCGGTTCGAGGGCGTGTATGCGCCGGGCCGCCTCCAGGCACTCGGCCCGCAGGGCGAGCGCGATGCCGGTGTCGTGGGCGAACTCCTGGCGGCTGTACTCGTACAGGGCGATCGACAGTCGGGGCAGGTACGCGAGCGGGTTGACCGCGGCGAGGAGCCGGTAGGCCGCGACCTGCTGCCCGATGGGAAGGGTCCCCGATGCCAGAAGGGCAACCCGGGCTCGCAGCACCGCGTCGTGGTCGGTGTTCGCCGTGTGATTCATGACGGTGATTCTGAAAGCCGTACAGGGGCGAGGACAAGGGCGGGCGACTGTGCCTTCCGTCCTACGAAAACCGTCTCTGACCTGTCATGATGGGACCGTCTTCACCCCTGCGCGCCGGTGTCGGAGCCGCGGTCGGAGTTCGGCCACACGTAGGGCAGGTCGTCGGGTACCCCCGGGAAGCGGTCGCGGTACACCTCCGGCGCCTTGCGGACCAGGGCGGACTGGTGGCTGCGGTGGAACGCCGGGTCGCCGAGCCAGGGCGGCAGCTCCCCGGCCGCCGCGAGCCGCCGCTGCTCGCGCACCACGGCGCCGGGGCGCCGGTTCCGGAAGTCGGCGAGCATCGTGGCGGCGCAGGTGTCGCCGCGGCCCTCGGCGGTCCAGACCCCGCACACGTCCAGCCCGTACCGGACGAGGGCCTCCTCGTAGCCGGCCCACATGCGGACCGCGGGATGCCGGCGCCAGCCGTAGCCGGGCAGTGTGAGCCCGCGGAGGACCTGGAGGGCTTCCACCCGCTGCTTGCCGAGGCGCCTCGGGTCCAGAGCGGCGGCGGACTCGGCGAATCCGGGGTACGGGAGGAAGGTCTGCACGGGTCCTATCCGTTCTGCGGCGTTTCGATGGTGGAGACGACGCGTACGAGGGCCGGGGTGGCCGGCGCCGAGCCGAACCCGAAGCGCACCGGTGGCAGGACGGGGCGCAGCGGCCCGAGGTCCTTCCCGTCGAGGGCCGCGGCGGCGCCGGCGATGCGGCGCAGGTCGCAGGCCGCGTACCACTGGCGGCAGCCGGGGCGCGTGCTGCCGCGGGTGCGTACGCCGGGCAGCAGGCGGGCGGGCCCGGCGGCGAGTGCGGCCCAGGCGGGGCGGCGGGCGAGGGGCCGGGGGACGGCGCGCAGCGCCAGGCCGAGGGGGCCGCGCCGGCCGACGGAGAACCGCAGGTCCAGGGGCCCGGCGGCGACCTCCCAGCGGGCGCCGCGGACGCGCACTGCGACCGGGGTGGTGCGGACCTCGTCGAAGCGGTAGACGCCCGCGATGCACGCGGCGGTGTCGGCGGTGGGGGCGAGCAGGGTCCGCCGCCCGCCGGCGTCCTCCAGCATCACGTCGCTGAACGGCCCGAAGGGCGAGCCGGGCCAGTGGCCGAGGACCACTCGGGTGCCGGACGCCGTCCCGAGGGCGGCGATCCATCCGTCGAACACCAGCCGTTCGCGTGCCACCTCTTGCGGCTACCCCGGCGAGCGGGGCCCATGCTGGTACTCCGCCTGCCTCGGGCCCGGCGGGGGCGCGCCATCGCGGTGCCGCGCCCTGGCCGGGCGGTGATCCGCTCGCGGCCCTACGCGCTGTCGCGCCCGGCCGGCGGGTCCACCGCCGTGAGGGCGAACGAGTGGCCGGCGGGGTCGGAGAGGAGGCGGACGGGCCGGAACCCGTCCTCGGTGCCGGTCGCCACCGGGCGGGCCCCCAGGGAGACCGCCTCCCGCTCGGCCTCGTCGAGGTCGGCGGCCGCGACCCGGATGAGCAGGTGCGCCTGGAGCGAGCCCTCCGGCCGGGGCCAGCTCGGCGGGGCGAACCCGAGGTCGCGGCGGCACGCCACCCTGACGCCGTCGGGGCCGGTCACCTCCACCTCGTCGGGGCCGGGGCCGGGCCGGACCTCGCCGCCCAGCAGGTCGGCGTAGAACCGCGCCAGGCCCTCGGGTTCGGCGCAGTCCAGGGCGAGTACGGGTGTCTTCTGCACGGTCATGGACCGCGTGTGCCCGCGGTGCGCGGATGCACACGCAGGTGTGCGGAGCAGCGCCGCCGGAGCCGTGACGGCAGGTCAGCGGGGCCGCGGCGGGGGCCCGTTGTCAGTGGCCGAAGGTAGTTTCGAGGGAGTTGGAAGGGCCGTTCTCCCCGAGGAGCCATCATGACCGTCAACCGTGTGCAGCCGCCGCTCAGGGTGGTGCTGACCGATCTCAACGCGCAGGTGGTCCGGGCGTGGCGGGCGGCGTTCGCCGACACCCCGGAGATCGAGATCCGCCAGGGCTCGATCCTCGACGAGGACGTCGACGCCTGGGTCACCCCGACCAACTCCCGCGGCCGGATGGACGGCGGGGTCGACGCCGTCATCAAGCGGCACCTCGGCGCCGGGATCCAGCTGCGCGTGCAGCGCGCCATCCGGGACGGCTTCGCGGGGAGCCTGCCCGTCGGCAGCGCCGTCTGTGTGCCGTCGGGGGCGGACAGGCCCCGGTTCCTGATCTCCACGCCCACCATGGAGCAGTCCTCGCAGAACGTCGGCCACACGCTGAACGTGGCCCTCGCGTGCGCGGCCGCGTTCCAGGCGGTCCACCGGCAGAACCGGGTCAGCCCCGGCAGCATCCGGTCGGTGGCGCTGGTCGGGATGGGCGCGCAGACCGGCCGGGTCCCGGCGCAGGTGTGCGCCAACCTGATGTGGACCGGCTACACGCTCTTCAACGACCACTGCTTCGACACCTGGGACGACCTGCGCAGCACCGTCACAGGGCAGCTCACCGACATCGACAGCGCCCCCGCCACGACGCGGGTGCGGATCGTGCCGCCGGCGCGGCCTGGATTTCGCCACTGACACCGACACCCCCGCCGTTCCCCCGTCCGGTACGAACCCTGGGAGCCCCTCCCCCATGAGCGACGCCAACACCCCTGCCGGCCCCCATGACCCGCTGGGCCTCACCGAGCTGTTCAAGGGCGGCGGTGAGCCGTGGCTTCCGCTGCTGAAACCCGTCATCGAGGCCCAGCCCGATGCCGCTTCGTACATAGGCAAGGGTCGCAGCCAGGAGATCGTCCCCGTCCGCGAACTGACCTTCCAGGCGCTCAAGCCGCACCCGCCGCACAAGTGGAAGGTCGTCGTCTTCGGGCAGAACCCGTACCCGCGGCCGGAGAGCGCCACCGGCATCGCCATGTTCGACAACACCTTCCACGACTGGAAGGACAGCCAGTTCGGCCGGGTCGTCAGCATCCGCTGCATCATCAAGGCGGCGGCGATGTGGAAGTACGGGATACCGAAGAAGACGCCGATCGCCGACGTGCGGGCGCTGCTGAAGGAGAAGGACACCGTCCAGCCGCCGGAGTGGTTCCAGGCGATGCTGACGCAGGGCGTGCTGCTGCTGAACGCGTCGATGACCGCCAGCAGCGACGGGGCGAAGCCGACCGACTGGCACACCGCGTTCTGGCGTCCGGTCGCCGAGCGGATCGTGGAGGAGATCCTCAAGGCCAAGCAGGACGCCGACGAGGAGGACCGCGGCGTCGTGTTCGCGTGGTGGGGCGCCCACGCCCGCGCGCTGAAGCGGGTCGTCACACGGCTGCAGAAGAAGTACCCCGGCGTGGACGTCCGGCACATCGACCACCCCAACCCGGCCGCACAGGGCGACGTCTTCTGCGAGGGCGACCACTTCGCCGTGGTGAACGAGGCGCTGGCGTCGCTGGGCGCCGAGCCGGTCGACTGGCTGCCGAGCAAGGGGTGGAACGAGGGCGCGCCGGGCGGCGGCACGGACGACGGCACGGCCGCGCGGATGGGGGCCTTCATCGCCTCCACGATGGAGCTGCACCAGCTGTACCTGGAGCGGCTCGCGAGCGTCAAGGACGAGGGGCTCGTCCTCCCGCCGGTCACAGGCGTGTTCGACACGCCCCTCATGGGCTTCCGGGACGCCGTCGGCCCCGTCGCCTCGCTGCTGCCGAACCTCGGCCGGCACGTGGAGCAGTCGTACGAGTTCGGCAAGGCGCGGGCCGACGGGGCGGCCGGCGGGCTGGACGCCGACGCGATAGCCGCCCTGTACCTGTACACCTGCCCGTCGGCGTTCTACCGCGAGATCAACGCGGCGCTGCGCTCCCCGGACCGCTCCAGGGTGGCGCCCTACCTGCCGTACCTGCGGCTGCTGTTCTCGGCGGTGTCCGGGCTTCCGGCCCGTACGGAGCCGCTGTGGCGGGGCGTGCCGCTGGACCTGCGCGGGCAGTACCCGCCGGGCCGGACGGTGACCTGGTGGGGCGTGTCGTCGTGCACGTCGGAGCCGGGGGTCGCGCGGGCGTTCCTCGGAAGCCGCGGCAGGCGCACGCTGTTCGAGGTCACGCCCGCCCGGGCGGTGGGCATCCGCAGCTTCTCGGCGTTCACCGGCGAGGAGGAGTACATCCTCGCTCCGGGCACCCAGCTGAAGGTGACGTCGGTGAAGGCCGAACGCGGCGGCCTGTGCACGGTCAAGCTGACGGAACTCGACGAACAGAGCCTCGTCTCCTGAGAGGGAAGGCGTCGTGCGGTGGTCGCGCCGGGTGGGGGCTCCCCCGCCCTGCGGCCCGGGCCGCCGTGTTCCTGGTCACGCCGCCGGCGGCGGCCCGTGACCGCGGCCGGGGCCCGGCCCGTGCGCCCGGTCAGACCGGCAGGTGCGGGGCGGCCGCCAGCAGGACGTGGCGCTCGTCCGCCGTCAGCCCGCCCCGGACCCCGTGGGGGATCCGCGCGGCGAGGGCCTGGCGGCGGCACGGGATGCGGACGGGGCAGCCGCCGCAGACGGCCTTCGCGGCCTCCTCGCGGGCCCGCGTGACCGCGGCCGGCTCACGGGCGACCCTGGCGAAGACGCCGCCTTCCGCACCCCGGCACGCCCCGTCCAGCGGCCGGTCGCACCGCTGCTCGAACGATCCGGACACCGGCAGGGATGCGATCTCGGCCACAGGGCTGCTCCTTCGGGTGGAGGGCGGCCGCCATGGCCGCCCGGTGTTGCGCGTATCACCGGATCCGGCGCGTCCATGCATGGCCGCACCTGGGAAATCAGGGCGTGATCCGGGGCTTTTCCCATCCCCCGGAGGGTGGGGTAGCCTCCCGTTCGGTACGGGCCCGCGCCCTGACGCGTCCGGTCGGCGGTGGCCGCCGGGCGGGCGGGACGCACAGGATCGACAGCCGGCCAACGGCCCGGCGTTCTACGGAGGCGACGTTCTGATGGCTGGCGCGACACCGCCCGACGAGGGTGCGGAACTGGCCCAGGGATCCGTCACCGGACCCTCCCAGGTGGGCGAGCCCGAGCTGCGGCTGCTGCTCGCCGGGCTCACCGCCGTACGCGACGGCGACTTCGGGATCCGGCTGCCCGCCGAGGCCGACGGGCTCCTCGGCGAGATCTCCACGGTCTTCAACGGCATGGTGGACCAGCTCTCCCTCTTCACCTCCGAGGTGACGCGCGTCGCACGCGAGGTCGGCACCGAGGGCCGGCTCGGCGGCCAGGCGCAGGTGCCGGGCGTCTCGGGCACCTGGGAGGACCTCACCGACTCCGTCAACGCGATGGCCGGGAACCTCACCACCCAGGTCCGCGACATCGCGCAGGTGGCCACCGCCGTCGCGAAGGGCGACCTCTCCCAGAAGATCACCGTGGACGCGCGCGGGGAGATCCTGGAGCTGAAGGACACCGTCAACACGATGGTGGACCAGCTCAGTTCGTTCGCCGGCGAGGTGACGCGCGTCGCCCGCGAGGTCGGCACCGAGGGCATCCTCGGCGGCCAGGCCGACGTCCAGGGCGTCTCGGGCACCTGGCGGGACCTGACCGACTCGGTGAACTTCATGGCCGGCAACCTGACCAGCCAGGTCAGGGCGATCGCCCAGGTGGCGACGGCCGTCGCCGAGGGCGACCTGTCGCAGAAGATCACGGTGACGGCGCGCGGCGAGATCCTGGAGCTGAAGGACACCATCAACACGATGGTGGACCAGCTGTCGGCGTTCGCCGACGAGGTGACGCGCGTCGCCCGCGAGGTCGGCACCGCCGGCAACCTGGGCGGGCAGGCCACCGTCCGCGGTGTCTCGGGGACCTGGAAGGACCTCACGGACAACGTCAACGTGATGGCCTCCAACCTGACGGGGCAGGTCCGCTCCATCGCGCAGGTGGCGACAGCCGTGGCCAAGGGCGACCTGTCGCAGAAGATCACGGTCGAGGCCAAGGGCGAGGTGGCGGTCCTCGCGGGCGTCATCAACACCATGGTGGACACCCTGTCGGCGTTCGCCGACGAGGTGACCCGCGTCGCACGCGAGGTCGGCACCGAGGGCATCCTCGGCGGCCAGGCCCGGGTGCCGAACGTGGCGGGGACCTGGAAGGACCTCACCGACAACGTCAACTTCATGGCGCACAACCTGACCAGCCAGGTGCGCAACATCGCCCAGGTCACGACGGCCGTCGCGAACGGCGACCTCACCCGCAAGATCGACGTGGACGCGCGCGGCGAGATCCTGGAGCTCAAGACCACCATCAACACGATGGTGGACCAGCTCAGTTCGTTCGCCGCCGAGGTGACGCGCGTGGCGCGCGAGGTCGGCAGCGAGGGCCGGCTCGGGGGCCAGGCCGAGGTGGAGGGCGTCTCCGGCACCTGGAAGCGTCTCACGGAGAACGTCAACGAGCTGGCCGGGAACCTCACCCGCCAGGTGCGCGCCATCGCCGAGGTCACCAGCGCCGTCGCGGCCGGCGACCTGACCCGCTCCATCACCGTCGACGCCTCGGGCGAGGTGGCCGACCTCAAGGACAACATCAACTTCATGGTGGAGTCCCTGCGCGAGACCACCCGCGCGAACGAGGAGCAGGACTGGCTGAAGACCAACCTGGCCCGCATCTCGGCCCTGCTCCAGGGGCAGCGCGACCTGAAGCTCGTCGCCGAGTCGATCATGGACGAGCTGACACCGCTGGTGTCGGCGCAGTGCGGCGCGTTCTACCTGGCGGAGGAGAGCCGCGAGGGCACGGTCCTGCAGCTCGTCGGCTCGTACGCCTTCCCCGACGGCACGCGGCCGACGCGGTTCCGGCTCGGCGAGTCCTTCGTCGGGCAGGCCGCCCGCGGCAAGCGCCCCATCGCGGTCGACGCGCTCCCGGCGGGCTACCTCGCCGTCTCCTCCGGGCTCGGGCAGACGGAGGCGCTGTCGCTGATCGTGCTGCCGATCGTGGTCGAGGGGCAGGTCCTCGGCGTGATCGAACTGGCCTCGGTGCGGCCGTTCACTCAGGTCCACCGCGACTTCCTGAACCAGCTGATGGAGGCGATCGGGGTGAACGTCAACACGATCATCGCGAACGCCCGGACAGACGAACTCCTCGGCGAGTCCCAGCGGCTGACCGCCGAACTGCAGGCCCGCTCGCAGGAGCTCCAGGCCCGTCAGGAGGAGCTCCAGGCCTCCAACGCCGAGCTGGAGGAGAAGGCGGAGCTGCTCGCGGCGCAGAACCGCGACATCGAGACGAAGAACCTGGAGATCGAGCAGGCCCGCCAGGAGCTGGAGGAGCGGGCGCACCAGCTGTCGCTGGCCTCCACGTACAAGTCGGAGTTCCTGGCCAACATGAGCCACGAGCTGCGCACCCCGCTCAACAGCCTGCTGATCCTGGCGCAGCTGCTCGCGCAGAACCCGACGCGGAACCTGACGGCCAAGCAGGTGGAGTACGCCGGCATCATCCACTCCGCCGGCTCCGACCTGCTCCAGCTCATCAACGACATCCTCGACCTGTCGAAGGTGGAGGCGGGGAAGATGGACCTCACCCCGGAGACGGTCCCCCTCGCCAGGCTCCTCGACTACGTCGAGGCGACGTTCCGGCCGATGACCGGCCAGAAGAGCCTGTCGTTCACCGTGCACACCTCGCCGGAGGTGCCGTCCGAGCTGGTCACCGACGACTACCGGCTCCGCCAGATCCTGCGCAACCTGCTGTCGAACGCGGTGAAGTTCACGGAGCAGGGCAGTGTCGGGCTGCACATCGAGCCGGCCGACGAGGCGCGCATCCCGGAGATCGTGCGCCGCGGCAGCGGCCCGGTCCTCGCGTTCCGCGTGACGGACACCGGCATCGGCATCGCCCCGCAGCACCTGGAGACCGTCTTCGGCGCCTTCCAGCAGGCCGACGGGACGACCAGCCGCAAGTACGGCGGAACGGGCCTCGGCCTGTCCATCAGCCGCGAGATCGCCTACCTCCTCGGCGGTGCCATCACCGCCGAGAGCACCCTCGGCAAGGGCAGCACCTTCACCCTCTACCTGCCGGTCACCCAGCCCGACTTCGCCGAGGTCGCCGCAGTGGACGCGGGAGCGCCCCGGGAGCTGGAGGCCGGCGGCCCGGACCATGGCGCCCAGGAGGCGGGCCGGACCGCGGTGGAACCGGCCTCCGCGCCGACGCCGCTGCAGCCGCGCCGCCTCCTCGTGGTCGAGGCGCGCCCCAAGGGCCTGCTGTCGCTGGTGGCGGAGAACGCCGTCGGCGACCTGCCGCACCACGCGGACGCGGCGGGCCGCCGGGAGGTGGAGATCATCACCACGGTCGGCGCCCAGGAGGCCGCGGCCACCCTGGCCACCAGCCCCTGCCACTGCGTCGTCCTCGAACTGGACCTGCCCGACGGGGCGGCCGTCGGCCTGCTGGAGGAGATGGAGCGGGACCCTGCCCTCCAGGGCGTGCCCGTACTGGCCCACAGCAGCCGCGGCACCGCGGCGCACGACGCCCGGCTGCTGCACGAGCGGGACGGCTCCGGCCTGCTGGAGCTGATCACGGGGCTGGACGAGCTGCGCGAGCGCATCGCCCTGCACATGGGCGCGGACCGGCCCGGCGACGTGCTGCCGCTCACCCGCCGGACGGAGACCGGCTCGCCGTGGGACCCCGAGGTCGACCCCTCGCTGGCCGGCCGCACCGCGCTCGTCGTCGACGACGACGACCGCAACCTGTACGCGATCACCGGGATCCTCGAACTGCACGGCATGCGGGTGCTCCAGGCGGAGAACGGCCGGGCCGCCCTCGACGCCCTCGCCACGCACCCGGGCATCGACGTCATCCTGATGGACGTGATGATGCCGGAGATGGACGGGTACGCCGCCACCTCCGCGATCCGCTCCATGCCCGAGCACAGCGGGCTGCCCATCATCGCCGTCACCGCCAAGGCGATGATCGGCGACCGGGAGAAGAGCCTCGCCTCGGGCGCCAGCGACTACGTCACCAAGCCGGTCGACGCCGGCGAGCTGATCAGCCGGATCAAGCGGCACCTGGCCTCCTGACGCCGGGCCGGCCGACAGCAACCGAAGGACCGCGAGGAGTCGAGCAGTGCACCAGTCCCAGGATCCGCGAGACGGCGCCGGCCGCGCGAGGACCTCGCCCAGCCCCGGCGCGATCCGGATCGGGGCGCAGCGGGACAGCGCGGCGGCTGCCGTACCGGCTCCGGGGTCCGCCGCGGCGCAGGCCCGGGAGGGCGCCGAGGGCAGCGCCGTCGGCCGTCTGGCGAGCACCGTGGAGCGGCTGCGGCGGGAGCTGGAGCAGGCGCACGCCGACGCCGCCGGGCGGGCGCTCGTCGAGATGGCCGTCGGGGTGCTGGTGGAGCGGCTGCACTGCGGGCCCTCCGAGGCCTCGGCGCAGCTCGCCGACCTCGCGGAGAAGGCCGGCGTCACGCCGCTCGTCCTCGCCGCGGACCTCGTCAACCAGGCCGCCTCGGACCGGATCTCGGCGATCGCCCGGGACTTCGTCACCGCCTCGGCCGCCGCGCCGGCCGCGGACTCCGTCGGCGTCCGCCTGCGCAGCGCCGAGGCGCACGCCCTCGCGGAGCGGGACACCGAGGCGGTCGCCCGCTCGATGCTGGAGCACGCGCTGCGGCCGCTGGGCGCCGCCGCGGTCGCCGTGTGGGCCGCCCACCCCGACCAGTCCCTGTCGCTCGCCGGCAGCGCCGGATTCGGCGCCGAGGAGGCCCACCGCTGGCGGCACGTGCCGCCGGGCGTGCCGACCCCGGCGCGGCGCGCCCTCGACCGGCGGGCCCCCGTCGCGTATCCGGCGCTGGCGGACGCCGGACTGCCCTCGATCGGCCAGCACGCGATCGGCGGCGGCCGCCTCGCCGTGCCGGCGGGCATCGGCGGGCGGCTCACCGGTGTGCTGGAGGTGTGCTGGAACGACCGGCTGCCCGAGCAGTCCCAGCCGCTCCAGCGCCAGTTCGAGGCGCTGGCCGAGCTGTGCGCGGCGACCCTGGAGACGTGGGCCGACAGCGGCCCCGCGGGCCGCGAGCACCACGACGCGCAGCTCGACGGGGTACGGGCGCTCGCGGACGGCCTGCTGGACCCCTGCCTGGTCCTGCAGGTGGCGCCCGAGGGCGGCGAGGTGCCGCTGCAGTTCACCATCCGGCACGCCAATCCCTCGTTCGTGGACTTCGCCGGGCGGCCCACCAGCGCCATCGTGGGCTCGCGGCTGCTGGAGGCGTACCCGCTCGCCGCGGAGGCCGGCGGGCTGCTGGAGGCCGCCGAGCACGTCTTCGTCACCGGGGAGCCCTTCCGGACCGGGGGCATGACGCTCTCCGCGCTGGTCGGCGGGGTGCCGCTGAGCACCCGCGCCAAGGTCAGCATCAGCCGGCACGGCAGCCACCTCCTGGTGGTGTGGCGCCTCGACGACGGCACGCCGCGCGTCGCCCGGCTGCTCCAGCACGCCCAGCGCCTCGGCCGCATCGGCGGCTTCGAGGAGAACCTGCACACCCGTCAGATCGCCTGGAACGAGGCGGTGTACGAGCTGCACGGCCTGCCGCCCACCGCGCTGCCCATCCCGCTGGAACAGCTCGCCGACCACGCCCACCCCGACGACCGGCACACCATCGGCCGCTTCCTGCGCACCCTGCTGCACCACCGGCGGCCGGCCTCGACGGCGTTCCGCCTCCAGCGGCCCGACGGCGTCGCCCGCCACATCCGGGTGGTGGCCGAGCCCGTCCACGACCCCGACAGCCGGCTCAGCGTGGTCCGCGGCGCCTACCAGGACATCTCCTCCCAGCACTGGACGGAGGTGGCCCTGGCCGCCACCCGCGACCAGCTCGCGCAGACGGAGCAGGAGGCCGCCGAGCGCAGCCGCCTCGCCCGCCAGCTCCAGCAGGCGATCATGCCACCGGTCCGCGGGCCCGTGCACCTGGACGACCTGCACGTCGCGGTCCGGTACCGGCCCGCCGAGAAGGACCACCTCGTGGGGGGCGACTGGTATGACACCCTCACCCTGCCGTCCGGGGAGATCCTGCTGTGCGTCGGGGACGTCGCCGGGCACGGCATCGAGGCCGCGACCGGCATGGTGGCCCTGCGCAATGCCCTGCGCGGGCTCGCCGCGACGGGCGCGGGCCCCGCGCAGCTGCTGACGTGGCTCAACAGCATCACCCACCAGCTGACCGAGAACCTCACCGCCACCGCGGTGTGCGGGCTGTACGACCCGGCCACGCGGCGGCTGCGCTGGGCGCGCGCCGGCCACCTGCCGCCCGTCCTGCTGCGCGGCGGCCGGGCGGAGACGCTGCCCCAACTCGGCGGGATCCTCCTGGGCGTTCTGGACCAGGCCGAGTACGAGGAGACCGAGATCCGGCTGCGGCCCGGCGACCTGCTCGTCCTGTACACGGACGGGCTGATCGAGCGCCGCGACCAGTCCCTCCAGGCGTCGCTGACCAATCTGATCGCGCTGTCGGAGAAGGCGGGCGGCGGGGACGGCCGCCCCACGGACCTGGAGGCCCACCTGGACCACCTGCTGCGCTACAGCCGCGCGGACACCGACGACGACACGTGCCTCGTCGGCGTGTTCGTGCGGGAGCGGGAGAACGGCGAAGGGCCCGGCACCGAGTGACGTCCGCCGCTTCTCCGAACTTCCCGCCCCGGACGCGCATCGTTCGCCCGTTCGGGGGTATCCGGGGGCGGAACGCCCACCGTCCCGCCGGAGGAACCCGTATGGCCGCGCCCCGCGACGCCCCCTGCCGTCAGCCGGCTGCGGCCGGGGCTTGGCCGTGCGGGGGCGGCTTGCGTAAAGTCGAGGGGCACTCTCTGGAGGAACGACACCCATGCCAGCCGAGAACAAGCAGGGAGCCGGTATGACGACCGGACACCCGCAGGAGGCACCGCTCACGGTGCAGGTCCGCCACACGCAGGGCCGCGAAGCGGTGTGCCGTGTCGCGGGGGACCTCGACATCGAGACGCTCGCACCCGCGCAGGAGTCCCTGTCGGGGCTGCTCGGGCAGGGGCCGCCCGTCCTCGTGGTCGACCTCGAGGAGGTCGGGTTCTGCGACTCGTCCGGCCTGAACCTGCTGCTCAGGACGCGCTCGGCGGCCCTGGAGGCGGGCATCGACTTCCGCCTGGCCGCGGTCGCCCCGACGGTCATGCGCGTGCTCGAACTGACCGGCGCGCGCGCCGTCTTCTCCATTCACGACTCGGTCGACGCGGCCCTCGCCGTATGACCGGCCCGTCCGTCCGCGCACCCGGGGGGCATAATCCGAGCGCGCCGGGGCATCCGACCGGACGAACCGCAAACACGGCCATCACGGCACGCCTGACTCGGAGGGGTACCCGCACATGACGACCAGCCCGGGCACCCTTGACGACGGCCGCCCCGAGGAGAGCATGCTGCCTCCGGGCGGCCAGCGACGCCGCATGCCGCTGGCCGGACTGCCCAAGCCGGTGGCGCGCGCCCGCGGATTCACCTCGCAGGCGCTCGACGACTGGTCGTGGTCCGCGGCCTCGTACGGGGTGGACCAGGGGGTGGTGGAGGACATCGTCCTCGTCGTGGCCGAACTCGTCGCCAACGCCATGCTGCACGCGGGCGGCCCGCTGGAACTGGTCCTGGACGCCACGCCCTCCAGGCTGCGGGTGGAGGTGAGCGACGGCGACCCGGCGCTGCCGGCACCGCGGCGCCCCCACCAGCCGGCCCTGCCCGGCGGGCACGGGCTGTTCATAGTCCAGCGGACCTCCGACCGCTGGGGCGCCGAACGGCACGGCATGGGCAAGACGATCTGGGCGGAGTTCGACGTCGCCCGGCTGGCGCCCGGCCGCCGCTGAGCCTTGTAGGACCGTCAGACGGTACGAGCACGCTGCCGCGGACGCGGCGGGCCGGTGGGCGCACTCCGCCCGTCGGCCCTTTCGCATGACCGTGCAGCTCCCGGCCGGGCGCGGCGCGCCGCCGTACCCCCCCCCCCCCGCAGAGCAGCGCACCGGCGCGGTACGCCGTGTACCGCGCCGGTGCGCTGTGAGGGGCCCGCGGGAGGCGGTCAGGAGGCGAGCATGCCCTCCCGCAGGCGGGTGAGGATCCGCGAGAGCAGGCGGGAGACCTGCATCTGCGATATGCCGAGTTCGGCGCCGATCGCGGCCTGGGTCATCTCGCTGCCGAACCGCATGGCGAGGATGCGGCGGTCGCGGTCGTCCAGGCGGGCGAGCAGCGGGGCGAGCGTGGTGAAGTCCTCGAAGAGCTCCATGGCGGGGTCGGTCTCGCCGAGCGTGTCGGCGAGGGTGCGGCGCCCGGGCCGGGCGGATCCGGGCTGCGCCTCGGAGTCCGCGGCGGCGTCGAGGGACTCCGAGGTGTAGCCGTTGGCGGCGACCATGCCCTCGATCACGTCTTCCTCGCCGATGCCGAGGTCGCCGGCGATCTCGGCGACCGTCGGGGAGCGGCCGAGGAGGTCCGAGAGCGCCTCCTGGCTCTTGGCGATCTCGGTGCGGAGCTCCTGGAGCCGCCGAGGCACGTGCACGGCCCAGGTGGCATCGCGGAAGTACCGCTTGATCTCGCCCACGATGAACGGCAGGGCGAGCGTCGTGAACTCGACGCCGCGGTCCGGGTCGAACCGGTCGATCGCCTTGATGAGCCCGATGGTGCCGACCTGCACGATGTCGTCCAGCTCCACCCGGCCCTGGCCGGTGCGGTTGCGGAACCTGCGCGCGGCGTAGTGGACCAGCGAGATGTTCATCTCGATGAGGGTGCCGCGCACGTACTGGTACTCGCTGGTGCCCTCCTCCAGGGAGCGGAGGCGGACGAGGAACAGCTTCGACAGCTCGCGCGCGTCGGCCGGCGCCATCTCGCGCGGCTGCGTGTGGGGCGGCAGCAGGTCGAGGGAGCCTGCGGTTCCTCCGGCTCCCGGGTCCGCTCCCCGTACCGCCTCGTCGAGGTCGGCCGGGCGGACGGACTCGGCAACTGCTGCGGAGCGAAGCATGGTGGGCCCTTTCTGCTGACGGCGGACGGCTTTCCGCGCCACTGCCCCGCATCCGCGTCCGTAAGCGGTCCGGCTCCGCTTTTCCTCGCGGAGGGGGCCGGATTTCGCCATGTCCGGCGCCCCTGGGGGCGCCGAGGGCCTTCCCGGGGGGCGCTAGCCGGCCGCCCGGGTGTCCGCGACGACACGCATCGTGCGCAGCGAGGAGTCGGCCGCGTCCGGGACGATCACGCCGTGGGCGATGCCGCTGCGCAGGTAGTCGACGATCTCCTCGGTGATCACCTCGCCCGGGGCGACGGCGGGGACGCCCGGCGGGTAGGGGCTGAGCAGCTCGGCCGCGATCCGGCCCGCGGCCCGCTCGGCGGGTACGTGCTCGGCCGGGGCGAAGAACGCGTCCCTTGGCAGCATGGCCTGTTCCAGCTCCAGGTCGGAGGGGGCGGGCAGGTGGACGGGCGGCTGCTGTTCGAGGGAGTCCGCGTGGTCGGCCAGGGCCCGGAGTGCGGCGATCAGCGTCTCCTCGGTTGCGTCGTCGTCGGCGTGGGTGATGGACGCGCTGATGCGGCAGGTGTCGGAGCCGCCCACGTCGACGTGCCGGTGGGTGCGCAGCCATTCGGCGGCCTGCATGCCGCTGATGCCGAGCGCGCGGACGTCGATGACGAGTTTGAGGGGGTCGAAGCCGGCGGCGAGCCCCTCGTCGACGACCTCGCGGTCCATGAGCCGCAGTCCGGGGATGTCGCGGACGGCTGCGCGGATCCGCTGCACGCGGCGCAGGGCCGTCCCGAGCAGTTCGCGGCCCTGCTCGGCCATCTGGCGCCGCCAGCCGTCCAGGGTGGCGTAGACGAGGGTGGAGGCGCTGGTGGTGGCCAGCAGGTCCTCGCGCTGGGCGAGCACCTCGGGGGAGATCCGGTCGTACTGGAGGTGGAAGACGGAGCTCTGCTCGATGGCACCGCCCATCTTGTGGACGCTGGTGACGACGAGGTCCGCCCCGTGGTCCATGCCCCAGGGCGGCAGGTCGGGGTGGAAGGGCAGGTGGGCGCCCCAGGCCTCGTCGACGATGAGCGGGACGTCTGCGTCGTGGCAGGTGCGGGCGACCGCGTCGATGTCGGCGCAGGTGCCCCAGTCGGTGGGGGTGATGAGGAGCATGCCCTTGGCGTCGGGGTGCTCCTTGAGGCGGCGGCGGACGTCGTCCGCTTCGGGCGGGTGGGCGAGGTGGCGCTCGGTGTCGAACTTCGGGTGGACCCAGACCGGCTCGACGCCGTTGATGACGACGGCCGAGATCACCGACTTGTGGGCGTTCCGGGAGAGCAGGAGCTTCTCGCCGGGGCCGGCGGCGGCCAGCATGGCGGTCTTCACGGACAGGGAGCTGCCGCAGGTGGAGAAGAAGGCGTGCTCGGCGCCGACGGCGTCGGCCATCAGCTCCTGCGCCCGGTCGAGGACGCCGCGGGACTCGCGCCGGTCGTCCAGGCCGTTGAGGAGCAGGACGTCGGAGCGGAAGAGGCCGAGGCCGAGCGCCTCCGCGACCCGGGGGTCGGTTCCCCGGCCCTGCTTGTGGCCGGGCGGGCCGTACACGACGTCGCCGCGCCGCCGGAACTCCTCCAGGGCTTCCAGTACCGGAGCACGCGAATGGTCCATGGTTCCTCCCGGTGGTCGTGGTGCGGGCCGTTCCCGGCGGCGGTGCGGCCGGCGGGCTCCCCACGCGTCTTGCCCGGCGCTTCCGGGCGAAACACGGGCGAACCGGAGGGGGGCCGTTCGGGCGGCGGCGGTGTGCTGTGAGGCCGGGCGGGTAGGCGCGGCAGCGGTCGGCCCGATGCCGTCCCGTACTGCCGGAGGAAGCCATGCCGTGCACCCCGAACGACCGCGTCGTCTACCGCGACGGCCGGGAGGAGCCGCAGCGGGGGCGGATCCAGGAGGTGCGTGACGAGGGCCCGCACGCCGTGTACCGCATCCGGAACGACGCGACCGGCGAGATCCAGGTGATCACCCAGGAGCAGATCGCCGGCGGCGCGGCCGCCGCCGAGGCCGGCTGAGCCGTCCGCGAGCGCCGAGGACAGGAGCCCCCGTGCGACGCGGGGGGACAGGATCGCCGAACCGTGGGGCAGCCGCACCCCCTACGGGCGGCACGCGCGGTTGCCCGCGCGGCAGGACACGCGGGGGTGCGCGCCGCAGGTCCTGAACGCCGTGTGAGGGCGGCGCCGCATCCGGCGGGCCGCCGTCAGCGTGCCGGCGCCGAGTGGATCAGGCGGATCTCCGCGGTCCGGTATCCGGCGCGGGCGAAGGCGGCCGCCATCGGCGCGTTCCCCGTGTCCGTGGTGGCCGTGATGCGCTCCGCGCCGGCCTCGGCCTGGAACCGGGTGATCCAGGCGAGGATCTCGTCGACGTGGCCCCGGCCGCGCATCTCCGGCACGACGCCGAGGTAGCCGACGTTGCGGTGGTACGGGGTCGCCGACGGCACGGCGAGTCCGGCGAGTTCGCCGGCGGGGGTCCGGGCGAGGCGCCACCACGCGCGCTCCCCCGGGCAGGAGAGGTAGAAGTCCATGTCGGCGCGCGCCGTCGCCTCGGCCCCGTCGCGGGCCAGGCCGCGGCGGGTCTCCTCGTCCAGGCTGCCCTCCGCGACGCGCCGGAACGCGTCCAGGAACTCCTCGTCGGAGCCCTCGTGGAAGACGAGCCGCCCGGCGGGCTCCGCCACCCGGCTCTCCGGGGTCCATTCGAGGCGCAGCCGCTCCACCTCGTCGGTCAGGCCCGCGGCGCGCGCGGCGGCGGCCCGCCAGGCCGCGGCGGCGGCGACGTCGGGCCGGTCGCGCCAGTCGGAGGGCAGCGCCAGGTTGTACAGCGGGGGTGCCGGCGCGCCCTGCGCCGCGAAGGCGGCCACGCCCGCCTTGACCAGGCCGGCGGCGAGGGCCGCCCGGTCCGGTACGGAGGCGTCCACGTGCAGGCAGTCCAAGGCTATGGGGTGTTCGCTGTCGGACCGCCCCCACCACAGGGCACGGCCGACGATGCGGTCGCCGTCCTCGGCGATCCAGGACCACTCGGGCCGGTACATGCGCTGCGCGAGCTCGTCGCGGTAGCGGTCGGCGGAGATCGAGCCGACGGGGTCTCCGACGGCCACCGCGGCGACGCGGTCGATGTCGGCTTCGGCGGCGGAGCGGAACGGCATGCGGTCTCCCGGGGGGCGCCGGTCGGCGCGGTGTGCGGACGGTGGTGCCGCGGCCTGTTCGCGGCCGCGAGGCTCCATGATCACCGAGGGGGCCGGGTGTCCGCACCCCGGTATCGGAGACGCCCGGCCGGGCGTCTCCGCGGCTCCGGCCGCGTGCGCCTGGCACGCCCCGGCGGTCCGCGTTTCTGCTACGCCCTGGAGCCCCCGTACCTGACCTGGTCGGTCATCGGCCGCGACGGCGCCGTCACCCGCGGGCCGACGCCCGTCGACGGCGCGGACGAGCCGGTGATGATCCACGACATGGCGCTGACCGGCCGGTACGTGGTCCTGGTCCTCGCGCCCGCCTTCTTCGACCTGCGCGCGGCCGCGGCCGGGGGCTCCTTCCTCGCCTGGCGGCCCGAGCGGGGCACGCGCGTGGCGCTGGTGCCGCGGGACGGCGGCCCGGTGCGGTGGGCGGAGGGCGAGGCCTTCTGGATGTGGCACACCGTCAACGCCTACGACGACGGCGGCGGGGCGGACGCCGCGGTCGTCCTGGACTACGTGGAGTGGAGCCGGCTGTCCCTGGGCGGCCGCGACGGGGAGGCGGGCGGGGACGGCGCGGGAGAGGTGACCGGCGGGCCGGCCCGCGCCCGCATCGACCCGGGCTCCGGCACCATGTCCC
Organism: Streptomyces sp. NPDC031121; assembly: GCF_055570615.1. NCBI lineage: Bacteria > Bacillati > Actinomycetota > Actinomycetes > Kitasatosporales > Streptomycetaceae > Streptomyces > Streptomyces sp. NPDC031121. The sequence goes on from NZ_JBVIGV010000013.1 coordinate 176,621, forward strand.
GCACGCTGCTGGACGACTGCCGGGTGGAGTTCCCGCGCATCGACGACCGGCTCCTCGGCCGGCCCCACCGCTATGCCGCGTTCGCCACCGGGACGGGCCGGGCGGACCTGCTGCCGGGCGAGTACGACGCGGTGCGCTGGTACGACACCGCCACCGGCGCGTCGCGGGTGTGGCCGGCGGGCGGCCTCGCGGTCGGCGAGCCGGTCTTCGCGCCCGAGCCGGGCAGCGGGTCCGAGGAGCGCGGGTACTGGCTGACCTTCGCCACCGACCGCACCGACGGCACGAGCTGGTTCCTCGTCTTCGCGGCCGAGGACCCGGAGTCCGGACCGGTGGCCCGCGCCCGGATCCCCGTACGGGTCCCGCTGGGCCTGCACGGCTGCTGGCTGCCCTCGGACGGCGGCTGAACGGCGGGCCGGCGGCGCCCGCCCGCCGGCCACCGTGTACCTGGGTACACCCCGGTTCGGCATCCCGGACCAGTGCCGTCGCGCTCCCGGCACGGGATCGTCGGCGGCATGCGAATGACACGTGTGGACGCCGGGATCGGCGCATGTTTTCTTCTTGTCGCCTTCTGCGGGGCCGGGCTGCTGGGCGCGGTGCAGCCTGCGACCGGCGTGCCGGCCGGGGTGGTGCAGCTGACCCAGTTCGGTCCGGCTCTGGGCGTCGCGGCCGCCGCACTGCTGTGGCCGCGGCGTGTGCGCCCGCTGCTCGCGGGCGCCGACCGGCCCCGCCGGCCGGGACGAGGCGCCGGACGGACCGGGGGGTTGCTGCTCCTGACCGCGCCGCTGGTCGTCGCGGCGAGTGCCGGCGCGTACGCGGTGCTCGGCGGGAACGCGGGCCCCGTGCGGCCCGAGGCGCCGTTCGCGCTGATCGCCGCCGCCCAGCTGGTCGGCGCGTGCGGTGAGGAGATCGGGTGGCGGTGCCTGCTCCAGCCGCTGCTGCGCGGCCGGTTCGGCGCGCTGACGGCGTCGGTGCTGGTGGGCGCCGTCTGGGGCGTCTGGCACGTCCAGGTCTTCGCCCGGCACCCGGTGTACGCGGGGGCGTTCCTGCTGGCGGCGGTCGCCATGTCCGTCGTGATGGGGTGGGCCCTGGAAGGGGCCGGTGCCTCGCGGCTGCTGCTCGCGGGCGGGTTCCACGCGCTCGTCAACCTCGGCATGCTGCTCCTCATGGACGAGGAGGGCGGGGCGGTCCTGCCGATGGTGCTGTTCGGGCTGTCCTGCCTGGCCGCCGCGGTCGTGTGGACCGCCTGCGGCGCCGGCCGGCGGGGCGGGCAGGCGGCCTCCACCCCGGCCGCCGTCTCCGGGCCCGGAGCCGCTACGCTCCCCGTGATCACCGATGACGTCCGATAGACGACCCCGCGCCTCCCTCGCCCGCGCCGTCCGCGCCCTGGGCCGCTGCCAGTTGGCGAGCCTGCACGCCATCGCCGTGTCCGCGGCCGGCTCGCTGGTCGTGCTCGGCGTGCTCCTGCTGCCGGTGGGCGTCGGCTTCCGGCTGCTGCCGCCGGCCGCACGGCTCCTGCGGAGGCTGTCCGACCGCTCCCGCGCGCGGGCCGCCGCCTGGACCGGCACCGCGATCGTCCCGCCGGACCCGCTGCCCGCGCCGCCGCCCGACCCGCGCAGGGCGGGCGCGCCCGGGCGGGCGGCGCGGGCCGTCCTCGCGGACGAGGGGTTCTGGCGCGACCTGGCATGGGCCTGGCTGGAGCCGGCAACGGGCGGGCTCCTGGTCGCCGTCCCGCTCGCGCTCGTCGAGTACGGGGCGTTCGGCGCGCTGATCCAGCCCTTCGTGTGGCGGCGCCTGGGCGAGGGCAACTGGTACGCGTTCGTACCGGTCCACAGCACCGCCGGCGCCGGCGCCGCCCTGCTGCTCGGGCTGGCGTTCGCGGCGGCGGGGCTGCTCGCCGCGCCCGCCGTCCTCCGCCTGCACGCCCGGCTGGGCCGCAGGCTGCTCGCGGCGCCGCGCAGCACCCGGCTCACCCGGCGGATCGAGCAGCTGACCGACAGCCGCGGCCGCGCCCACGACACGCTGGCCGCCGAACTGCGGCGTATCGAGCGCGATTTGCACGACGGACCGCAGGCGCGGCTGGTGGCGCTCGGCATGACGCTGGACCGGGCCGGCCGGCTGCTGGAGGCGGATCCGCCGGCAGCGCGCGAACTGCTGCGGGAGGTGCGGAGCACCTCCGAGCGGGCCCTGCAGGAGTTGCGGGACCTGGTGCACGGCATCCACCCGCCGGTGCTCGCCGACCGCGGCCTCGGCGACGCCGTCCGGTCGCTCGCCCTCGACAGCTTCCTCGACGTCCGTGTCGAGGGCGGGCTGCCGGGACGGCTCCCCGCGCCCGTCGAGTCCGCGGCCTATTTCGCGGTGAGCGAGGCCCTGGCGAACGCGGCGAAGCACGCCCGCGCCCGCGAGGTGCGCGTGTCCCTCGCGTACGGGGCGGGCCTGCTCCGCATCGCCGTGGCCGACGACGGCCGCGGCGGCGCCGACCCGGCGCGGGGCACCGGACTGGCCGGGCTGCGGCGGCGGTTGGATACCTTCGACGGAACCCTCGCCCTGCACAGCCCGCCGGGCGGACCGACCACCGTGACGCTGGAGATACCGTGCGCGTTGTCCTCGCCGAAGACCTCTTCCTCCTGAGGGACGGGCTGACCCGGACCCTCCGGGAGCACGGGTGCGAGGTCGTCGCCGTCGACAACGGCCCGGCCCTGCGGCAGGTCCTGCTCGACGAGACGGTCCCCGCCCCGGACGTGGCGGTGGTGGACGTGCGGCTGCCGCCGACGTTCACCGACGAGGGCCTCCAGGCGGCCCTCGAAGCGCGCCGCCGGCGGCCGGGCCTGCCCGTCCTGGTCCTCTCCCAGTACGTGGAGCAGCTGTACGCGCACGAGCTGCTGGCCGGCGGCGAGGGTGCCGTCGGGTACCTGCTGAAGGACCGCGTCACCGACACCGCGCAGTTCGTCGACGCCGTGCGCCGGGTCGCCGCGGGCGGCACGGTGATGGACCCGCAGGTGATCTCGCGGCTGCTGTCGCGCGGGGAGGCCCGCGGGACGACCGACGGCCTGACGGGGCGTGAGCGGGACGTCCTGGAGCTGATGGCGGCGGGCAGGTCGAACGCGGCGATAGCGAGCGGACTGCACATCAGCGAAAGCGCGGTCGCCAAGCACACCGCGGGGATCTTCGCGAAGCTGGGCATCGGGCCGTCGGCGGACGACAACCGCCGGGTGCTGGCGGTGCTGGCCTATCTGAAGCGGTGAGCCGCGCCGCCGCGTCAGGCGACGGCCGGCCGCTGGGCGGACAGGCGGGCCAGGTGGGCCTCGCGGAGGTCCTCCCAGGGCGTGCAGTCCTCCGGTGCGGGGAGCCCGTTGGCGGCGATGTCCTCCAGGGCGGCGGCGAACCGGTCGGCGCCGGCCCGGGTGCGGGCGGCGTACGCGCGCACCGCGTCGGCGGCCGCGGGGTCCAGCTGCTGCCGGGCGGCGGGGGCCGGCTGTTCGCTCATCGGGAGCTCCTGGGAGTTCAACTGGCTGGCCCCCTTACGGTATCGCCCGGCCCGGCCCGCGGCGGCCGGTACGCGGGATCCGGGCCTCGGCGGTGCCTCCGGCGGACCCGCCCCCGCGTGCTGCCGTCCGGTGGCGCCGGCCCGGCCGCGGGTGGAGACGGGTGACATGCGTCGGCAAATGCGCGGGCCGCGCCCGGGCTGTCCGTACGGTGTGGGCAGGTGGTGACCGTCACGCTCCCGGGGTGACCCCGGGCCAGGAGGTGTGCAGTGCGGCGATGGCGGGCTCTGATGGTGCTCGGTACCGCGCAGTTCCTCATGGTCCTGGACACCTCGGTCATGAACGTATCCATCAGTGCGCTGGTGGAGGACTTCGACACCGACGTCACCGCCATCCAGGCCGTGATCACCCTGTACACGCTGGTGATGGCGGCGTGGATGATCACGGGCGGGAAGATCGGCGACATGGTGGGCCGCCGCCGCGCCTTCACCGTGGGGCTGTGCGTCTACGGGGTGGGCTCGGCCATCACGGCGGTCTCGCCGGAGCTGTGGGTCCTGACGATCGGCTGGTCGGTCGTCGAGGGCCTGGGGGCCGCCCTGGTCCTCCCGGCTCTGGCGGCCCTCGTCGCCGGCGCCTACCAGGGCCGGGACCGGGCCGTGGCGTACGGGGTGATCGGGGGGCTGGCCGGGGCGGGCATCGCGGTCGGGCCGCTGCTGGGCGGCTGGGTGACGACGTATCTGACCTGGCGCGTCGTCTTCGCCTGCGAGGTCGTGATCGTGGCGGCGCTGCTGTGCGTGGTGCGGTGGGTGGGGGAGCCGCCGCGGCCCGCCCGGCCGCCCCGCCTCGACGGGGCGGGCGCGGTCCTGTCCGCGCTCGGGCTGGGCGGGGTGGTGCTCGGCATCCTGCAGAGCGGGACGTGGGGGTGGCTGGAGCCGCGCGACGCGCCGTTCACCGTCTTCGGCTTCTCCCCCACCCTCTTCGTCGTCACCGCCGGCGGCGTCCTGCTGTGGCTGTTCCGGATCTGGGAGCGGCGGCGCGAGTCCCGCGGCCGGGACGCGCTCGTCGACTTCTCCCTCTTCGGCGTCCCGCCGCTGCGGGCGGGGCTCACGATGCTGCTGGGCCAGAACCTCATCCTGCTCGGCCTGTTCTTCGTCATCCCGCTGTACCTGCAGATCGTGCAGGGGCTCAACGCCTTCGAGACGGGCCTGCGGCTGCTGCCCGTGTCCGTCATGATGTTCCTCTCCGCGATGAGCGGCCCGCTGCTGGGCCGGGTGGCCGCCCCGCGCACGGTGGTGAGGGCCGCCCTCGCCGTCCTGCTCGCCGCCATCGTGTGGCTGCTCGCGGCGATCCGGCCGGAGCTCGGCGACGCCTCCTTCGCCGGCGCGATGGCCCTGCTCGGCGTCGGGATGGGCCTGCTCGCCTCCCAGCTGGGCAACGTCGTGCAGTCGAGCGTCGGGGAGGACCGGCGCAGCGAGGCCGGCGGCCTGCAGTACACCGCGCAGAACCTGGGATCCTCGCTCGGCACCGCCCTCATCGGCTCGGTGCTCGTCGTCGCGCTCTCCACCGTCTTCGTCCGGCAGATCGAGGACAATCCGGCCATCTCCGACGCCGTGCGCGAGCAGACCGGCATCGCGATCGACCGCGGGGTCGGCTTCCTCTCCACCGACCAGGTGCGTACGGCGGTGGAGGGCTCCGGGGTGCCCGCGGCGGAGGCCGACGCGTACGTGGACGCGTACGCGCAGGCGCAGCTGCGCGGGCTGAAGACGGCGGTCCTCGCCGTCGGGGCCATCACCCTGGTCTGCCTGCCCTTCAGCCGCCGGCTGCCCGCGGAGCGGCCCGGCCGGCCGGAGAAGGCCCCGGCCGGGCCCTGACGTCCCCGGCGCCCGCCCGCGCCGTCCCCGCCGTCTGCTTCACCTGTGACGGGTGAGGCAGGCGGCGGTTGGCGGTGGGCACGGTGGAGGTCCGACCGGCCCGCCGCCGGGCCTGCGGCCGTGAACGCCGGCGCGCCGGGCGGCAGTGAGGAGGAAGCATGGACCCCACCGCACCGGGCCCCGGCGAGCGCGGGACCCCCGCCGCGGAACGCCCGCTGACCGCGCAGGAGCGCGCGGAGTACGAACGGCTGCGGAAGTCCGCCGCGGTGCGCCACCGGCGCCTGCGCTACACCGGCGCCACGGTCCTGCTCCTGCTGGCGCTGCTCCTGTCGCCGGTCGCGGTCATCGCGGCCTGGCTGCACAACACCATCTCCGACCAGGACCGGTACGTGCAGACGGTCGCCCCGCTCGCGGAGGACCCCGCCGTGCAGAACGCGGTGACCGACAAGCTGACCGCGGCGGTGGTCGCGAACGTCGACGTCAAGGCCGTCACCGAGGCGCTCCAGCGGGCCCTCCAGCAGGCCGACGCCCCGCCCCTGGTCGTGGAGAAGGCCGAGGCGCTGGAAGGACCGCTGAAGAGCGCCCTGACCTCCGCGGTCCGCACCGTGGTGTCCAAGGTCGTCACCAGCGACCAGTTCGAGACGGTGTGGACGGATGCCAACCGGCGTGCCCAGGCCGCGGTGGAGAAGGTGCTGACCGGTGAGGGGTCGAGCGCCGTCCAGGCCAGCGGCGACACGATCGTGCTGGACATCGGCACGCTGACCGACGAGCTCAAGCAGCGCCTGGTCGACTCCGGTTTCGAGAAGGCCTCCGCCATCCCCGAGGTGAACAAGCAGGTGCCGCTGCTCCAGGTCGACAAGCTCAACGAGGCCCAGGACGCGATGCGGCTGCTGAACACCCTCGGCGTGTGGCTGCCCATCGCCGTACTGGTACTGGCCGCCCTGGGCGTGTGGGCCGCTCCCGCGCACCGGGTGTGGCTGATGGCGACCGCCATCGGGCTGTTCGTGATGATGCTCCTGCTGCTCGTCGCCCTGGCCATGGCCCGGCGGATCTACCTCGACTCGGTCCCTCCGGCGACCCTTCCGCCGGACGCCGCGGCCGCCGTGTACGACACGTTCGTACGCTTCCTGCGGCTGAGCACGCGCACACTCCTGGTCCTGTCGGTGGTGACGGCGCTGGCCGCCTACCTGTACGGGCCCGGACGCGGCGCCCGGCTCGTGCGCAGGGCCGGCGTCCGGTCCACCGGCGCGGCCGGCCGCGGCCTCGAACGCCTGGGGATGCGCACCGGCTCCACGGGCCACTGGCTCCAGGAGCACCGCGCGTGGACGACCGGCCTGGTCATCGCCGGGGGCGCGGTCGCGCTGCTGCTGTGGAACTACCCCACACCGGGAGTGGTGGCCCTCGTGTTCGGCATCGTCGTCCTCCTCCTCGTCATCCTCGGCATCCTCGCGGCGGCCACGGGTGACGCGCACCGCGGCAGGGACGGGGACGGGGCGGGGCACGGGCCCGGCCTGCGCCCGGGATGAGGCTGCCCGCGGCCCGAGCCCGGCTGCGGCAGTTGACCGGCCGCCTCCTGGAGGTGAACCCCCTGGACAGCGCGTTCCGGCTGGCCGCCCAGACCTTCCTCGCCGCGATCCCCCTCCTCCTCGTGGTGGCGGCGTTCGCGCCGCCGCCGCTGAAGGAGCTGATGTCCGATTCGCTGAGCGCGGTGCTCGGCATCAGCGGGGACACCCTGCAGGAGGTGCGCACCGCGTACAACGCGAGCGGTGCGGTGCGCGACGCGTCGGGAGCCGTCGGGATCGTCGTGGCGATGCTGTCGGCGACCGCGGTGAGCCGGGCCCTGCAGGCCGTGTGCGAGCGGTGCTGGCACCTGCCCAGGGCGAGCATCCTCAGCGTGGCGTGGCGGTGGGTGGCCTGGCTCGCGGTGTGGCTGGTGGTGCTGTTCGTGCAGGCGCCGCTGCGCCGCGGATTCGGCCTGGGTCCGGCGCCGGGCTTCCTGCTGTCGCTGCTGGTGTCCGTCCTGCTGTGGTGGTGGACGCAGCACCTGATGCTGTGCGCGCGGATCGGCTGGATCCCGCTGCTGCCGGGCGCGCTGCTCACCGGGTCCGCAATGGTGCTCTTCGCGTACGCGTCGGGGGTCCTCATGCCGGTCGCGATGAGGCGCGGGTATGCCGAGTTCGGCATGCTCGGCCCGGTCTTCACGCTGCTGACCTGGCTGATCGCGGCGTTCGTGGTGGCCGTGGCCGGGCTGGCCCTCGGGCAGTGGGCCGGTACGTCCGCCTGGTACGCGCGGCTCACCTCCCGCGGGTGATCCGGCCGGGCCGTCCGTGCCGCACAGTCGGATCCGGCGCCCGTCGCGGGTGCCGGTCTCGGGGAACGCCCACGATCGGAGTGGAACCCATGACAACCACGCAGACGGGCCGGGAGGGGTACCACCCCTTCGCGAGCGGTCTGGTCGTCTTCGCATCCGTGATGCTGATCGTCTTCGGCATCCTCGACTTCTTCCGCGGCCTGATGGCCATCGCCCGCAACGACGTGTTCGTCAGCACGCCCAACTACATGTTCAAGTTCGACCTGACGGCCTGGGGGTGGCTGCACCTCGTCTTCGGCCTCCTCGCGGTCGCCATCGGCCTCGGCCTGATGAAGCCGTCGCGGTGGGCGCGGATCGGCGGCGTTGCGCTGGCGGGCATCCTGGTCATCGTCAACTTCCTGTCCCTGCCGTACTACCCGCTGTGGTCGCTCGTGGCGATCGCCATGTACTGCGCCGTCATCTGGGCCCTGTGCGTGGTGAGGACCCCGGACACCCCGTGACCCCGGGGGCCCGGGCCGCGAGGTCGCGGTGGGGCCGGCGCGGTGGGCGCGGCGCGCGCAGGTCAGCCGGTCGGCCGGAGCGTCCGGAGGGCCTGCCGGTAGGCGGGCAGCATCGCGTCGTGCTCCGCGGTGTCGAGGCCGCCCAGCTGGAGCACCACGGCCCTGCCGCCGGGGGTGACCACCGCCAGGGCGCGCTCCTTCTTCGGCTCGTCCAGCGGTGCCGTCTCGTAGGCGGCCTCCACCGCAGGCAGCGCGCCGCCCCCGGTGCCGGCCCGCAGGTCGGCGTAGGCGGGTGCGCCCTTGGCCCTCTCCCCGGCCATGAAGGCCTCCAGCACGCGGCGGGCATCGCCGGCCGCCGCGGGCGCATCGGCGACCCAGACACGCAGGAACCCGAGGTGCCCGGCGGGCTTGGCGTCGATCTCGCAGGCCAGGGTGGTGCCGCCCTGGCGGAACAGGGCGGCGAACTCCTCGTCGTCCGCGTGCGTGACGGCCTTCGGCTTCCAGTCCCGCGCCAGGTCGAAGGCGACGGGCAGCGTGCACGGGCTGCCGGCCGCTCCGACGGACCCCGCCGGCGGGGCCGCGGAGCCGGCGCCCGCGCTCGGGGCGGGCGTCCCCGCCGCCGAGGCCTCCGAAGCCCCCGCGCCGGCGGCGCCCTCCGGTTCCGCCGGCCCGCAGGCCGCCAACCCCGCCAGCAGGACGGCCGCCCCGACCGCCTTCACCCTTGCGCCTCGCACTGCCCGCACTCCCCCGCCGTGAGCCCCGAACGGTCGTCCGGAGCGCCAACGTAACAGCCCCGGGCGCGGAGTTCGGAGCGGGTCCGCCGGCGTGGCAAGGTGGGGGCATGGCCATCGATGTCCGTCCCGCGTCCGTGTTCGAGGACGTGCGGGCGCTGCTCGGACCGAAGTCGCCCGATGCCAACGTCTGCTGGTGCCTGAGCTACCGGGTCCCGTCCAAGGTGAACAACGGGCTCCGCGGTCCTGCCCGCGGCGAGTACGTCGCCGAGCTGTGCCGGAAGGGGCCGCCGCCGGGGGTGCTCGCCTACGACGGCGAGGTCCCGGTGGGGTGGGCCGCCGTGGCGCCGCGCTCGGACACCGCCTTCGCGCGGAGCCGCACCATCCCGCGCGTGGACGAGCTGCCGGTGTGGTCCCTGTGGTGCATCCGCGTGCGGCCCGGGCACCGCGGGCAGGGCGTCTCGCACGCCCTGATCGCGGGCGCGGCGGAGTTCGCCCGTGCGCAGGGCGCGCCGGCCGTCGAGGCGTATCCCCTTGACAGCGGCGACGCCAAGGTCGATCTGACGATGGCGTACCCCGGGCTGCGGAAGAACTTCGAGCGCGCCGGGTTCGTGTACCGCGCGGACACCTCCTCCGTCCTGGCCGGGCATCCGCGCGTGCTGATGCGGTTCGATTTGCGCTGACGGCGGGGCCGGTCACCGCCCGTCCGGGTCCCCTGGCCGGGCCTCCGCGGGGCCGGCGCCCAGGGCGATCACGGCGCGCGTCCGCATCGGCCCGTCGCCGCGGCGGGAGAGCACCGCGACCTCGTCCACGCGGGCGTGGAGCACGCCGATCCGGGCGGCGCACTCGGCGGCGAGCGGCTGCGGGGAGCGGGTCCGGCCCAGGGACAGGTGCGGGGTGAAGCGGGGGAAGCGGTCCGTGCAGGCGGGGAAGGGCTCGGCCAGCGCGGCCCGGAGGCGCGTCCAGGGCGTGCTGCCGGCCGCGGCGGGGTCGAGCCACACGGTGGAGGAGGAGCGGTGCCGGAAGGAGCGGACCCCGGCGAGCCGGGCGGCGAACGGCTCGCACGCGGCGGCCGCGGCGGCGAGCAGCGGCAGGGCGGCGGGGAAGTCCTCCTCCGGGACGAAGCCGAAGAGCAGGTTCACGTGCGGCGGCCAGCGGCGGATCTGCGGGTCGTGCTCCGCGCGGATCGCCTGGATGGCGGGCCACAGGGCGGCCGGGGGCAGCCACGCCACCGCGGTGCGCGGTGTGGGCGCGGATGCGAGGCGGCCGGGCGCGGCCGCCGGAACGGGGCGCCGGGGTACGGGCACGCCGCCATCATGGCCCGCGCCGGCCGGGTCCGCAGCCTGCCCGGGGCCCGGCCCGCCCGCACCGGCCGGGTGCGCGCGGGAGGCGGCCGCCTCCGGGGGGATCGGCACCGCGTTCCGGGGCACATGCGGAGCAGACAGGCCCATGGCTGGAGAAGGGGGTGTTTCGGATGACCGACGCCAGGCCTCTCGCCCTGGTCACGGGCGCGTCGAGCGGCATCGGCCTCGAACCCCGCCGGATGGCCGAGCCCGGCTCCGCCGGCGCAGGACCCGTGATGCCGCCGCCCCGGGGCGGGACACGGTGACCGGCCCCCTGGTGCACTACGCGAACCTCGTCTCGGACCTCGCGGTCGACCTCGCCGAGGGCGAGGCGCTGCGCGCCTGGGCGGAGCAGGCCCCGCGCGAGGTGTGGCTGATGGACCCCGGGGACGTGCTGGTGTCCCCGGTGGGGATCGGCGAGGAGTTCCTCGCGTACGCGTGTGCCCTGACCCGGGTGCCCCGGGCGTCGCTCGCCGTGATCGCCGATCCGGGTGCCTTCGGGGCGGCGGCCGCGGGGCCCGGGCCGCATCCGGCGGTCGCGGCGGTCCGCGCAGCCGTGGGGGCTCGGCCTGCGGCGGCGGTCCTGCCGACCGCGCTGGACGCGTCCGCGGTGGCCCTGGCGCGCGGCCTCGGGGTGCCCGTCCACCCGTACGCGACGGCTGACGCCGGCGAGGCGGCGGTCGGGGTGACGAGGCTGCTCAACACGAAGGCCGGGTTCCGTGAGGCGGGCCGCGCGCTGGGGATGCGGCTGCCGGACGGCCGGGTGTGCCCGCGCGCCGGGGTGGCCGCGGCGGTGGCGGAGATGCTGCGGGCGCACGGGGAGGTGGTGGTCAAACCCGACCGGTCGGCCGGCGGCCACGGCCTGCTGTTCCTGTCGGCGGCGGCCGGGCCGTGGGCCGCGCGCGGCCTGGCAGCGGTCGGCGGGGAGCGGGGGCTGTGGGTGGTCGAGGAGCGGATCGACGCGGTCCGCTCGGTGAGCGTCCAGATGGAGACGGGGCCGGACGGGCCGCGCGCCCTGTTCACGGGCGAGATGCGCACCGCGAAGGGCGCCTTCGCGGGCTATGCGGCGCCGCTGCCGGAGGCGCACGGCGGCCTGCGGGCGGTGCTGGAGGAGTGGGGCGGGGCGCTGGGCCGGTACCTGGCGGAGCGGGGGTACGCGGGGCCGTTCGGCCTGGACGCGATGGTGTCGGCGGACGGCGTCCCGTACGCCGGGGAGAGCAACGTCCGCCGCACGGCGACGACGACACCCCACGCGATGGCGGCCCGCCTCGCCGCGGCCGCCGGGTGCGGGCAGCGGGCCTGGGCGACGGGCCGGGCCCGGGCGGAGCCCGGCCTCCGCTTCGGCGCGGCGGTGGCGCGGCTGCACGCGGAGGGGCTGGCCTACGATCCCGCGCGCTGCGAGGGCGTCGTGCTGTACGCGGGGGCGCCGGCGGAGGGCGCCGTCTGGCGCTACGCGGTGCTCGCGGCGGATCTCGCCGGGGCGCTGCGGTACGAGGAGCGGCTGCACGCCGCGTGGGAGCCCGCGGGATGACGGGTCGGCCAAGTCTGTCCGGGGGGAGCAGGGTCGGCCGGGCCGCGGCCTCTGGTGCGGTGCATCGCAAGGCGCCGGCGGGGTTGCCGTGCCGGACGCCGCGGCCCCGGCCGTGTCCGCAGGACAGGCCCGTGGGGGCCGGTCCGGCTTCAGGGGCGGCGCAGCGCGGACGGCAGTTCGTCGAGGAACGCGGCCAGCGCCCGGACGCCGAGCCGGAGCGCGCCCGTGTCGGCGTACTCGTCGCGGCCGTGCCAGCCGTCCCCGGGCAGTCCGGTCCCGAAGAAGAGCACGGGGGCGTCGCAGGCGCGCGCGAGCTGGGCGGCGGGGGCGGCGCCGCCGTTGCCGACGCGGAGGGCGGGGGCGCCGTACGCCCGGCCGACGGCCCGGTCGAGGGCGGCGAGCGCCGGATGGTCCTCGGGGGTCCGGTAGGGGTCGGAGTCGGTGCCGGCGATCTCCAGGTCGTAGCGGAAGCCGGGCCGCCGCCGGTCGGCCAGCCAGCCGCGGAGCAGTTCCTCGACCCGGTCGGCGCGCTGGTCGGGGACGAGCCGGAACAGCAGGTCGGCGGAGGCCTCGGCGGGGATGAGGCCGAGCGCCGGGGTGTCGGTGCGGCCGGCCGTGAGGCGGGCCACCTCGAAGGCGGGCCGGGTCCACAGGCGCTCGGGCACGGCGAACCCGTCCTCGCCGTCGGCGGTGAAGGTGCCGGTGCGGGCGAGCCAGTCGCCGGGGTCGAAGGGCAGGGCGTCCAGGGAGGCGCGCAGGGCGGGGCCGGGAGCGGCGACGTCGTCGAGGAAGCCGGGCAGGGCGACCCGGCCGGAGTCGTCCCGCAGCTGGGCGAGCAGGCGGCACAGCTCCACGGCCGCGTTGGCGGCGGCGCCGGACACCGCGCCGCTGTGCAGGTCGCGGTTGGCGCCGCGGACGGTGAGGGTCGCGGTGACCGAGCCGCGGACGGCGGCGCATACCGCCGGCACGGACAGGGACCACAGCATGGTGTCGGAGACCATGACGACGTCGGCGGCGAGGTCGTCGGCGTGCTCGGACAGCAGGTCGGCCATGTGCCCGGAGCCTGTCTCCTCCTCGCCCTCCACCAGGTAGGCGACGGACACGGCGGGGGCGGACCGGCCGGCGGTGTGCGCGCGCAGCGCCCACAGGTGGGCCATGACCTGCCCCTTCGCGTCGGATGCGCCCCGACCGTGGAGGCGTCCGTCGCGCAGCAGCGGAGTGAACGGCCGCGTGGTCCGCCACTCGCCGGGGTCGGCGGCGTGGACGTCGTGGTGGCTGTAGACCAGCAGCCGGGGAGCCCGCGGGTCGGCGGCGGGCCAGTGCCCGAAGACGGCGGGCAGGCCGGGCGTCTCCCACACCTCCGCCCGGCCGACGCCGGTCCGGCGCATCTCCTCGGCGAGGAAGCGGGCGGACCGCCGTACATCGCCGGCCCGGCCGGGGTCCGACGACACGGACGGTACAGCCACCCAGGCGGCGAGGGCCTCCAGGTCCGCCGGCCCCGGCGGGCCGTCCCCGGCCCGGCCGGGGCCCGCCGCGTCCGCAGGTCCCGTGGTGCTCATGGCCGGCGGCTGCCCGCCCGCCGCCGGGTGCAACCCCGGCCGGCTGCTGCGGGCGTGATTGCGGCGGCCGTTCCGGGGCAGCCGCCGCGCATGAACGCTGACTCCGCTCCGGAATGGGCCTCGTACTGGACGCAGACCGCGCCTCCGCCTGCGCGCCCCGCCCTCGAAGGGAGGGTGGAGACGGACGTGGCCGTCGTCGGCAGCGGCATCGCCGGGCTGAGCACGGCCTGGGAGCTGGCCCGCGCCGGGCACCGCGTGGTGGTGCTGGAGGCGCTGCGGACCGCGGGCGGGGTGACGGGGCACACCACCGGCAAGCTCACCGCCCTGCACCCGTCGGTCTACGGGAAGCTGCGGGACAGCCGCGGCGAGGAGGCCGCGGCCCTGTACGCGCGGTCCCACAGCGCCGCCCTGGCGCACGTCCGGGAGACGGCCGCCGCGCTGGGCATCGACTGCTCCCTCGAGGACCGTGCCGCGTACACCTACTGCACGGAAGAGGAGGGTGTGGAGGAGCTGCGGGCCGAGGCGGACGCGGCGCGCGCGGCCGGCCTCGACGTGTCGTTCGTGACGGAGACCGGGCTGCCGTATCCGGTCGCCGGGGCGGTACGGGCCGACGGGCAGGCACAGTTCCACCCGCTCGCCTACCTGCGGGGGCTGGCCGAGGACCTGGCCGCGCACGGCGGCCGCATCTTCGAGAACTCCCGGGTCACGGGGCTCGGCAGGGGGACGCCGCACCACCTGACCACCGAGTCCGGGGCGACCGTCACGGCCGACGCCGTCGTCGTCGCCGCGCACCACCCGCTGTTCGACCACGCGCTGCTGGCCACCCGGCTCGACCAGCACCGCGACCTCGTCGTCGCGGGCGTGGTGCCCGCCGCGGCGGACCCCCAGGGCATGTACATCACCCGGGAGGGCGGCACCCGCTCCGTGCGGACGGCCCCGTACGGCCGGAACGGCGAGCGGCTGCTCATCGTCACCGGCGAGGCCTTCACCCCGGGCTCGGAGACGGATGTCGGCGAGCGCTACCGGCGGCTGGCCGCCTGGGCCGCGGACCGCTTCCCCGGCCTCGAGGTCACCCACCGGTGGGCGGCGCAGGACAACACGCCGACCGACACCGTGCCGCTGATCGGTCCGCTGCCCGCCGCGGGCGAGCGGGTGTACGTGGCCACCGGCTTCGGCGGCTGGGGCATGACCGGCGGCGTCCTCGCCGGCCGGCTCATCGCCTCGATCGTCGCCGGCGCGCCCGAGCCGTGGGCGGAGCTCTACGACCCCGGCCGGATCGGCCCGGTGGTCCGCGAGGCGCCCGCCTACCTGAAGGCGCAGTGGGAGGTGGGCCGGCATCTGGTGCAGGACCGGCTGCGCAGCCTCGGCGAGGGCACCCGCGGCCCCGTCGCCGAGCTGGAGCCCGGCGAGGGCACCGTCGTCCGCTCCGGCGGCCGGCCGTACGCCGTCCACCGGGACGCCGACGGCCGGCTGCACGCCGTGTCGGCGGTGTGCACCCACATGGGCTGCCTGGTCGGGTTCAACAACGCGGAGCGGACCTGGGAGTGCCCCTGCCACGGCTCCCGCTTCGCGGTCGACGGGACGGTGCTCCAGGGGCCCGCGCTGGAGCCCCTGGAGCGGAAGGACCCCGACACCCTGTGACGCCCGCCCCCGCCGTCAGGCGCGGGGGCGGCGGCGGGGTGCGCGCAGCGGGCGGAGCGTGTGCAGGGCGGTGCGGGCCGCGTTGGCGCCGGGGGCGCCGTGCACGCCGCCGCCCGGGTGCGCGGTCGCCGAGGCCAGGTACAGGCCGCGGACGGGGGTGGTGGGGCGCCCGGTGCCGGGCAGCGGCCGGAATACCAGTTGCTGGTGCAGGCTGGTCGTGCCCTGGTTGACCGAGCCGCCGACGAGGGCGGGGTTCAGCCGCTCCAGGTCGGGCGGGGCGAGGATCCGGCGGCTGCGGACGGTGTCCCGGAAGCCGGGAGCGCAGCGCTCCACCTGGTCCTCCAGCCGCCGGGCGAACGCCTCCTTCTCCCGCTCGTCCCACCGGCCGGTGATGCCGTCGCCGCCCGCGTCGGCGGTGACCGACTGGGGGACGTGCGTGTAGGCCCACGCCGACTCCGTGCCCGCGGGCGAGCGGCCGGCGTCCGCGGTCGTCATCTGGCCGAGGACGGTGAACGGGTCGCTCGGCACGCGGTGCATGGCGATCTGCGCGGACCACAGGGTCAGCTCGTCGAGGCCGTCGGCCAGGTGCACGGTTCCGGCGGAGGCCGGGCCCTCCGTCCGCCAGGGGATCGGCCGTGACAGCGCCCAGTCGACCTTGACGGTGGCGAAGTCCCACTGGAAGCGCCGCAGCGCGGCCCGGACCCGGTCGGGGACGTGCTCGGGGGCCAGCAGCCGCTCGTACAGGAGGGGGGCGGGGACGTCCGCGAGGACGGCCCGCCGGGCCGGGATGCAGGTGCCGTCGGCCGTGCGGACGGCGGCGGCCCGCCCGCCGCGCACGAGGACCTCGGTGACGGGCCGGCCGCAGTGCAGGACGCCGCCGCGGGCCGCCAGCCTGCCGACCAGGGCGCCGGTGAGGGCCTGCGCGCCGCCTTGCGGCACCGGGAACCCGTACGTCTGGCCGAGCATGCACATCAGCCAGCCGAAGCCGCCGCCGAGGGCCGATTCGGGGCCGAGGTCGGCGTGCAGGGCGTTCCCGGCGATGAGGAGGCGGCCTCCGTCGCCGTCGAACTCCTCCTCGCCGAACCGGCGGGCGGGCAGCAGCATGGTGCGCGCCAGGTGCAGGGCCCGGGTGTAGCGGAGGCGGGCGGCGAGGCGGAGGCCGGCGCGGGCCGGGGGGAAGGGGGTGAAGAGGCAGTCGAGGAGGTCGTCCCGGACCAGGTCCCACATCGCGTACATGCGTTCCCAGGCGGCCCCGTCGCCGGGGGCGAAGCGCTCCAGGGAGGCCGCCGTCTCCTCCACCCGGCCGCCGAGGACGGCGCACCGGCCGTCGGTGAGAGGGTGGGCGACGGCGGCGGGGGCGCGGCTCCAGCGCAGCCCGTGGCGTTCCAGGTGCAGGCGGCGGATGACCGGGGAGGCGGCGGCGAGCGGGTAGAAGGCGCTGAAGAGGTCGTGGACGTAGGCGGGGTCCAGGCCGCGGTCGCTGCGGACGGCGCCGCCCGGTTCGGGACCGGCCTCGCAGACGACGACCCGCCAGCCGGCGTCGGCGAGGAGGTTGGCTGCGACGAGCCCGTTGGGGCCGGCGCCGATGACGACCGCGTCGGGGTCAGGCATGGGCGCCGGCCCGTTCCTCGCAGGTGCGGGCCAGGCGGGCGAGCATGCTGCGGTGGCGGAGCTGGGAGACGGCGTCGATGGCCGCGTGGTGGAAGGTCCACCCCCTGCCGCGCAGCGGGTGCTCGTCGAGGACGACGAGGGTCTCCTCGCCCCACGGCACCAGTTCGATGGCGATCCGGGCGCTGGCGTATCGGCCCGCCTTGGCCTCCAGTTCGAGGCGGCGGGGCGGCTCGTGGATGCGGACGATGGTGCGGCCGTCGTAGTCCCACGGGCCGATCCTCAGCCGGTAGCGGAGGGCGGATCCCTCCTGCGGCCAGCGGTCGTCCTCCTGCCGGGAGTCGTACGTGCCGACGACCCACTCCGCGTACCGGTCGCCGTCGCACAGGACGTCCCAGACGCGGTCGGGCGGGCACTGCACCAGCCGGTGCTGGACTGCCATGGCTCTCCCCTTCCTGAAGGCGGGTGGCGGGGCGCGCCTACCCTGCGGCGGCGGGCCCACACGGCCGCGCGCTCACCGCGCCGTCGCGGGGGCCCGTCCCGGCAACGGGGTGCGGCGGCCGCACAGGGCGGCGCGTACGGCCAGCACCGCGGCGGCGGCCGCGGCCGCCCGGCGTGCGGCGGTGCGGGCGCCGCCGTGGCGACCGCCGTGCAGGGCGGCGCGGGCACCGGTCGGCGTGTGCAGGTTCCCGGGCTGCGGGAGCCGCGGCCTGCCGCGCGGCAGGTAGGCCCGGTCGGTGCGCCGGGCGATGCCCCGCCGCAGCAGGCCGGGCGCGAGCGCGTGGGCGGCGGCCATCGAGCGGGCGTACGGGCCCACCAGCACCCGGTCGCGCGGCCTGCGCGCCGCGCGCACGACCGCGCGCGCGACGCGCTCGGGGGTGGCGAGCGGCGGCAGGGAGCGGAGGGCTCGGCCGCTGTGGTTGGCGGCGCTCAGGAAGAACGGGGTGTCGACGCCGGTCGGCAGGACGGTACAGACGGAGATCCGGCGGTCGCCCCGCAGGGCCAGCTCGCGGCGCAGCACGTCGTCGAAGGTGGCCAGCGCGGCCTTCGACATGGCGTAGGCGCCCATGTACGGGGCCGCGACGGACGCGCCGAGGAGGGAGGCGACGTCGACGAGGACGCCGCCGCCCTGGCGGCGCATGACGGGGACGGCCGCGCGGGCGCCGTTCAGGGCGCCGACGGTGTTCACGTCGAGCAGCCGGCGCACCTCGTCCACCGGTACCTGGTCGAAGCGCCCCAGGATCCCGACCGCGGCGGCGTTGACCCACACGTCGATCCGCCCGAACCGGTCGACGGCGGCCCGGGCGAGGCCGGCGACGGCCCGCTCGTCGGTGACATCGGTGGGCACGGCGAGTGAGGGACCGCCTCGACGGCGGCACGACTCGGCGGCCTCCTCCAGCTGCGCGGCGCTGCGGGCGGCCAGCACGGTGCACGCCCCGCGGCGGGCGCAGGCCAGCGCGGTGGCCCGGCCGATCCCGCTGGAGGCCCCGGTGACGACGACGACCCGCCCCCGCAGGGACGCTCTTCCACCCATCTGCACCACCTCCGGCACACCGGCTCCGACGCCCGGCGCCTGCCCGGCCCGCCGATGGCCATCCCCACCGCGTGGCGTGCGCCGCGGCAGCGGGTCGGCGCGGTACAAGTGCCGTGCGCGTGGGTGCCCGGCTGCCGCGGGGGCCCGGCCGGAGCGGGGTGCATCCGCTGCGCCCGTGCGCGGAGAAGTGGGTCCGACGGCAGGCGGTGCGGGAAGGAGGCGGGGCGTGGGGCGCGGGGCGGAGGCCGACGTCGATGTGGTGATCGTCGGCGGCGGGGCTGCGGGGCTGTCGCTCGCCCACGCCCTCACCCTCCCGGGCGCCCGGCGCGAGCTGTCCGTCGCCGTCGTGGAGACGCCCCGGCGCGGGCTGCGCCCCGGCGACCGCACGTGGTGCTTCTGGCAGGCCGGTCCGGCCGACCACCCCGAGGCCGAGGCCGCGTCCTGGGCGCGGCTGCGGGTCCGGGGCCGCGACGGCGGTGTCGTCGACGGCGAGCTGCGGGAGCTGCGGTACCGGATGCTGCGGTCGGACGCGTTCGAGGCGTCGGTCCGCTCCCGGCTGTCCGCTCTGCCCGCCGTCCGGCTCGTGGCGGCGACCGCGGAGACCGTCCGCGACATCGCGGGCGGCGCGGAGGCGGTGTGCGCCGGCGCCGACGGCCGCCGCCTCACGGTCCGCGGCCGCCACCTGTTCGACTCGCGTCCGCTGCCCGCGCTCCCGCCGGCCCGGACCGTGCTGCTCCAGCACTTCCGCGGCTGGTTCGTCCGCACCGCCCGCCCGGCCTTCGACCCGGACGTGGTCGAGCTGATGGACTTCCGGGTACCGCAGCCGGCCCGCGGGCTCGCCTTCGGCTACGTCCTGCCGCTCGGGCCGGCGGAGGCACTCGTCGAGTACACGCAGTTCTCCCGCGCCCCGCTGGCCCGCGACGCCTACACGGCCGCCCTGGAGCAGTACACCCGCGAGGTGCTGCGGCTGGGGCCGTTCGAGGTGCGGGCGGTGGAGTCGGGGGTGATCCCGATGACCGACGCGCGCCACCGCCGCCGGGCCGGGGCCCGCGTCCACCTCATCGGCGCCGCCGGCGGCGCGACCCGGCCCTCGACCGGCTACACGTTCTCCGCCGTCCAGCGGCAGACCCGGGCCGTCGCGGCCGCCCTGCGCGACGGGCGGGCCCCGCGGCTGCCCGCGCCGCACCGCCGCCGGGCCCTCGCGATGGACGCCGTCGTCCTCCGCGCCCTGGACACCGGCCGGATCGACGGCCCCCGCTTCTTCACCGACCTCTTCCGCAGGGTGCCCGCCGAACGGGTGCTGCGCTTCCTCGACGGGACCACGTCCCTGTGGGAGGACCTGCTCGTCGGGTGCGCCACCCCCGTCGCACCCATGCTCCGCACCGTCGCCGAACTGCCCTTCCTGCCCCGCAAGGCCGCGCCCGCCGCCCCCCGTGAAACGAGGCCCGATGAACCAGACGACGAGACTGCTGCGGGGCGCTGACCTCGCCCGCGCCTTCGACCGGGCGTCCGGCACCTACGACCGGCTCACCGGCCTCAACGCCGGCTACCACGCCGACCTCCGGCGCTCCGCCCGCCGGCTCCGCCTGCCCGCCGGCGGGGCCGGCCTGCACCTCCTGGACGCCGGGTGCGGGACCGGGGCATCCACCGCGGCGCTGCTGCGCGCCGCGCCGTACGCGCGGATCACCGCTGTCGACGCGTCCGCGGGGATGCTGCGGCGGGCCGCGGCCAAGCGGTGGCCGGCGGGGGTGCGCTTCGTGCACGCCCCGGTGGAGCGGCTCGCCGAGGCAGGGGTCACCGGCCCGTTCGACGCGGTGTTCGCCGGCTACCTCTTCCGGAACGTGTCCGACCCCGACGCCGTACTGGCCTCCGTGCGCTCGCTGCTGTGCGACGGGGGGCGGCTCGCGGTGCACGACTACAGCCTCAGCGGGTCCCCCGCGCACCGGGCGGTCTGGTCGGCGGTGTGCCGGGCGGTCGTCATCCCGGCCGGGTCGCTCACGGGCAACCGGGGCCTGTACCGCCATCTCCACGGCAGCGTGCGGGCGTTCGACACGGCCCCGCGGTTCGCGGAGCGGATGGCGGCGGCCGGGTTCTCGGGCGTACGGGTGCTTCCGGTGCCCGGCTGGCAGACGGGCATCGTCCACACCTTCCTCGGCAGCCGGCCCGTGCCCGCCGCGAACGGGGGCGCCGCATGAGCGCCGCGGGCGTACGCCCCTCCCCCGGCCCGGCCCGCGCACCCCGCCGCGGCCGGGACCGCCGCGCCGAAATCCTGCTGCCGCCGCCCGGCAGGCCCCGCTTCACCGGGGCGGGAGCCCCGCGGGCCGCGGTGGTCGGCGGGGGCATCGCCGGCCTGGCCGCCGCCACCGCCCTCGCGGAACGCGGCGTACGCGTCACGCTGTACGAGCGCCGGCCGGTGCTGGGCGGACGGCTCGCCGGATGGCCCACACAGCTTGCCGACGGCTCGACGGTGACGATGAGCCGCGGATTCCACGCGTTCTTCCGCCAGTACTACAACCTGCGCGGCCTGCTGCGCCGGGCCGACCCCGCCCTCTCCGCCCTGACCCCCGTACCCGACTACCCGCTGCGCCACCGGGGCGGGCTGACCGACAGCTTCGCCCGGGTCCCCCGCACCCCTCCGTGGAGCGCCCTCGGCTTCGTCGCGCTCAGCCCCACCTTCGGCTGGCGCGACCTGGCCGCCCTCAACCCGCGGGCGGCACTGCCGCTGCTCGACGTCCGGGTGCCGGACGTGTACGAGCGGTTCGACGGGGTCAGCGCCCGCGACTTCCTCGCCGCCGTCAACTTCCCGGAGGCCGCCCACCACCTGGCCTTCGAGGTGTTCTCCCGCAGCTTCTTCGCCGACCCGGGGGAGCTGTCGGCGGCCGAGCTGCTGCTGATGTTCCACATCTACTTCCTCGGCTCCGCCGAGGGGCTGCTGTTCGACCTGCCCGACGAGCCGTTCCCGCAGGCGCTGTGGGAGCCGCTCGGCCGCTACCTCGACCGGCTGGGCGCGGACGTCCGCACCGGTGCGCCAGTCGACGCGGTCGTCCCCCAGGCCGACGGGACGCTCGGCGTCGAGTCCGGCGGCGCCGGCGCCCGCCACGACGCCGTCGTGCTCGCCCTGGACGTACCGGGCCTGCGGTCGCTGGTGGCCGGCTCCCCCGGCCTGGGCGACGGAGCGTGGCGGGCCGGGATCGCCGCGCAGCGCACCGCGCCGCCGTTCCTCGTGTCGCGGCTGTGGCTGGACCGGCCCGTCCGCCGGGACCGGCCGGGGTTCCTCGGCACGAGCGGGTACGGCGGGCTGGACAACGTCAGCGTCCTGGACCGCTGGGAGGGCGAGGCCGCCCGGTGGGCCGGGCGCACCGGCGGCAGCGTCGTGGAGCTCCACGCGTACGCCGTGGACGGGCCCGCGGCCCGCGACCGCGGCGGCGTGGAGCGCGGCCTGCTGGACCGGCTGCACGAGGTCTACCCGGAGACGGCCGCGGCCCGCGTCGTGGACTCCCGCCACGAATGGCACGAGGACTGCCCCCTGTTCCCCGTCGGCGGCTACGCGGCCCGCCCCGGCGTACGCACCCCGCACCCGGCCGTGGTGGCGGCGGGCGACCTGGTCCGCGGCGACCTCCCCGTCGCCCTGATGGAACGCGCGGCGACGACGGGCATCCAGGCGGCGAACACGCTCCTACAGCGATGGGGCGTCCGCGGCCACCCCCTGTGGACGGTCCCCCGCAAGGGGCGCTCCCCCCTCCTGCGGACCCTCGCCTCCCTCGCCGCCGACTCCTGACGCCGCGGGTTCAGCCGGGGAAGCGGCCCGTGGCGCGGAGGTGGTAGCGGCGTTCGGCGTAGGCCAGGTCGTCGCGCCAGAGGCGGCCCGCGGTCCACCGGATCAGGGGGCGCAGGGCCGGTGCGAGGGCTCTGGCGGCGGCGAAGCCGCGGCGGTCCGAGGCGGCGACCACGGCTTCGGTCACCGCCGTGCGGGGCCGGCCGTCCGGGCCGGGCCCCAGCGGGGTCGCGTGGGTCTCCACCACCGACGAGACGCCCTCGCCCTCGGTGATGTGCATGACGACGGTCCGCGGCTCGGGCGCGGTGAACTCGGCCCGTACGGGGACGACCAGCCGGCCGCCGACCTTGAACGAGACATCGACGGTGAAGGCGTCCGCGCCGGAGCGCCCGTCCGGGATCCCCACGACGGTGAGGTCGGTGAAGGAGTACGGGTGGAACCAGGATCCGTGCCAGGGGTCCAGCCGGTTCGCCACGACGTCCTCGGGCTCGCACCGGCCCACCGCCTCGAACACGGCGTCCACCGCGCCGTGTTCCGGCCGCCGCGGGACGACGGGCCGGTCCAGCGGCGGCTCCCCGCCCGCCTCGTCGAGCCGGACCCAGGCGAGGACGCCGTCGTCGTGGACGGGCAGCGGCTCCCAGCCGGCGAACGGCTCGCCGCCGCGCAGGGCGAGTCCGTGCCAGTGGCAGACGAGCACGCCGCACACGACGCGGCTGTCGCGCAGCGGGGCCCCCAGGTGCGGGCAGGCGCCCGGTCCGGCCCGGAGCGCGCCCGAGGCGTCGCGCCAGGCGACGACCTCCGTTCCCGCGATGGTCCGCCCGAACGGCCGGCCGCCGGCGCCGACGGCCCGTGAGGCACCGAGGACGTACCAGTTGCCGGACGGCTGGGACGCCGCCCGCTTGAGGGCGTCCGCGATGAGCGCCGGCCTGGCCTCGCGCCACGTGGGGGCCTGCCGCTCCCAGGGCACGCGCCGACCCGCCCGCAGCGGCAGCCTGCGCCGCCCGCGCCGTGCTCCTCCGGCATCCGTCATGCCGTCCCACCCTCTCCCCTTGCGGCGGCTGCCTCCCGCGGCGCGGGCGTCCGGCGGGCGCGCAGCCGTGCCGCGACGACGCCCGCGAGGCCGGCCGCCGCTTCTCGGGCCCGCTGCCGCCGCGGTACGACCGCCCGGCGGTGGACGACGGCGTACCCGTCGGCCGCGACGGCGTCCAGGATGGCGCCGTACAGCCGGTACGCGGTGCGGATGCAGGGGCGGGAGCGGGGGTCGAGCATGGCGATGCCCGGCTCCGCCTCCCGGTAGACGCCGCGGGTGAGGTCGGCCGCGGCCTCCAGGGCGGCGCGGATCCGCGGGTCGGGCCGGCCGGTGGCCCGGCTCCACTCCAGGAGGGCTCGGTCCGCGCCGTGTGCGGCGAGGAGGTCGCCCGGCAGGTAGACCCGGCCGCGGTCGAGGTCCTCGCCGACGTCCCGGATGAAGTTGGTGAGCTGGAAGGCGACGCCGAGCGCGGCGGCGTGCGGGGCGGCTTCCTCGCGCGGGGCGACGGTGCCGAGCACGGGCAGCATCTGGAGTCCGATGACGGCGGCCGAGCCGTGCATGTAGCGGCGCAGCTCGGCGTAGGTGGGGTAGTCGGTGACGGTGAGGTCGTCGCGCATGGAGGCCATGAAGTCGGTGAAGTGCGCGGCGGGGATCGCGTACCGGTCGGCGGTGTGGGCGAGCGCGCGCACGACGGGCTCGCTGCTGCGGCCGGTGCGCAGGCCGTCGTCGAGGGCGTCCGCGAGCCGGGCGAGCCGGGCGTCGCGGACCTGCGGCGGGGTCCGGCAGGCCAGGTCGTCGACGATGTCGTCGGCCCAGCGTGCGAAGCCGTAGAGGGCGTGCACGGCGGGGCGGTGGTGCACGGGCAGCAGCCGGGTCGCGAGGAAGTACGTCCGCCCGTGCCGGGCGTTGAGCCGGCGGCAGTGCCGGTAGGCGGCGCGCAGCTGCGGGTCGGCGATGCCGGCGGCGTCGAGTTCGCGGCGGGTCACGGGCGGCGCTCCCGCCCGGGTCCGAGGATGCGCAGGGCGGCGAGCTTGCCGCTGATCAGCACGGTGGGGACGCCGACGCCGGGGGTGGTTCCGCATCCGGCGAGCACGGCGTTCTCGACGCCGCCGACCAGGTTGCGGGGGCGGAACGGGCCGGTCTGGGCGAAGGTGTGGGCGGCGGAGAACGGCGTGCCGGCGGCGTGCCCGAGGGCGGTCCAGTCGGCCGGGGTGACGAGCAGTTCCTCCTCGGTGGCGGCGTCGAAGCCGTCCAGGCCGCGGCGTTCCAGCTCCCGTACGAGGCTGTCGCGGTAGCGGGGGCCGAGGTCCCGCCACGTGGCGGCGGAGGGGCCGGTCGCGGTGTTGGGGCAGGGCGCGAGCACGTAGTGCAGGTGGCGGCCCGGCGGGGCGAGCGCGGGGTCGTGGGCGGTGGGCCGGGTGATGAGGAGCGACGGGTCGCTCATGAGGCGGCCGGTCCGGGTGATCTCGTCGAAGGTGCGCTTCCAGGCGGCGCCGAAGGAGATGGTGTGGTGGCCGAGGCCGGTCCAGGTGCGGCGGGTGCCGGCATGGAGGACGACCGCGGACGGGGCGTGCCGCAGCCGGAGCGGGCGGCGCGGGGGGCGGCCCAGCAGCCGGTAGGCGACGGGCAGGTCGGGGGTGAGGACGACGGCGTCGCAGGGGATCTCCTCGCCGTCCGCGAGCCGCACGGCGGTGGCCCGGCCTGCCGCGGTGCGCAGGCCGGCGGCGCCGGTGCCGTACCGGAACTCGGCGCCTGCGGCGCGGGCGGCGTCGGCCATCGCGGCCGGCAGGGCGTGCATGCCGCCCTTGGGGAAGTAGACGCCGGCAACGGTGTCCATGTAGGCGATGACGGCGTACGCGGCGAGGGCGCGGGCGGGCGGCACGCCCGCGTACAGCGACTGGAAGGAGAACACCCGGCGCAGGCGGGGGTCGGCCAGGTGGCGCCCGATCTGCGCGTCGAGCCGTCCGAAGCCGCGCAGGGCGGCGAGCCGGGCGAGGTCGGGGTGGAGGAGCTGGAGCGGGGAGTCGAAGTTGGTGTCGATGAAGCGCCGCATCTGGGCCTGGTAGAGGGATGTCAGCCAGGTGCGCAGGCTGCGGTAGCCGGCGGCCTCGCGGGGTCCGGCGAAGGCGCGGACCTCCTCCTCCATGGCGTCGGCGTCGGTGTGGACGTCGAGGGCGGTCCCGTCGGCGAACCGCGCGCGGTAGGCGGGGTGCAGCGGGGTCAGTTCGACGCGGGCGGCGAGCGAGTCGCCGACGGCGGCGAACGCCTCGTCGGCGAGGTGGGGCATGGTCAGCACGGTGGGGCCGGTGTCGAGGAGGTAGCCGCCGAGCCGTGCGCGGCCGGCGCGGCCGCCGGGCCCGTCCTCCCGTTCGACGACGGTGACGCGGCGGCCGCCGCCGAGCAGGTGGAGCGCGGCGGACAGGCCGGACAGGCCGGCGCCGACGACGACGACGTGGTCCGTACGGCCGGGGACGGTCCTCATCGGCGGCCTCCCGCGGCGGCGGCGGCCGTGTCGACTCCTGCGGCCTGGGCGAGGAGTCCCGCGAGGGCGGCCACGGCGTCCGGTTCGGCGCGGAGTTCGGCGAGGCGGCGTTCGCCGGTGCGGACGAGGCGGGCGATCCTGGCCTCGACGACCTCGCGGGCGCCGGTGCGTTCGAGGGCCTCCCGGGCGGCCGCCGCGGGGGCCCCGGTGCCGCCGGTGTGCGGTCCGGGGGCCGCGGTGAGCGCGTGCAGGGCGGCGGTGTCGCCGGAGCGGGCGGCCAGCCGGACGGCGAGGGCCCGCAGGTAGGTGAGCTTGCCCGCGC
Source organism: Streptomyces sp. NPDC031121 (assembly GCF_055570615.1). NCBI lineage: Bacteria > Bacillati > Actinomycetota > Actinomycetes > Kitasatosporales > Streptomycetaceae > Streptomyces > Streptomyces sp. NPDC031121. The sequence continues at coordinate 202,341 of NZ_JBVIGV010000013.1, forward strand.
GGAGGTCCTCGGCGGGCTTGCCGGTGTCGCGCGGGTCGCCGAACACGCCGAGGAGGTCGTCGCGGAGCTGGAAGGCGAGCCCGGCGCAGCGGCCCGCGGACCGCAGGACGGAGGTGGTCCGCTCGGGGGCGCCGGCGAGCGCCGCCCCGAGCGCGAGCGGTCGCTCCACGGTGTAGAGGGCGCTCTTGAGGCGGGCGATCCGGACGGCCTCGTCGAGCCCGGTGGAGCCGGTGGCGGCCGCCCGGAGGTCGAGGTACTGGCCGGCGGCCATCTCGGCGCGCAGGGCGCGCCATTCGCGGTGGATCCGGGTTCCGTGGGGGACGGCCAGCGCGGTGGCGGCGGCGAGGTCGTCGGCCCAGGCGAGGGCGAGGTCGCCGACCAGGATCGCGCCGGCGGTGCCGTAGGCGTCGGCGGAGCCGCGCAGGCCGGAACGGGTGTGGTGCAGGGCGAAGTCGGCGTGGGCGGAGGGGCCTCCGCGGCGGACGGGCGAGTGGTCCATGACGTCGTCGTGGACGACGGCGCACACCTGGAGCAGTTCGAGGGCGACGGCCAGGTCCCGGGCCCGGTCGGCGCCGGGGCCGGCGGCGGGTCCGCCGCAGGCGCGCCATCCCCACCACAGCAGCCGGGCCCGCAGCCGCTTGCCGCCGCGCAGGACGATGTCCCGTACGCGTCCGGCGACGTCGTGGGCGAACGCCGCGTCCGTGGCGTGCGCTTCGGCGAGCCGTTCGGCGACGTGGGCGCGGAGCGCGTCCTCGACGGCGCCGGCCGCGGCCGCGTCGGCCTCCGTCGCGGGGGCGCCGGCCGCGTCCCCGTCCGCGGTGCGCCTGCCGCCCGCCTCCGCCTGCGTGCCGGCCATGGGCCCCCTTCCGGACGTTGCGACCACCTGCACACTGCCTCTTCCGGAGGAACGGGCCGTACGGATGCACGATCGGGGTGGCCGCGTCCCCGCCGGGCGGTGCCGGGCCGTCCCGGCGGAAGGCCAGGTAACCACCTGTGCCGCCGGTACGCCCGCAGGTGCGGGCCCGTCCGGCCGTGTCGCGGCGGGCGCTGCGGCGGACGGGCGCACGGAGCTGGGCCAGGCGGGCGATTCCGCTGGGGGAGGGCGGCGGGCGCGGGGGGCGGCGGGTAGGGGGAACCCACGGCGGGCCGCCGTTCCGCGGCCCCCGCCACTTCCGGGGAGGCGCGCGTGGATGGGCAGGGGACGCGAGGGCCCGCGGCCCGGCGGGCGGCGGCCGTACGCGCCGCCGCGCCGGCCGGGCTGCTGGTGGTGCTGCTGGTGGTGCCGCTGGCGGGCTGCGGCGCGGCCGAAGGCCGCCAGGCCGGGGCTGTGGGCGCCGGACGCGCCTTCGAGCGGGCGCTGGCCTCCGGTGACTACGCGGCGGCGTGCGGCCTGCTCGCCCCCGAGACCCGGAAGCAGTTGGAGCAGGACGAGCGGAAGCCCTGCCCGGACGCGCTGGAGGGCGCGGACCTGCCGGTGTCCACTGCGGTCGGCGGGCCCCGGGTGTACGGGCGGCAGGCCCTGGTCCGGGCGGGCCGGGACCGGCTGTTCCTGTCGCAGTTCGCGGACGGGTGGCGGGTGGTCGCCGCGGGCTGCACACCGCGCGGGGAGCAGCCGTACGCGTGCGAAGTGAAGGGCGGTTGAGGATGCGGGGTCTGTTCGTCGCCTGTCTGGTGGTGATCGTGGGCGGGCTGGGGTACTTCATCGCGATCGGGGCGATGCACCGGTGAGCGGGGACGGCACCCGGGGCCGGGAGGGCGGGAGTTTCTGGCGGGACAACAGCCTGACGCTGGCGTTCGGTTCGGCGTTCCTCGTCGTCCTCTTCCTCCAGGCGCTGGCCGGGCACGCCCAGTTCAACGAGGGCCTCGCCGCGGACGGACTCCAGCAGATCGGCCTGGGCGACTACCTGACGTCCTCGGACTTCGCCGTGGACGTCAGCGAGAACTGGCAGTCGGAGTTCCTTCAGTTCTTCCTGTTCATCTTCGGCACGGTGTGGCTGGTCCAGCGCGGCTCCCCCGAGTCGAAGGAGCTTCACAAGGTCGGCACCGAGTCCGACCGCGACCAGCGCGCCGGCGACCACGCGCGGGCGGACTCGCCACGCTGGGCCGGCACGAAGGACTGGCGGCAGGGGCTGTACTCGCGCTCGCTGGGCCTGGTCATGGGCGCGGTGTTCCTGCTGTCGTGGGCGGCCCAGTCGATATCGGGCATGGCGGCCTACGACGAGCAGCAGCTGCGCCGGCTCCAGGATCCGATCGGCTGGGGCGCGTACGTGGTCTCCCCGGACTTCTGGGACCGGACGCTGCAGAACTGGCAGTCGGAGCTGCTGGCCGTGGCGGCCATGGTCATCCTCTCGGTCTACCTGCGCCAGCGCGGTTCGCCGGAGTCCAAGCCGGTGGGGTCGGCGCACGACGCGACCGGCGTCGAGGGCTGAGCCGGGCGGGTGCCGGGCGCGCGGCGGCCCGTGTAGGGCGGGCGCCCCGGGGCAGGCGCGCCGGACGGGCCATGGGACCGGACGTGGAGGGAGCAGCCCGATGAAGGTCGCCGACCAGTTGTTGCAGCGCCTGCGGGAGTGGGGTGTCGAGTACGTCTTCGGCTATCCGGGGGACGGCATCAACGGCCTCCTGGCCGCCTGGGGCCGCGCGGAGGACAGGCCGCGGTTCGTGCAGTCCCGGCACGAGGAGATGTCGGCGATGCAGGCCGTCGGGTACGCCAAGTTCTCCGGCCGGACGGGCGTGTGCGTCGCCACCTCCGGCCCGGGCGCGATCCACCTGCTGAACGGCCTGTACGACGCGAAGCTCGACCACGTCCCGGTGGTGGCCGTCGTCGGGCAGACCGACCGCACCGCGATGGGCGGCTCGTACCAGCAGGAGGTGGATCTGGCGGCCCTGTACAAGGACGTCGCGTCCGACTACTGCGAGACGGTCAACGTGCCGCAGCAGCTGCCGGGCGTCCTGGACCGGGCCATGCGGATCGCCGCGTCCCGGCGCGCGCCCACGGCGGTCATCGTCCCCGCCGACGTGCAGGACCTCGACTACGAGCCGCCCGCGCACGAGTTCAAGCAGGTCCCCTCCAGTCTGGGCCTCGGCCGCTACGCGCCCGTGCCGGCGGACGAGGACCTGGAGCGGGCGGCGGAGATCCTCAACTCCGGCGAGCGGCCGGCCATCCTCATCGGGCAGGGGGCGCGGCGGGCCCGGGCGGAGGTCGAGCAGGTGGCCGAGGTGCTCGGCGCGGGCGTCGCGAAGGCGCTGCTCGGCAAGGACGCCCTGCCGGACACCCTGCCGTACGTCACCGGGGCGATCGGCCTGCTGGGCACGCGCCCGTCGTACGAGATGATGCGGGACTGCGACACCCTGCTGGTGGTCGGCTCCAGTTTCCCGTACACGCAGTTCCTGCCCGAGTTCGGGCAGGCCCGCGGGGTGCAGATCGACATCGAGCCGGGCATGGTCGGCCTGCGCTACCCGTTCGAGCTGAACGTCGTCGGGGACGCCGCGGAGACGCTGCGGCGCCTGCTGCCGCTGCTGCGCCGCCGCCGCGGCAACCGGGCCTGGCGGTCCGGGATCGAGAAGGGCACGGCGCGCTGGTGGAAGGTGATGGAGGGGCGGGCCGAGGCGACGGCGGACCCGCTCAACCCCGAGTTCGTGGTGCACGCGCTGGACGGGCTGCTGCCGGAGGGCGCCATCGTCACCGCGGACTCCGGGTCGGCCGCGAACTGGTACGCCCGGCACCTGCGGCTGCGCGACGGGATGCGCGGCTCCCTGTCGGGGACGCTCGCCACGATGGGCCCGGGGGTGCCGTACGCGATCGGCGCGAAGTTCGCCTGCCCCGACCGGCCGGCCATCGCGCTCGTCGGCGACGGGGCGATGCAGATGAACGGGATGGCCGAGCTGATCACCGCCGCGAAGTACCACCGCGAGTGGTCCGACCCGCGCCTGGTCGTCGCGGTGCTGAACAACGGCGACCTGAACCAGGTGACGTGGGAGATGCGGGCCCTGCAGGGCGCCCCGCAGTTCGAGGCCTCGCAGAGCATCCCGGACGTGCCGTACGCGGAGGCGGCCGCCCTGTTCGGGCTGGGCGGCGAGCGGGTGGAGGACCCGCAGGACGTGGTGCCGGCCTGGCGCCGGGCCCTGGACGCGGACCGGCCGTACGTCATCGACTTCCGCACCGACCCGGCCGTGCCGCCGATCCCGCCGCACGCGACGTGGGACCAGATCACCGCGGCCGCCGAGGCGGTGCTGCGCGGTGACAGCGACCGCGGGGCCGTCGTCCGGCAGGGGCTGAAGGCCAAGGTCCGGGAGTTCCTGCCGGGCGGCGGGACGCGCAGGTAGGTCCGGCGGCCGGGGACGCATCGGGGCGGCCTGCCGGGGCAGGCGCCCGGGGACCCGGGCCGGCGGGGGATCTCCCCGGCGGCCGTCCGATGCCACCGCGACGTCTGGAGCACTCCATGGCAGAGAAGAACCCCGCGAACGCCGCCGGCGCCCCCGTGCCCGGCAGCCCGGGGCCGGTCCCGCCGCAGGTGCCCGAGCCGACCGAGCCCGGCGGGCCCCTGCCCCCGAAGCCCGACCAGGAGGGGCCCGCGACGGTCGGACCGACCGGGCAGCCCACCGGCGCCGGCCAGGACCGGCGGGCGCAGGGCGGGCCCTGGCTGACCACCGCGCAGGGGACCCGGCTGTACGACACGGACCACTCGCTGAAGGCGGGCCCGCGCGGCCCGGTCCTGCTGCAGGACCACCACCTGCGCGAGAAGATCATGCACTTCGACCACGAGCGGATCCCCGAGCGGGTGGTGCACGCCCGCGGCGCGGGCGCCCACGGCGTCTTCACCGGCTACGGCACGGCCACGGAGATCTGCAAGGCCCGCTTCCTCGCCAAGGACGTCGAGACGCCCGTCTTCGTGCGCTTCTCCACCGTGCTGGGCTCCCGCGGGTCGGCGGACACCGTGCGCGACACCCGGGGCTTCGCGACGAAGTTCTACACCGAGGAGGGCACCTTCGACCTCGTCGGGAACAACATCCCGGTGTTCTTCATCCAGGACGCCGTCAAGTTCCCGGACGTCATCCACGCCGGGAAGCCGCATCCGGACCGGGAGATCCCGCAGGCGCAGAGCGCCCACGACACGTTCTGGGACTTCGTCTCCCTGCACACCGAGGCAGCCCACCACACGCTGTGGAACATGTCGGACCGCGGCATCCCCCGCTCGTACCGGATGATGGAGGGCTTCGGCGTCCACACCTTCCGCATGGTCAACGCCTCGGGCGGGACGGCCCTGGTGAAGTTCCACTGGAAGCCGAAACTGGGCGTGCACTCCCTGGTGTGGGAGGAGGCGCAGCTCCTCGGCGGCGTGGATCCGGACTTCCACCGCCGGGACCTCTTCGACGCGATCGAGGCGGGTGCGTTCCCGCAGTGGGAGCTGGGCGTGCAGGTCTTCCCCGACACACCCGAACAGGCGTTCGAGGGTATCGACCTGCTGGACTCCACCAAGATCGTGCCGGAGGAGCTGTCGCCGGTGCAGCCGATCGGGCTGCTGACGCTCACCGCCAACACGAAGAACTTCTTCGCCGAGACCGAGCAGGTCGCCTTCCACGTCGGCCACCTCGTGCCGGGCATCGACGTCACGGACGACCCGCTGCTCGCCGGGCGGCTCTTCTCCTACCTCGACACGCAGATCACCCGCCTGGGCGGCCCCAACTTCGCGCAGCTCCCGATCAACCGCCCGCACACGGACGTCAACGACATGCTGCGCGACGGGATGCACCAGACCGCCGTGCACACCGGGGTGGCCCCGTACCACCCCAACAGCCTGGACGGGGGCTGCCCGTTCCTCGCGGGCGCGGAGGCGGGGGCGTTTGTGGAGACGCCCGTCACCGTCCCCGCCGCGAGCAAGGTCCGCGAGGCGCCGCTGTCGTACGCGGACCACTTCACGCAGCCGAGGCAGTTCTGGCTGAGCATGTCGCAGCCGGAGCGCGAGCACATCATCGCCGCGTACACCTTCGAACTGGGCAAGTGCTACGAGCAGGCCGTCAAGGAGCGGCAGCTGGGCGTGCTGGCGAACATCGACCCGGTGCTGTGCGCGAGGGTCGCGGAGGGGCTCGGCCTGCCGGCGCCCGAAGCGACCGTTCCGCTCGCCGACCCCGAGCCCAGCCCGGCCCTCTCCCAGGTGGGCTCCACATGGCCGGTCGACGGCCGCACCCTCGGGATCGTCACCGACGGGACGGGGGACCTCTCCGAGGTGCGGGCCGCCCGCGACGCCGCCACCGAGGCGGGCATGCTGCCGCTGGTCATCGGGCCGTCCGGCGGGACCGTCGGCTCCGACGGGGACGCGCTGACCGTCCAGCGCACCTTCGCCACGGCCCGCTCGGTGGAGTACGACGCCCTGCTTTTCGCCGGTGTCCCCGCTCCGGCGGCGGACGCGGCAGGAGCCCTCGACGCGAAGGCGGCGCTGCCGCAGGCCGACGGCGCCGACCCGCGCATGGTGCTGCTGCTGGGCGAGGCGTACCGGCACGGCAAGGCGCTGGGCGGCTGGGACGGCGCGGAACGGCTGCTGGAAGCCGCGGGCGTGCCGGCCGGCGCCGAGGGCGTCGCCCTCGGATCGGACGGCACGGACGCGTTCGGCCGGCTGGCCCGGCTGCTGCCCGAGCACCGCGTGTGGGGGCGCTTCGGCGCCGGCTGAGGCACGCTGCCCGCGCTGCGGCCCGCCCCCGGCTGCGTACGTCGCCCGGGGGCGGGCCGCTGCACGTCCTCGGTGACGGAGCCCGGCGGCAGCGGGGCGCCGGGCCGTGGAGGGCGCGGAGGACGCGCGTTGCCGCCGACAGCCGCGCCGCCGGCTTCGGGGAGTCGGCGGCGCGGCTGGGCGGCGGGCTCGGCGCGCTGCGGTCAGTCCGTCTTGCCCCGGCCGGTGACGAAGTCCCGGACGCGGTCCACCATGCCCATGCCCGGCGCGAGGAGCTTGTTCGCGGGGGGTGTGGAGGGGCTGCCCGGGTGCGGGCGGGTCGGGGCGGTCTTCTTCGCCCGGCGGATGCGGTCGCCGAGTTCGTCGAGCGCCTCCTGGGAGCAGTTGTGGCGCAGCGTCGGGAAGAGGTTCTCCTCCTCGTCCCGGATGTGCGCGAGGACCTCGGTCCGCAGGGCGTCCACGCAGCTCGCGAACCGCGCCTCGCCCGGGTCCATCGCCTCCAGCTCCTTCAGCATCTCCTCGACGCGGGTGTGGTCGGCGATCTCCTTGTCGGCGATCAGGTCGCCGCCGTCGAGGTGTTCGCGCACGGCCGGGTAGAGGTACTGCTCCTCCGCGACCGAGTGCCGTACGAGTTCGATGGTCAGCCGGTCGGCGATCCGCCGCCGCTCGCGGCCGTCCGCGGCGGTCTGCAGCCGGCCGAAGAACTCCTTCACCTCGTCGTGGTCGGCGGTGAGCTCCTGCACCACGTCTCCACCGTGTCCCATGGTCTGCCTCCCGGACGCAGTCCGGACCGGGTGTCCGGACTCCTCCGCCGCCTGCCCCGCCGCCGGGTCCCCATGCGGGGGTTCACCCCACCGGCGGCGGGGGGCCCGCCGCAGCCCGCGGCGGGGGCCGCACCCCATGGAGGGACGGCCCGGTCCGTCCCTAGCGTGAGGGCCATGAAGCGCCCCGCGGCCGTCGCCGCCCTCGCCCTCTCCCTCGCCGCCGGACCGGCACCCGGCGCCGCCCCGGCCGCCTCGGCGGCCCCCGCCGACGGCCTGGAGCGGTTCCGCGGCCAGCCGCTCTCCTGGGCCGCCTGCCCCGGGCTCGACCGTGCCCCCGAAGGGCTGGAGTGCACGGCGGTCACCGTGCCCCTGGACTACGCGCCCCCGCGGACGCACGCTCCGCATGGCGGTCTCGCGGATCCGGGCCGCCGACCCGGCGAAGCGCCGCGGCATCCTCCAGACCAATCCGGGCGGGCCCGGCACCCGGGGCCTCGCCGTGCCGGCCGACGTGCGGTCCTGGATGGCCCCCGACACCGCGGCGGCGTACGACGTCATCGGGATGGACACCCGCGGCCTCGGCGCCAGCAGTCCGCTGGACTGCGGGCTGGAGCGGGGGACGTGGCTGCGGTCCGCGGGCGCGGACCGGGCGGGCTTCGAGGAGGGCCTGCGGATGGCGAAGGCCGACGCGGACGCCTGCTGGAAGAAGCACCCGGACGTACTGCCGCACCTGACGACCCGCAACACGGCCCGGGACATGGACCTCGTCCGCAGTGTGCTGGGCGAGCGGAAGACGTCGTTCTTCGGCCAGTCCTACGGCGCCGTCCTCGGCGCGGTGTACGCGCAGATGTTCCCCGGACGCGTCGACCGGCTGGTGCTGGACAGCGCGCCCGACCCCGCCGCGTACTGGATGCGGGCACAGCAGGCCATGGGCCCGGCCGGCGAGCGGGCGCTCGACGACTTCGCCGCCTGGGCCGCCCGGCACCCCGGCCACGGCCTCGGATCCACCGCGGCGGCCGTCCGCGCCACCGTCGAGGGCCTGGTGCGGAAGGCGGCGGAGCGGCCCGTACCCGTGGCCGGCTTCCACGTGGACGACCACGTACTGCCGCTCGTCCTGCACGCGTACGGCATGGACGAGGCCGACAACGCGCTGTACGCCGCCGCGCTGCGCCAACTCCTCGACGCGGCGGAGGGGCGGCCGGTCGAGGCCTCCGAGGACCTCCGCGCCGTACTGACGGCCCTGCTGCGGCCGAGCGCCACGGGGGCCGACACGGACCTCTCCGCCGCCATGGCGACCGTCTGCGGCGACGTCACGACCCCGCGCGACCCCGACTGGTACCGGCGCGCCGTCGAACGGGCGCGCCCCGAACAGCCGGTGTTCGGGCCGCTGGTGAACGGCCCCGTGCCGTGCGCCTTCTGGCGGGAGAGGCCGCGGGAGGGGTTCCCGGAGATCCGCAACGACGTGCCCGCCCTCCAGCTCCAGGCCGCCGGCGACACCCGCACCCCGTACGAGGGCGGGCTGGGCATGCACCGCAGGATGCGCGGCTCCCGTCTGGTGACCGTCCCCGTCCGCACGCACGGGATCCTCGGCTCGCCGCACGGCCCGTGCGCCCGTCAGGCGGCGAACGACTACCTGCGGGACGGCATACTGCCCGCCCGCGACACGGAGTGCGCCCCCTGACCGGCGCGCCGGGGGCCGGTCCGGCTCCCCGGCGGCTCAGCGTGCGGGGAGCGCGCCGGGGGCCGCCGGGGGCCGGGCGGGCGGCAGGGCGGGCCGCAGCCCGTAGAGCCGCTCGCGCAGGGCGAAGAGGTCCCGGATCTTGCCGACCTGGGCCAGGCGGGCGAGGAGGGTGTCGATGCGGCGGTCGTCGCCGCGGTGCGCCGCCTGGAGGATCTCCTCGATGAGGCGGGCCGCTTGCAGGGCACGGTGCTCGCTGTCCACGGCAGGCCCCTACCCACGGAACGCCCCGCCTAGTGCTGTGACCAGGAAGACCTGCCGCCGGTACCGGAGGGCCGTCAGTGGCGGATGATGTTCTCCGCCTGAAGGCCCCGGTCCGACTGGGTGATGTCGAAGCTGACCTGCTCGCCCTCCATGAGCTCGCGGTAGCCGTTTCCGGCGATTCCCGAGTAGTGGGCGAAGACGTCCGGTCCTCCCCCGTCCTGGGCGATGAAGCCGAACCCCTTCTCCGCGCTGAACCACTTGACCGTGCCCTTGGCCATCTTGCCTCCTGCTGCGAACTGCGGGCGGCCGCCCTGCTCCGGGCGGCGACCCCCAGACCTACCGCGCACGGCGCCCGCGGCGCGGCTGCCACACCGACAGGTCACACGCTCCGGGCGTCCTTTCGGGGGGCGGGCGCGCCGTCCGAGGGGGAGGCGGACGGGGTGGGGAGCCGCGCCTCCCGAGGGGCGGGGGCGGGCGCCGCCGGGTGAGGACTTCGTGCAGCGGCTTGCCGCGGTCGGGGTGCCGCTGGTAACGGGCGGGCCCGTCGGCGCGGGTTGCGGCGCAGCGGCGCACGTCCCCGGCGCGAGCCCCGGCATGTGCGCCCTTCACGCCCAAGTGACCGGAATGTAATATCTCCAGGTCATCGCCGCGACGGGAGACAGGAAGCCGGTGCAAGTCCGGCACGGTCCCGCCACTGTGACCGGGGAGCAGCCCCTCAGAAGCCACTGCGCGCACGGCGTGGGAAGGCGGGGGGAACGCCGATCCGGGAGTCAGGAAACTGGCCTGTCGCGGGCCCGTTCCGAGGAGCGCGGACTCCCCAGGAGGCTCTACGTGTACGTCGGCATGCCCGGCTCCCTGCAACTCCCCCCGTCCCGCCGCCCGTCGCACCGCCGCGCCCTGCGCGCGGCCGCGGCCGCCGCCCTGGTCCCGGTGCTGGCCGCCGGCTGCGGCGGCGGCACCGATCCGGCCGGGGAGGACGGCAGGCCCGCGGCCGCTCCGGCGGCGGGCTTCCCGCTCACCGTCGACAACTGCGGCACCCGCACCACCTACGACAGGCCGCCCGCCCGGGCGGTCACCATCCACCAGCACCCGGCCGAGCTGATGCTGGCGCTCGGACTGAAGGACCGCATGGCGGGCACCGCCTTCCCCGACTCGCCCGTCCTGCCGCAGCACGAGCAGGACTTCAAGGGCATCAAGCAGCTCGCGGCGAAGGAGCCCTCCTTCGAGACCGTCGTCAACGCCGAGCCCGACTTCGTGTACGGCGGCTACGGCAGCGCCTTCGCGGAGAAGGAGGGACGGTCGCGCAAGGCGTTCGCGGACGCCGGCATCGACACCTACCTCAACCGCGAGTACTGCGGGAAGAAGCAGGTGTCCATGGAGGACGCCTACGAGGAGATCCGCACCATCGGCGGCATCTTCGGCGTCAGGGACCGGGCCGACGCCCTGGTCGCCGACCTGCGGGCCCGCATCGAGAAGACCGGCAAGGCCGTGGAGGGCGCCCCCGCCGTGCCCGTGTTCGTCTACGACAGCGGCGACAAGGCGGCGTTCACCGCCGGCGGCAAGAGCCTCGGCACCGAGATCATCAGGCTGGCCGGCGGGCGCAACGTCTTCGACGACCTCGGCGAGGTCTTCGGCGACGTCTCCTGGGAGCAGGTCGTCGAGCGCAGGCCCGAGGTCATCGCCATCTACGACTACGCCGGCGCCGGCAGCGTGCAGCAGAAGAAGGACTTCCTGCTCTCCCAGCCCGCCCTCGCCGACGTTCCCGCGATCAGGAACAAGCGCTTCGTGGTGGTGCCGCTGACCGCCACCCTCGTCGGCGTGCGCCCGCCGTACGCGGTCGAGGACCTGGCCCGCGGCCTGCACCCCGAGCGCTTCCGGTGACGGCCGCCGCCGCGGCCCGGCCGCGGGAGGAAGCCCCGGCCGGCCGGGCCGGGGAGGACGGCCGCGCCCCGGCCCGGCGCACCGGCCGGGCCCGGTTCCCGCTCGTCCTCGCGGGCCTGGGCGTCCTGCTGCTCCTGTCCGTGACCGCCGGACTCGCCATCGGCTCGGTGCACGTGCCGCCCGGCGAGGTCTGGGGCATCGTCGGCCACGCCCTCGGCGCCGACCGGTCCGAGCCGGCGTGGTCGCGGGCCCGCGAGCACATCGTGCTGGACGTGCGCGCGCCGCGCGTCCTGCTCGGCGCCGTCACCGGGGCCGGGCTCGCGGTGGTGGGCACCGCGATGCAGGCCCTCGTACGGAACCCGCTCGCGGAGCCGTACCTGCTGGGCGTGTCCTCCGGGGCCTCCCTCGGCGCGGTCGCCGTGATCGTCTTCGGGTTCACGCTGTTCGGCGCGGTGTCGCTGTCGCTGGCCGCCTTCGCCGGCGCGCTCGTGACGCTGCTGCTCGTCTACACCACGGCGCGCGCCGGGGGCCGGATCACGCCGGTGCGCCTGGTGCTCTCCGGTGTGGCCTTCGCGTCGGTGCTCACCGCGGTGATGGACCTGCTGCTGCTGACCGCCGGCCGCGGCAACGAGGCCCGCACGGTCCTGGCCTGGACGCTGGGCGGACTCGGCGGCGTGCAGTGGAGCACCCTGTGGCTGCCCGCCGCCGCACTGCTGCTCGGCACCGCCGTACTCCTCGTCCAGGCCAGGCCGCTGAACCTGCTGCTGACCGGCGAGGAGCCGGCGACCACCATGGGGCTGGACGTGGCCCGCTTCCGGGCCCGCATGTTCGTCCTGCTCTCGCTGGTCACCGGGGTGCTGGTGGCGGCCGCCGGCCCCATCGGGTTCGTCGGCCTGATCCTGCCGCACACCGTCCGGCTGTTCGTCGGCAGCGACCACCGCAGGGTCCTGCCGACGGCGGCGCTGGCCGGCGCGGTGTTCCTGGTCTGGGCGGACATCGCCGCCCGCACCGTCGCCGCACCGATGGAGATTCCCGTCGGCGTGCTGACGGCCCTGTGCGGGGGCCCGTTCTTCCTGTGGCTGATGCGGCGGGACGCCCGCCGCCGGGACGCCCGGGGGGCGGCATGAACGCGACCGATCTGGCTGTGGAGCGGCTCACCCTCACCGCCGGCGCGCACCGGCTGGTGCGGGAGGTGTCACTGACGGCCCGGCCCGGCGAGGTGGTCGGCCTGGTCGGGCCGAACGGCAGCGGCAAGTCCAGCCTGCTGCGCTCCGTCTACCGGGTGCTGCGCCCCCGGGCCGGGCAGGTGCTGGTGGACGGCTCCGACGCCTGGGCGCTGCCGGTGCGGGAACTCGCCCGCACCGTCGCCGCGGTGGTGCAGGAGCCCGGCGGCGACTTCGAGATGACGGTGCGGGAGGTGGTCGCCATGGGCCGCACCCCGCACAAGCGGCTGCTGGACGCCGACACCGCCGAGGACGCCCGCCTGATCGCCCGGGCGCTGGAGGCGGTGGACGCGGCCGGGCTGGCGGAGCGCCCGTTCGGGCAGCTGTCCGGGGGCGAGCGCCAGCGGGTGCTCATCGCCCGGGCGCTGACCCAGCAGCCGTCTCTGCTGGTCCTGGACGAGCCGACCAACCACCTCGACATCCGGCACCAGTTGGAGGTGCTCGGGCTGCTGCGGCGGCTGCCGGCGACCGTGCTGGTGGCCCTGCACGACCTGAACCTCGCCGCCTCCTACTGCGACCGGCTCTACGTGCTGTGCGGCGGCGGGGTGACCGCCTCGGGCACACCGGCGGAGGTGCTGACCGCGGAGCTGCTGGCCGAGGTGTACGGGGTGGAGGGCGAGGTCGCCGTGCACCCGCGGACGGGGGCGCCGCAGGTCACCTTCCTGCCGGTTCAGTCCGGCCCGTGAACGTGCGGCGCCGGCGCGGGCTTCGGCCCGGCCGGCCGGGTCCGCCCGCCGTCGCGGGCCCGTGGCCGCGACGGCGAGGATGGCGGCCGCAGCACCGGATCCGGTCACCGCACGCCGCGCCGATTCCCCCTGCCTCCCCGGCGCTTCGGACCGCCGGCCGGAAGGGGCGGTACAGTCTGCCGTTGATCTTGACGGTGGCGGGGGCGGGAGAAGGACGTGGCACGGCAGGGCGGGTACGGACAGCGGACGGGCGCGGGGCCGGGGCCGGCGGCGGGCGCGGGGCCCGGCATGCCCGCCGGCCGGCCGGGAGACCGCCGCCACGGCTGCGTGACCGTCATCGCGGCCCCCTTCGCCCTCGCGGCCCGCGTACACCGCCCCGGGCGGCCGGACCGGCTCGCCGACCCGGTCATACGCCGGGTTGCGCTCGCCCGGACCGGTGTCGGACTGGCCGCCACCGCCTGGCTGTTCTACGCGTTCACCCTGCGCGAGGAGGCCAAGGCCGTCGTCGACGACAGGCTCACCGACCTGCTGATCAGTGCGGCGGTGCTCGCGGTCGTGGGCCCCGTCGCGGTGGCGGCCTTCCTCGCGGCTGCCCGCCCTCCCCTGCGCGCCCGCTACCGCCGGCGGCTCGGCGGCCCGCTCGCCGCGTGGGGCTGCCTGATCGCGGCGGCCGGCCTCCAGTGGTTCGCGCTCCGCCCCGACCTGCGGGACCCGCTCTTCGCCGGCGCCGGCGACGTCGGCTTCCTCCTCGGCCTGCTGTTCCAGCTGGGCAGCCTCTTCCTGCTGCCGTTCCTCCTCGCCTCCTCGGTGCTGTGCGTCCACCACGCCTTCCGGACCGGCGACGTCCACGAGGTGTTGCCGCCGCTGCTCTCCCCGGTCGTCGTCCTGGTGATGTCGGTGCTCCAGGCCGTCGACGGGCCTCCGGTCAACGCCCCGCAGGCCGTCTGGTTCGCCTTCCTCGCGGGCGCGCCCCTCTCGGTCACCGCCCTGTCGGCCTGGGAGCTGCGGCGGCTGCGCACCCGGTACGGGACCACCCTGCGCGGCGCCCTCGGCCGCCGGCCGCACTGACCCGCGGCTTGCGGACCCGCTCCGCGCGGCCGGAGAGCCCGCGGGCATCCGGGTCTCCCGACCCCGCGTTCGCCGTACGGGTTCCCGCCGGGCGGCCGACGCCCCTGTCGGCAACACTGGTCGAAGAGCTCACCGAGGCGATCCGCGACGCACCACCGGCAGCCGCTCCTGGAAGCCGGCCGGGGCACCGGGACGGGCCGGGGATGAGCACGGGACCCGACGAGAAGGGGGCCGGCATGAGCGCCCGCGAGAAGATGAAGGCGAAGACGGAGCAGGCCGTCGGCAAGACCATGCGGAAGGTCGGGCACGCGCTCGGCGACAGGTCCACCACCATGAAGGGCGGTGCCCTGCAGCTCCGCGGGAAGGCCCGGCTGGCGAAGGAGAAGGGGAAGGACGCCCTCAGGCACCGGCACTGACCGGACCACCCCGCAACCAGGACGCACGCGGCCGCCGGACACCACCGGCCGCGTGCGCCTGCGCGTCAGTACCCTCATCCAACGTCCCGTGCGTCACCAGCCCGCTGACATCATCCATGTCATCCATTCGGCGAACCGCCGTGTTGTCATCATTTCGACGACATGCTACAACAGGGGCCGAAGCGCACTGGCAGCCGCTACCGAGCAACCAGGAGGTGTCCCCATGCTGATGCGCACCGACCCCTTCCGTGAGATCGACCGCCTCACCCAGCAGCTCACGGGCCAGGGCACGTGGTCCAAGCCGTCCGTGATGCCGATGGACGCCTACCGCGACGGCGACGCGTACGTGGTCGCGTTCGACATCCCGGGCGTCGGCAAGGACGCGATCGACATCGACGTCGAGCGGAACATGCTCACCGTCAAGGCCGAGCGGCGGCCCGCGCCCCGGTCGGACCGGGCGCAGATGGAGCTCTCCGAGCGGCCCATCGGCGTCTTCTCCCGGCAGATCATGCTGGCGGACACCCTCGACACCGAGCGCATCGAAGCCGAGTACGAGGCCGGTGTCCTGACCCTCCGCATCCCGATCGCCGAGCGCGCCAAGCCGCGGAAGATCGCCATCGGCGGCGGCGAGCCCAAGCAGCTCGGCAGCTGAGCAGCCGAACCCTGCGGCGCCGCCCGCCCTCCCCTCGCCGGCCGGCCCTCCCCCCGCCGCCGGCCGGCTTTCCGGACCGTATCCCCCGCGACCCGAAAGGAAGGCAGACACCGTGTTCGACCAGCCCGCAGTCCTCCGCCGGCCGGCCCCGGACATGACCTACGAGCAGATGCTGGAAGCCGTGCGCTACGAGGGCGCCTATCCCAGCAGCGAGCGCGCCGCCGAAACCGTCGAGCGGGTACTGGCCGCGCTCGGCCGCCGGCTGACCGGCGGTGAACGGGCGGACCTCGCCGCCCGGCTGCCCCTCCAGGCCGCACTGGCCTTCACCGCGCAGGTGCCCTCGCACGAGGAACTGACCGGCTGGGGCTTCGTCAAGGACCTCGCGACCCGCTCCGGCACCAGCCCGGCCACCGCCCGCTGGGACACCGGCGCCGTCCTCTCGGTGGTCGCCCGCCTCGCCGGCCCCGACCTCCTCGCCCGCATCCTGCGGAGCCTTCCCGCCGGCTACGCGCTCCTCTTCGGCCAGATCGACCTCAACGCGAGCCGCACCGCATGACCCCGCGGCACCCGGACCTCAACCGATCGGCAGAGCCGGTTCACCCGGCGGGGTGAGCGGCGGCGGCAGCGGGGGCCGGCGGGCCTACAACGGATGCGTGACATCGCCACCGGCCCCCTGGGACGAGCCGCCGGGCGGCCTGCCCGGCCTCCGGCTCAACCCGCACAGCCCCTCCAAGGCGCTCCGCCGCCCCAACACGGACACCTGCGCCTTCTGCGGGCACCACGTCTGGTACTTCGACCGGTACGACGGCGGCCGGATCCCGCTCGTCCCCTACGAGTTCCCGTCCGGCGCCGTGCCGCCGCGGGCGCGCTGGAGCGTGGACAGCGGCATCGCCCGGCCCGGCGACATGGGCCGCGGCCGGTGCTGGATCGCCCACCCCGCGGTCTGCCCCGGCATCGAGCACGACGGCGGGGACGGCGACGGCCTCGCCGAAGCACGCCGCGCCCTGGCCTGGCGCACCCGCAAGGCGGTCGCCGAAGGGCGCTTCGCCGCCTCTGTGCCGGTCTCCCCCGACGAGGCCGGCGGAGGCGAGGGCGGCGGCGCGGCCCGCCCCGCGGAGGCGGGCGAGCGGCACATCCTGGCGTACGCGGGGGCCCTGCTGCTCGGGCCGGCCGGGATCGACCGGATCCGCTGCGTCGCGGCCGACGGCGACGGCGGCCGGTGCTCCGCCACGGTGCACGACCCGAACGCCCCCTGCCAGGGCGTGTGGGTGGAGACGGAGATCCCCGTGCCGTCCGACCGCGCCGGGCAGCAGACCGTGTGGGCGGGCCGGATGATGTGGGTGTACGTCCTGGAGGGCCTCGACCACGCCGAGCGGACGCGGTGGAAGAACCAGCGGTGCCCCGGGCACGGCGGCACCGTGAGCACCGCCCCTGACGCAGTGCCCGCGGAATGGGTCCGCTTCTCCCCGTTCCGCGACGAGCGGTACATCCTCACCCACCGGCCGAGGGCGGCGCGGCGCGGCGCGGACGACCGGCCGCCGGCGGCGCCGCGCATCCGCTGCGCGGGCCGGGGGTGCGTCAACGGCAAGGAGGGCGCGGTCCCGGCGCACGAACTGGTCGACGGGGTGGGCTGGTTGTGCTGGCAGTGCCGTCCCCGGCACGTACGGCGCGAGCGGACGCACCGCCGCCTGCGCCGCCCCTGACCGGCCGCGGCGGACGGCGGCGTTCCGGCGCGGCCGGTCAGCGGAGGGCCTCCCGCGGCGGCCGCTCGCGCAGGGCCCCGTAGGCGAGGAAGTAGGCCGGGAGCCGGTTCAGCCGGCTCTCGGTCAGCAGCGAGGCCAGCCGGGCGGCGCGGCGCGGGTCGTCGAACGCGGACCGGCCGGCCAGCAGCGGCCCGATGACCTTGGCGTGGGCGGCCCGCTGGAGGCCCTGCGCGGCCACGGTGGTGGGCCAGCGCCGCCGCTGCACCCGGCGTACGTCGTGCAGGCCCACCCGGTGCTCGCGCAGCGGGCCGACCAGGTGGCGGGCCGCGGCCACGGCGTCCTGCACGGCCAGGTTGATGCCGATGCCGAACACGGGCGACATGGCGTGGGCGGCGTCCCCGATGCACAGCAGCCCGGGGCGGTGCCAGCGGCGCAGCCGGTCGAGGCGGACGTCGAGGAGTTTGACGTCGTCCCAGGAGGCGACCGCGTGCGCGCGGTCCGCGAGCCAGGGCACCGCCCCCGTGAAGCGCTCCATGAACGGCTCCAGGCCCTCGGCGCGCAGCCGCGCGTCCGCGCCCTTCGGGATGAGGGCCGCGCACTGCCAGTAGTCGCCGCGGTCGATGAGCGCGCTGAAGAACCGGTCCCCCAGCCCGCCGACGAGCCCGCTGGGGTCGTCCTCGCGGCGCGGCAGCCGGAACCACCAGGCGTCCATGGGGCAGGGGAAGCCCCGCAGGCCCAGTTCGGGCAGGTTCCGGGCCAGCGAACCGCGGCCGTCGCAGGCCACCGTCAGGTGGGCGCGGAGTTCGCCGGCGACGCCGTCGGCGGTGCGGTAGCGGACGCCCGTGACGCGGCCGCGCTCGACCAGGAAGGACTCCGCCTCGGTGTCCGTCCACAGGCGGAACGACGGCTCCTTGCGGGCCTCGTCGGCAAGGAGGTCGAGCAGGTCCCACTGGGGCACCATCGCGATGTAGTTGTACTTTCCGTGCAGCGCCCCGATGTTGCCGACGGTCACCAGGCTGCTGTCCGGCCCGATGGGCAGCCGGACGGTCGTCACGCGGCGCTGCGGGAGCCGCGCGAACCGCTCGGCGAGGCCGATGTCCTCCAGCAGGGACAGCGTCGTCGGGTGCACGGTGTCGCCGCGGAAGTCCCTGAGGAAGTCGCCGTGCTTCTCCAGTACCGTCACCTCCACCCCGGCCCGGGCCAGCAGCAGGGCCAGCACCATGCCGGCCGGGCCGCCGCCCACCACGCAGCAGGTCGTGCGCTCCACGGGCCACCACTCCCTTCGCGGGCGTCGCGGGCGGATCCCGGACGCCCACAGGACGTATACCGCACGCGGGGCGGCGGCGGCCGGAGCCGGCCGGGCGTCGACGCGGGCACCGGTGCCGTTCCGGCCGCCCGCGCCGGGGAGGCGCCCGCCCCCGCCCGAACGGAGTGTCATGCTCCTGACCTGCCGGGATAGGTTGGTCTCTCAGCACGGGGACGAGCTACGGAGCATGTTCATGACGCAAGGCAGTTGGCCGGGAGCACACGGGGGCAGCACGGGCGGCACCCCGCACTGGGGAGGCTGGGCACCGCCCCCGCCGCCGCAGCCGGGGGTGATACCCCTGCGGCCCCTCGCCCTCGGGGACATCGTCAACGGGGCGTTCTCCACCCTCCGCCTCCACTGGAAGAAGATGGCCGGCGTCGCGCTGCTCGTCCAGGCGGTGCTCGTCCTCGTCACGGGCCTCGCCGTGGCCGCCGCCGTGGCCGCGGTGGTCCCGCACCTGGAGCCCGTCTTCGACCCGCCGTACGGCGAGACTCCGACGCGCGAGCACGCCGTGCCGCTGCTCGTGGCCGGCGCCGTGCTGCTGGTGGCGCTCATGGTGCTGGGCATGCTGGGCATGGCGGTGACCTCCGCCGCCTGTATGACCGCCCTGCGGGAGGCGGTGTCCGGCAGTCCCACCACGTTCGCGGCGGTGCGCCGCGCCGCGTTCCGGCGGGCCCCGGCGGTGGCGGGCGCGATGGTCCTCAGCTCCCTGGTCGCCGCCCTCCCGGTACTCGCCGTCCTCGCGGTGTGGGCGCCGCTGGCCGTCGCCACCGCCTCGGAGGCCGCCCCGGGGGCGCTGCTGGTGCCCCTCGTCCTGGGGCTGCTGGCCGCGTTCCCGGTCGCGTGCTGGCTCTCCGTCCGGTTCACGCTGGCCCCTGCCGCCGTCGTCCTGGAGGACGCGGGCCCGGTCGCCGCACTGAGCCGGTCGGCCTCGCTGGTCCGCGGCGACTGGTGGCGGGTCTTCGGCATCACGCTCGTCGGCAGCATGCTGGCGTTCGCGATCGGCTACGCGATCCAGCTGCCGTTCAACCTCATCGCGTCGTTCGGGATCGTGCCGGTCTTCGCGATCGCCGAGGACGGCGTCTCCCCGGCGGGCGCGATCGCCATGCTCGGAGTCGTCCTCCTGCTGACGCTGGTCGGCGCGATCGCCGGCCAGCTGTTCCAGGTCGGCTTCATGCAGCTGGTCGCGGGCCTGCTGTACGTGGACCAGCGGATCCGCCGCGAAGGCCTCGCGGAGGCCCTCCTCGCCGGGCGTGCGGCGCCCCCGGCCGCGCCGGCCATGCCGTCGGCGGCCCCGGCCGGCGAGCCCGGCGCGCAGGCCCCTGAGGAGCCGCCGCGGCGGGACACCCCGGAGGACGGCCGGTAGCCGCCCGAGCCGGAGCGGGCCGTTCCGCATCAGGGCGGGCGCGCCCGGTTACGCCGTCCCGCCGGGCAGCAGGCGCAGCGCCTGCATCGCCAGCGCGAGGTCGGCCACCGCCCGGGGGTCGCGCAGCGAGCGGCCCGTCAGCTCCTCCAGCCTGCGCAGGCGGTAGCGGACCGTGTTGCGGTGGCAGTAGAGCAGCCGCGCCGCGTCGGCCGCCGAGCCGGCCGTTTCGAACCAGCACTCCAGGGTGGCCAGCAGCCGCTCCCGCTCGTCGGCCGGCAGCAGCAGGACCCCGTGGAGGACGCCCCGTGCGATCCGGCCCGCCTCGTCCGGGGCCGCCGCCACCAGCAGCGCGGCCGGGCTGTCGTCGACGCGCGCGATGCCCGCGGGCCGGCCCCGTAGGCCGGTGAGCGCGAGGCGGGCCAGCCGGAGGGCGCGCGGGGTGTCGCGCAGGTCGCGGTAGGCGGGGCTGACGCCCACGCGGACGGCGAGCGACCGCTCCAGGACCCGCTGGACCGCCTCGTCGGCACCGGGCCGCCGGACGGCGACCACGCCGACGTGGACGTCCGGCAGCAGCCGCCACGCCGACCGCAGTTCCTCGGCGGCGAGGCGGGCCTCCACCCCGGGCAGCGCCTCCCGGCCGGGGCCCGGCGCCTCGGCGGCGACCACCAGGTAGGGCCCGCCCGTCGGCAGTCCGAGCACGTCGGCAGCCTCCCAGAGGGTCGTGCGGTCGGTGAGCAGCCCGCTGAACAGGGCCTCGACCATGGCCGAGCGCTCCCGCTCCCGCCGCAGCACCAGTTCGGCGACCTCCTCCCGGTAGGCGTCGCCCGCCGAGGCCGCGAGGCCCCCGTTCACCCACCACGCGGCGAGCGCCATGGCGCTCTCGGCGGTCAGGCCCCGCGCGGACCGGGCCTCCGCGGTGAGCGCCGCCCACAGCACCTCGGAGCCGATCCGGTAGGCGTGCAGCAGCTCGCCGAGCGGGGTTCCGGCGCGCGCCCGCGCCCGGCCGGTCTCGCGGGCGGGCGCGGGGTTCGCGGCGCGGCCGCCGACGAGCTGTCCGAGCACCTGCTCGCAGTTGCGCCGGCAGGAGGCGGCCAGCTCACCGTACGGAACGTGCTCGTCCCCCCGGTAGTACCCCACCTCGGCGCGGATGCGGCGGGCCATCCGAGCGCCCAGCTCCTCGGAACGGGCGAGCAGGGCGGCCGCCACGGGGGCGATCTCGGCGGGGGCGGCGGGGGTGCGGCTCATGCGGCGCAGGCTACAGAGCGCCGCGCGCGGCGGGCTGCGGATGGTGCGCGGGGACAACGCACCGGGAGCCGCGCTGTGCGCCGGTACATGGCCCGCGCCGCGGCCGGGCCCCACGATACGAGGACGTTACCGGCCGGTATCGCGTCGTGTCCGTCCTCACGCCGCCTCACCTGGGGGAACCGTGCCCACCTCCGCAAAAACACTGCCCGGCGCCCGCGCCGCCTCCGACTCCACCGCCGGGGACACTGCCGTACGCGTCCCCCGCCGCCGCCGGCCGGCGGCGGCGGGCGCACTCGCCGCCGCCGTGCTCGCCGCCGCATCCGCCCTCCCCGCCCCCGCGCACGCCACCGCCCCCGCCGGGACCGGCGGCTATGTGGCGCTCGGCGACTCCTACGCCGCGGGCGCAGGCATCCCCGCCCAGACCGCGGGCGCCTGCCTGCGCTCCGACCGCAACTACGGCCGCCTCGTCGCCGCCGCCCTCGCCCCGTCCTCCTACGCGGACGCCACCTGCACCGGGGCCAAGGCGGACGCCCTCACCGCGGCGCAGACCAGCGCCGGGCTGCCCGTCAACGGCCCCCAGCTGGACGCCGTCACGCCCGACACGGCCCTGGTGACGATCACTCTCGGCGGCAACGACCTCGGCACCTCGGACGCCGGCTTCGTCGACGTCGTGGGCGTCTGTTCGGCCCTCGCGGCGACGCGCCCCCTCGGCGCGCCGTGCCGGGACTTCTACGGTGACGCCCTCGACCGGCGGCTCGACCGGGCGGCGGCCCGGCTGGCCGACGGGCTGAACGCGCTGTCCGCCAAGGCGCCGCGCGCCCGGGTGGTCGTCGTCGGCTACCCGGCGGTGCTGCCGGACGACCCGCTGGACTGCCTGGGCCGGATGCCCCTGGCGACGGGCGACGTCCGCTTCCTGCGCTCCGTGATCGGCGGACTGAACGCGAGGGTCGCCCGGGCCGCCGCCGACTCGGGCGCGCTGTACGCGGACACCCTCGGGCCCACCAGCGGGCACGACGCGTGTTCCGCTTCGCCGCTGGTCGAGGGCTTCCTGCCGGCGTCTCCCGCGGCGCCGCTCCACCCCAATGCCGCGGGCGGGCGCGCCATGGCCGACGCGGTGCTCCGCGCGCTGGGGCGCTGATTGCCCGCTGTGTCGCGGCGGCGGCGACCGGGCCGCGGTGCCATGCTGGGACCGTAACGGAGGTTGCCATGGGGTTCTACACCGACCGCGTGCTGCCGCACATCGTCAACGCGGCATGCGGGATGAAGGCGTCCCTGCCGCTGCGCCGCCGGGTCTGCGCGGGGCTGACGGGCCGCGTGGTGGAGATCGGCTTCGGCAGCGGCCACAACGTGCCGTTCTACCCCCCGTCGGTGACGGAGGTCGCGGCCGTCGAGCCGTCGGACACCGCCTGGAGGCTGGCCCGCAAGCGCGTGGAGAACTCCCGCGTGCCGGTGCGGCGGGCCGGCCTGGACGGGCAGTCGCTGCCCTTCGAGGACGGCACCTTCGACTCCGCCCTGTCGACGTGGACGCTGTGCACGATCCCGGACGCCGACGCAGCCCTGCGGGAGGTCCTGCGCGTCCTGAAGCCCGGCGGCACCCTCCACTTCCTGGAACACGGCCTGGCCCCGGCCGCGGACGAGCACGTACGGCGCCGCCAGCGCCGGCTGGACCCGCTCCAGCAGCGCCTGTTCGGCGGCTGCCACCTGACCCGCCGCCCGGCGGAGATGGTCGCGGCGGCCGGGTTCGCGCTCGGCCCGGTCGACGTCTTCTACGAGGAGAGCGCCCCGAAGTTCCTGGCCGCCGACTCCCTGGGGACGGCCACCGCCCCCACCGCCTGAGCGGCGGCGCAGCAGCACGGCCGCGGCCGTGCGTCCCGTCTCCCACCGCCAGTCCGCGCCGGTCCCCATGCCCCCCGGTCGGAGCCGCCCCGTGCCCGCGGCCCTGCGCGCAGCCCGCGCCCGCCGGCGCGCATCGGCGCGAGCAGGGTGATGAGGTACTCGGGGCGTCGGCTGCGCCGCTTCCCGCGCCCTCGACGATCTCCTGACCCGGGCGGTCCACCCGCCAACGGGCCTGTCACGCACGGCGCGTGACGAACCAGCCCGCCGGGTCGCACCGGCGGAAGGACCACGAGGTCACGGCACGGGCGGCGGATTTTTGCCTGGTGTCCCGGGGCTGTCAAGCCCCGAGTTTCCGGAACGTGTCCGGGGTGGGCCGTCTCGGGCCTACTGGTGATGCGCCCCCCACCGGAGCAAGGGAGAC
>NZ_JBVIGV010000014.1:0-167130 GCF_055570615.1 Streptomyces sp. NPDC031121
CCCCCCCCCCCCCTCCCCCCCCCCCCCCCCCCCCCCCCCCCCCCCCCCCCCCCCCCCCCCCCCCCCCCCCCCCCCCCCCCCCCCCCCCCCCCCCCTCCCCCCCCCCGGGCCCTTCGTCCTTCGCTGCGGCTCCCTACAGGGTGCCGAGCTTGATGATCGACAGCAGCGCCACCAGCTGGATCGCTGACGCGCCCAGCGCCTTCGGCCACGGCAGGTCGTGCGACTTGCTGATCAGCGACGTGAACAGCGCGCCCGCCGCGACCCAGGTCGCCCAGCCGAGCACCTGGACGAACATGTTGTCGCCGCCGAGGAACACCGCGAAGATCAGGCGCGGCGCGTCCGAGATCGACATGACCAGCATCGACAGGCCGACCGTCGGCTGCCAGGACCCCTCGCCGCCCAGCTGGCGGGCGAGGGTGTGGGTGACGGCGCCGAGGATCAGGCCGCAGATGACGAACGCCACGCCGGCGCTGAGGACGATCGGGACGGCGTTCGCGAGGGTTGCGTTGATGACGTCCTTGCGGGCGTCGTCGAAGCCGAAGACCGCGAGCAGGCCGTACAGGAACGTCACGATCAGCGCGGGGCCCCACACCGGGTAGTCGCGCATCTGGAAGAACGTCGGCCCCGGGCGCATCACGATGCCCTTGAGCAGTTCCTTCCACGGCAGCCGCGGGCCGGCCGGAGCCGCGGCGGCCGCGCCGCCGTCCGCCTGGTACGTGCCGGGCGGGCCGTACGGGTCCTCGCCGTAGGAGAAGACCTGGGTGTGGCCGGGGTTGTCGTTCGCGTACGAGCCGCCGCCGTGGCCGCCCTGGCCGCCGGGCGGGCCGTACGGGGGCTCCTGCGGGTACGCCTGCGGGGGCTGCTGCCGGTGCCCCTGCTGGTGGCCGTGCGGGTGCCCGTACGGGTCGAAGTACTCGGGCTCGCCGTGCCCCCCGCTCGCGGCCTGCTGCGGCCACTGCTGCTGGGGAGGGTAGGGCTGCCGGCCGTACGGTGCCGCCTGCGGCGGCTGCTGCGGGTGCTGCTGACCGTACGGCTGCTGCCGCGGGGGTTGTTGCGCGCGGTCGTCGTCCCTGCCGCGTCCGATCCTGAATCCAGCCACGTGATCGAACGTACCTGGTGCCGGGCATTCGGGTGCAGTCGGTGCCCAAATAAGCACCCTTTGCGGCTGAGCTGTGACATCCCCTAGGGGAACCCCGGGGGGCAGGCCCCCCTTCTGCTCGCGGCCGGTGAGGGGAAGCGGGGAAGCGGAACGGCCGGCCCCCGGGCGGGGGCCGGCCGTTCCGGCGCGGGTTGCGCTGAGGTGCCGCGCGGCTCGGGCTACTTGGCCGTGCCGGCCCCGGCCGCGTCGCCGCGGGTCCCGGACCCCGGCTCCTCGCCGGGCGCGGGCTTGCTCTCGGCTGCGGGCTCGTTCTCGGTGCCGGCCTCGTCCGCCGCCGTCGCCTCGGGCTTCGCCTCGGCCGCGGTCTCGGCCTTCGCCTTGGCGTCGGCCTCCGCCTTCGCCGCAGCCTCGGCCTTCGCCTTGGCCGCCGCCTCCGCCTTGGCCGCCTCCTCGGCCTTGGCCGCCGCCTCCGCCTTGGCCGCCGCCTCGGCCTTCGCGTCGGCTTCCGCCTTCGCCGCCGCCTCGGCTTTCGCCTCGGCTTCGGCCTCCGCCTTGGCCGCCGCCTGGGCCTTCGCCTCGGCCTCGGCCTCCGCCGCGGCCGCCGCGAGTTCGGCCTCCGTCGGGGCCGGGGCCTTCACCGACTCCAGGAGCAGCTGGGCCACGTCCACGACCTGGACGGACTCCTTGGCCTGGCCGTCGTTCTTCTTGCCGTTCACCGAGTCGGTCAGCATCACCAGGCAGAACGGGCACGCCGTCGACACGATGTCCGGGTTGAGGGAGAGGGCCTCGTCGACGCGCTCGTTGTTGATGCGCTTGCCGATCCGCTCCTCCATCCACATCCGCGCACCGCCGGCGCCGCAGCAGAAGCCGCGCTCCTTGTGGCGGTGCATCTCCTGCTGGCGCAGGCCCGGGACGGCGGACATGATCTCGCGCGGCGGCGTGTAGACCTTGTTGTGGCGGCCCAGGTAGCAGGGGTCGTGGTACGTGATCAGGCCGTCGACCGGGGTCACCGGCAGCAGCTTGCCCTCGTCGATGAGGTGCTGGAGCAGCTGCGTGTGGTGGATGACCTCGTACTCGCCGCCGAGCTGCGGGTACTCGTTCGCGATGGTGTTGAAGCAGTGCGGGCAGGTCGAGACGATCTTCTTCGCCGACTTCGGCTTCTTCGTCGACTCGTCCTCGTCGTCCTCGCCGAAGGCCATGTTCAGCATGGCCACGTTCTCCTGGCCCAGCTGCTGGAACAGCGGCTCGTTGCCCAGGCGGCGCGGCGAGTCGCCGGTGCACTTCTCCTCGCCGCCCATGATCGCGAACTTGACGCCCGCCATGTGCAGCAGCTCCGCGAAGGCCTTGGTGGTCTTCTTCGCCCGGTCCTCCAGGGCGCCCGCGCAGCCGACCCAGTACAGGTAGTCGACCTCGGTGAGGTCCTCCACGTCCTTGCCGACGATCGGGACCTCGAAGTCGACCTCCTTGGTCCACTCGACGCGCTGCTTCTTCGCCAGGCCCCAGGGGTTGCCCTTCTTCTCCAGGTTCTTGAGCATCGTGCCCGCCTCGGACGGGAACGCGCTCTCGATCATCACCTGGTAGCGGCGCATGTCGACGATGTGGTCGATGTGCTCGATGTCGACCGGGCACTGCTCCACGCACGCGCCGCAGGTGGTGCAGGACCACAGCACGTCCGGGTCGATGACGCCGTTCTCCTCGACCGTGCCGATCAGCGGGCGCTCCGCCTCGGCGAGGGCGGTCGCGGGGACGCCGGCGAGCTGCTCCTCGGTCGCCTTCTCCTCGCCCTCCATCGTCTTGCCGCCGCCGGCCAGCAGATACGGGGCCTTGGCGTGCGCGTGGTCGCGCAGCGACATGATCAGGAGCTTCGGGGAGAGCGGCTTGCCCGTGTTCCAGGCGGGGCACTGCGACTGGCAGCGGCCGCACTCGGTGCAGGTGGAGAAGTCGAGGATGCCCTTCCAGGAGAACTGCTCGACCTGGGAGACGCCGAAGACGTCGTCCTCGCCCGGGTCCTCGAAGTCGATCTCCTTGCCGCCCGAGGTCATCGGCTGGAGGGCGCCGAGCGCGGACGCCCCGTCGGCGTTCCGCTTGAACCAGATGTTCGGGAAGCCGAGGAAGCGGTGCCAGGCGACACCCATGTTCGTGTTCAGCGAGACCGTGATCATCCAGATCAGCGAGGTGCCGATCTTGACCATGGCGGTGAAGTAGATGGCGTTCTGGAGGGCCGTCGTCGACAGGCCGTCGAACGCGAGCACCAGCGGGTACGACACGAAGTACGCCGGCTCGTACGAGTCGACGTGGTGGATGGCGCCCTCGAGGCCGCGCAGGGCGAGGATCGCCAGGCCGATCGTGAGGATGACGTACTCGACGAAGTACGCCTGCCAGGCCTTCGAGCCCGCGAAGCGCGACTTGCGGCCGGCCCGCGACGGCAGCGACAGCAGGCGGATCACCATCAGCACGGCGATGCCGACGACCGTCATCAGTCCGATGAACTCGATGTACATCTCGAACGGCAGGAACCCGCCGAGCACCGGCAGCGTCCAGTCGGCCTGGAAGAGCTGGCCGTACGCCTGCGCCAGGGTCGGCGGCAGGGTCAGGAAGCCGATCGCGACGAACCAGTGCGCGAAGCCGACGATGCCCCAGCGGTTCATCCGGCTGTGGCCCAGGAACTCGCGGACCAGGGTGAGCGTTCGGGCCTTCGGGTCGTCCGTGCGGCTGCCCGCCGGCACGGGTTGGCCGAGTTTCACGAACCGGTAGATCTGCGCCACGGCTCGGGCGAGCAGCGCGACGCCGACCACGGTCAGGACCAGCGACACGATGATCGCGGCGAGTTGCATGGGAGGGCTCCTCGGGCGGGACTTACTAAGCAGTAACTTATTGAGTCAGGGCTTGAGGTTACCCATTCTCCGCGCTGCGCTGTAGGTGAACGTGCGGTGATCTGTGTCGCTCAGGCATGCCTGTGTTCACGGGCCGCGCGGGGGGTACGGGCGAGGATCGCGAGATCCATCCCCAGCCAGTGGCTCTCCACATAGTGCCGGTCCAGGAGGGCCATCTCCTCCCAGGGGAGGTCCGACCGCGCGCTGACCTGCCACAATCCGGTCATTCCGGGGCGTACGAGCAGCCTGTCGGGCCGGTCGGTACGGGCCTCCGGCCGCGGCCCGACGAGCGACATCTCGCCCCGGAGCACGTTCAGGAGCTGCGGCGCCGCGTCCAGCCCGCACCGCCGGACCGCCGCTCCGACGCGCCCGGCCCCCTCGGTGCGCAGCCGCCACGTGCGGAACGGGCGCCCGCCCAGCCCCGCCGCCGGCTCCCGCAGCAGGATCCTGCCGCCCGCGCGCGGCCGGGCCAGGAACAGGGTGGCGGCCGCAGTGAGCAGCGCCGGCAGGGCCGCGGCCAGCAGGAGGAGGCCCGCGGCGAGGTCGAAGGCCCGCTTGGCCGGGTACGCCGGCATCCGCGGCATCCGCGGCACCCGCAGTACGGGCTTCGGCAGCCGCAGCGCGGGCCGGGGGATCCGGAGCGCCGGCCGCGGCAGCCGCAGGGCGGGCCGGGGGAGGGGGCGTCGCGGGGCGGCGGGGTGCGGGCGGGGGTCGGTGCGCCGGGCGGGGCGCCGGACCCGGGGGAGGGGGAGGGGCGGCAGCGGCATGCAGGCACCGTGCACCGCCCCCGCGCAGGTTGCCGGGCGCCGCGCAGCGCGCGGGCGCCCGCGTCCCCCACTCGGGCGCGCCCCGCTCGAAGTCCGCTCGCGGCTGAGCATAAGACCCAGATAGAAGTTGAGCCGACCCGACTCACCTCTGTTGACGGAGCCGGGCCGGTGCGGCACCCTTGAGTCTGTTCCACTCAAGTCAGCTGGAGGAATCGAAATGGCACGTGCGGTCGGCATCGACCTGGGCACCACTAACTCCGTCGTCAGCGTTCTCGAAGGCGGCGAGCCCACCGTCATCACCAACGCCGAGGGCGCCAGGACCACGCCGTCCGTCGTCGCCTTCGCCAAGAACGGCGAGGTCCTCGTCGGCGAGGTCGCCAAGCGCCAGGCGGTCACGAACGTGGACCGCACCATCCGCTCGGTGAAGCGCCACATGGGCACCGACTGGAAGATCAACCTGGACGGCAAGGACTTCAACCCGCAGCAGATGAGCGCCTTCATCCTGCAGAAGCTGAAGCGCGACGCCGAGGCCTACCTGGGCGAGAAGGTCACCGACGCGGTCATCACCGTCCCGGCGTACTTCAACGACTCCGAGCGCCAGGCCACCAAGGAGGCCGGCGAGATCGCGGGCCTGAACGTCCTGCGCATCGTCAACGAGCCGACCGCCGCCGCCCTGGCGTACGGCCTGGACAAGGACGACCAGACCATCCTCGTCTTCGACCTCGGCGGCGGCACCTTCGACGTGTCGCTGCTGGAGATCGGCGACGGCGTCGTCGAGGTCAAGGCCACCAACGGCGACAACCACCTCGGCGGCGACGACTGGGACCAGCGCGTCGTCGACTACCTGGTCAAGCAGTTCGCCAACGGCCACGGCGTCGACCTGTCCAAGGACAAGATGGCGCTCCAGCGCCTCCGCGAGGCCGCCGAGAAGGCGAAGATCGAGCTGTCCTCCTCCACGGAGACCACGATCAACCTGCCCTACATCACGGCGTCCGCCGAGGGCCCGCTGCACCTGGACGAGAAGCTCACCCGCGCCCAGTTCCAGCAGCTGACCGCCGACCTGCTGGAGCGCTGCAAGACCCCGTTCCACAACGTCATCAAGGACGCCGGCATCGCCCTGAGCGAGATCGACCACGTCGTCCTCGTCGGCGGCTCCACCCGCATGCCCGCCGTCGCCGAGCTCGTCAAGGAGCTGACCGGCGGCAAGGAGGCCAACAAGGGCGTGAACCCGGACGAGGTCGTCGCCATCGGCGCCACCCTCCAGGCCGGCGTCCTGAAGGGCGAAGTCAAGGACGTCCTGCTCCTCGACGTCACCCCGCTGTCCCTCGGCATCGAGACCAAGGGCGGCATCATGACCAAGCTCATCGAGCGCAACACCACGATCCCGACCAAGCGGTCGGAGATCTTCACGACGGCCGAGGACAACCAGCCGTCCGTGCAGATCCAGGTCTACCAGGGTGAGCGCGAGATCGCGGCGTACAACAAGAAGCTCGGCATGTTCGAGCTGACGGGCCTGCCGCCGGCCCCGCGCGGCGTCCCGCAGATCGAGGTCTCCTTCGACATCGACGCCAACGGCATCATGCACGTGACCGCGAAGGACCTCGGCACGGGCAAGGAGCAGAAGATGACCGTCACCGGCGGCTCCTCGCTCGGCAAGGACGAGGTCGACCGGATGCGCCAGGAGGCCGAGCAGTACGCGGAGGAGGACCAGCGCCGCCGCGAGGCCGCCGAGACCCGCAACCAGGCCGAGCAGCTCGTGTACCAGACGGAGAAGTTCGTCAAGGACAACGAGGACAAGGTCCCGGGCGAGGTCAAGACCGAGGTCGAGGCCGCCGTCGCCGAGCTGAAGGAGAAGCTCAAGGGCGAGGACACCGCCGAGATCCGCACCGCCACCGAGAAGGTCGCCGCCGTCAGCCAGAAGCTCGGCCAGGCCATCTACGCCGACGCGCAGGCCGCCCAGGCCGCCGGCGGCGCCGGTGACGCGGGCCAGGCCAAGGCCGACGACGACGTGGTCGACGCCGAGATCGTCGACGAGGACAAGCCGAAGGGCGCGCACTGATGCCGGAGGAGACCCAGGGTTTCGACGAGAAGCCCGAAGTCCCCGACGGCGCCGCCCCTGAGGACGCCGCCGAGCCGAAGACCGCCGACTCCTCCCCGGAGGAGCCGGCGGCCCCGGCCGGGGACTCCGGAGCACGGTCCGCCACGTCCGCCCCGCAGGACGCGGACGCGGCCCTCCTGGCGCAGCTGGACCAGGCGCGCACGGCCCTCGCCGAGCGCACCGGCGACCTCCAGCGGCTCCAGGCCGAGTACCAGAACTACCGCCGCCGCGTGGAGCGGGACCGGGTCGCCGTCAAGGAGATCGCGGTCGCGAACCTGCTGACGGAGCTGCTGCCCACCCTGGACGACATCGGCCGGGCGCGGGACCACGGCGAGCTGGTCGGCGGCTTCAAGTCGGTGGCCGAATCGCTGGAGACCGCCGTCGCCAAGCTCGGCCTGCAGCAGTTCGGCAAGGAGGGCGAGCCCTTCGACCCGACGATCCACGAAGCCCTGATGCACTCGTACGCGCCGGACGTCACCGAGACGACCTGCGTGGCGATCCTGCAGCCCGGGTACCGGATCGGGGAGCGCACGATCCGCCCCGCGCGGGTCGCCGTGGCCGAGCCCCAGCCGGGCGCGGCCCCCAAGTCCGAGTCCGCGGAGGGCGACACGCCGTCGGACAAGGACGCGGATGCTCCCGAAAAGGGCTGACGTCCCGGGGCGTGGTCAGATGAAGGCACGGGAGGAGGGACACCGGGGATGAGCACGAAGGACTTCGTCGAGAAGGACTACTACAAGGTCCTCGGTGTCCCGAAGGACGCCACCGAGGCCGAGATCAAGAAGGCGTACCGGAAGCTCGCCCGCGAGTACCACCCGGACGCCAACAAGGGCGACGCCGCAGCCGAGGAGCGCTTCAAGGAGATCTCCGAGGCGAACGACGTCCTCGGCGACGCCAAGAAGCGCAAGGAGTACGACGAGGCCCGCGCCCTGTTCGGGAACGGCGGGTTCCGCCCCGGTCCCGGCGCGGGCGGCTCGTTCAACTTCGACCTGGGCGACCTCTTCGGGGGCGCCCAGCCCGGCGGCGCCGGCGGCTTCGGCGGCGGCCTCGGCGACGTGTTCGGCGGGCTGTTCAACCGCGGCGGCGCCGGTCCGGGCGCCCGGACCCAGCCGCGCCGCGGCCAGGACATCGAGTCGGAGGTCAGCCTCTCCTTCACGGAGGCGGTGGACGGGGCCACGGTCCCGCTGCGGATGTCCTCCCAGGCTCCCTGCAAGGCCTGTTCGGGCACCGGCGACAAGAACGGCACCCCGCGGGTGTGCCCGACCTGTGTCGGCACCGGCCAGGTGTCGCGGGGCAGCGGCGGCGGCTTCTCGCTGACCGACCCGTGCGCGGACTGCAAGGGCCGCGGCCTGATCGCGGAGAGCCCCTGCGAGGTCTGCCACGGCAGCGGCCGCGCCAAGTCCTCCCGGACGATGCAGGTCCGGATCCCGGCGGGCGTCTCCGACGGCCAGCGGATCCGGCTGCGCGGCAAGGGCGCACCGGGCGAGCGCGGCGGACCCGCCGGCGACCTGTACGTCGTGGTCCACGTGGGCAGCCACCCGGTGTTCTCCCGCAAGGGCGACAACCTGACGGTGACCGTCCCGGTCACGTTCACCGAGGCGGCCCTGGGCGCCGACATCAGGGTCCCGACCCTGAACGGCCCCGCGGTGACGCTGAAGCTTCCGCCGGGCACCCCGTCCGGCCGCACGATGCGCGCCCGCGGCAAGGGCGCCGTCCGCAAGGACGGCACCCGCGGCGACCTGCTCGTCACGGTGGAGGTCGCGGTTCCGGCCGCGCTGTCGGACAAGGCCCGTGAGGCCCTGGAGATGTACCGCGACGCGACGGTGTCGGAGGACCCGCGCGCCGCGCTGTTCGAGTCCGCGAAGGGAGCATGACATGGACGGCCGCCGACGACAGCCGCGGTTCGGTGGCGGGGCGTACGAGCTGACCGACGAGACCCCGGTGTACGTGATCTCGGTGGCCGCCCAGCTCTCCGGCCTGCACCCCCAGACGCTGCGCCAGTACGACCGTCTCGGCCTGGTCTCCCCCGACCGGACCGCGGGCCGCGGCCGGCGGTATTCGGCCAGGGACATCGAGCTGCTCCGCACGGTGCAGGCGCTTTCCCAGGACGAGGGCGTCAACCTCGCCGGCATCAAGCGCATCATCGAACTCCAGAACCAGGTGGCCGCCCTCCAGGCGCGCGTGGCCGAGCTGTCGGCCGCGGTCGACGGAGCGGCCGCGGTGATGCAGCAGCGCGAAGCCCAGGTGCACGCCTCGTACCGGCGGGATCTGGTCAAGTACCAGCCGCCGGCGGCGGGCAGCGCCCTGGTCGTCTGGCGGCCCGCGCCGAAGCGGTCCGCGGACTGACCGCGGCCCCCGCTGCGCCCCCGCCCAGGCGCCCCCGCGGGGGCCCGTACGGTGCGCGCAAGGCCCCGCCCGGTCCTCCGGGCGGGGCTTTGCGCGTCCGGCCGCCGGGGGCCGGCCTCAGGCGTCTGCGCGGGCCTGCCGGGCCCGCCCCCGCTCACTCTGGGTCGTCCTCCTCCAGGATCCCCGACCGGGCGATGAGAAAGCCGAGTTGGGCGCGGCTGCCGCTGCCGAGGATGCCGGCGAGCTTGGCGATGTGCGCGCGGCAGGTGCGTACGTTCATGCCCAGCCGGCGGGCGATCGCCTCGTCCACGTGCCCCTCGACTAGGAGTTGGGCGATGGTGCGCTGCACGCCCGAGATGCCGTCGCGGGTGTGCCGGTAGGTGACCTCCTCCTGGAGCGGCACCGCGCGGTGCCACAGCTGCTCGAACACCTTGATGAGGTAGTCGACGAGGCCGGGGTGGCGCAGCTCCAGGGCGACCTGGCGGTCGTCGCTGGCGGGGATGAAGGCGACGGTGCGGTCGAAGATGATGAGCCGCTCGAAGAGCTCCTCCAGCGTGCGGACTTCGACCTTGCCGGCCTTCAGGATGTCGATGTACGCGAGGGTGCCGCGGCTGTGGCGGACGGTGTGCTGGTAGAGGGTACGGATTCGGACACCGCGGTCCGTGAGCGGCTGGTCCCGCTCCAGGGCTTCCGTAAGCTCCAGACTGGGGCGTGCGCCTCCGGGCTGGACGGTCAGCATCTCGGTGTGGCACTCGGCGGTGGCCAGGTTGAGGGCGGCGTTGATGGCGTCGAAGCCCTCCAGCACGGTGATGGCGTGGGTGCTGGCGGGTGCCTGCGCGCTGATGGCGAGGAACGGCTCGAATGCCTCGGACAGTTCGAGGGAGTCGCGCCGGCGGTCGCGGATCTCGCGCTCGATCGGGTGCAGCCGCTGGGCCAGTGCGACCGCCGGCGGAACCGGGCGGAGCGAATTGACGTCATCGGGATCCGGCTGCAGCAACGCCAGATCGAGCAGGCAAGGAGCCGTTTTCACGTCCGCACGTGCGATGCGGCCGGTGCGCAGCGCGCTCGTATAGAGCCGTGCGCCCTCGCTGCACAGGTCGGTGACCGCATGGGGATGTGTCGCTTTTGTTGTGTTTAGTGCCAAATCTCCACCCCCCAGGGTCCTGAACATGCAAGAACATGATGCATCGTCCCTGTGGCAGCGACGTGCCTGAATGAGCCATCGTCTGACAGGCGGGGGAGAGGATTTCATCAAGTGAGGACGAAGCCGACCATGAACAAGAGAATGCTTCGCTCGGCGCTTGCCACCGTCATCTTCTCGGCTGTGGCCGGTCTGGGACTCGCCGGAGCCACGCTGGGGGGCGCCGGAGGGGGTGCCGCGGACATCCGGGCGGCGCTGCTGGAGGACAGCGGATGGCGTGAGCCGTCGATGGACAGCGGGTGGCGTGCCGCCCCGCTGGACAGCGGATGGCGCTCCGCCCCCGCCGACACCGCGTCCGCCGGACTTGTCGTGGAGAGCGCGGCATGACCCCCGACGACCGCGGCTTCCGCCGCGAGATGGCTTCCGCATACCGCTCCGGCTGGCAGTTCATCGACCTCGCGACGGCCATCCCCCAGGTCGGCGACTCGCTGATGGTCACCCTCTTCGGCCAGCCGATCGTGATCACGCGCGAGGAGGACGAGGACGTCCGGGCCTACCGCTGCCTGCGCCGCCCCCGCGGCGCGCCGCAGCCGGTCCGCTGCGAGGTGCGCTACGGCATGGTCTTCGTGAACCTCGATCAGCGCGACCACCAGCTCTTCGAACCCGACATCACCACCGCCACCCCCCGCAGTGCCTGAGGCGATTCCCCCGTCGTTGCAGATCGCCCCAGGTGCTTCCCCCACACAACGGCGCCATCGTGGACCTGACCACGATGGCGCCGTTGTGATGTCCGCGTCCAGTAGCCGAACCGGACAAGCAGAACCGGACAGCACCCGCGGGGGCGGGCCCGCGGCCCGGCCCGCACGGCCGTCCGCTCAGGCGCGGCCCATCGCCCGGTCCAGGGCGATCTCGATCACGACCCGGTCCGGGTTCGGCGAGGGTGTGCGCCCGTAGCGCTCCGCGTAGCGCGCCACCGCGTCGGCGACCGCCTCCGCCTCCGTGCGGACGACCGCGCGGCCCTCCAGCGTGGCCCAGCGGCGGCCCTCCATCTGGCACACGGCGACGCGCGCCGCGCCGGCCGGCGACGCCTGCGCGGCCAGCACGTTGCGGACCTTCTTGCTGTGCCGGTTGCTGATCACCCGGGCGAGCCCGGCGGCGGGGTCGTAGGTGACGCCGACCGGCACCACGTGCGGGGTGCCGTCCGGGCGGGGCGTGGTCAGCGTGCACACGTGCCGCTCCCGCCAGAAGGCCAGGTACTCGGGCGCCGGATGGCGAACGTCATGGGACATGCGGAGAGACTACGATCCCGGGCTTGAGTGGAATAGACTCAACTTTGCGCACGTTGTCTCTGTCAGATCCTGCGGCACCGACATGCACCCGCAGCCGCACCCGCACCCGTACGGAGAGGAGAAGCCGCCCGTGGACGCCGAGCTGACCAACAGGAGCCGGGACGCGCTGAACAACGCCACCAGCCGTGCCGTCAAGGACGGGCACGCGGACCTGACCCCGGCCCACCTCCTCCTCGCCCTCCTCGCGGGCGAGGACAACGAGAACGTCACCGACCTCCTCGCCGCCGCCGAGGCCGACCAGGCCGCCGTCCGCGCCGGCGCGGAGCGGCTGCTCGCCGCCCTGCCCAGCGCCACCGGCTCCACGGTCGCGCCCCCGCAGGCCACCCGCGAGCTCCTCGCCGTCCTCGCCGAGGCCGACCAGGAGGCGGGCAGGCTCGGCGACGACTACCTCTCCACCGAACACCTCGTGATCGCCATCGCCGCCAAGGGCGGCGCGGCGGGCGAGGTCCTCTCCGCCCAGGGCGCCACCGCGGCCAAGCTGCTGGACGCCTTCCGACAAGCACGAGGAGGACGGCGGGTGACCACCCCCGACCCCGAGGGCCAGTACAAGGCCCTGGAGAAGTTCGGCACGGACTTCACCGCAGCCGCCCGCGAGGGCAGGCTCGACCCCGTCATCGGACGCGACCACGAGATCCGCCGCGTCGTCCAGGTCCTCTCCCGCCGCACCAAGAACAACCCCGTCCTGATCGGCGAGCCCGGCGTCGGCAAGACCGCCGTCGTCGAGGGCCTGGCCCAGCGCATCGTCAAGGGCGACGTCCCCGAGTCCCTGCGCAACAAGCGCCTCGTCGCCCTCGACCTCGGCGCGATGGTCGCCGGCGCCAAGTACCGCGGCGAGTTCGAGGAGCGCCTGAAGACCGTCCTCGCCGAGATCAAGTCCAGCGACGGCCAGATCATCACCTTCATCGACGAGCTGCACACCGTCGTCGGCGCCGGAGCCGGCGGCGACTCCGCCATGGACGCCGGCAACATGCTCAAGCCCATGCTGGCCCGCGGCGAGCTGCGCATGGTCGGCGCGACCACCCTCGACGAGTACCGCGAGCGGATCGAGAAGGACCCGGCGCTGGAGCGCCGCTTCCAGCAGGTCCTCGTCGCGGAGCCGACCGTCGAGGACACCATCGCGATCCTCCGCGGCCTCAAGGGCCGCTACGAGGCCCACCACAAGGTGCAGATCAACGACAGCGCCCTGGTGGCCGCCGCGACCCTGTCCGACCGGTACATCACCTCCCGCTTCCTGCCCGACAAGGCCATCGACCTCGTCGACGAGGCCGCCTCCCGGCTCCGCATGGAGATCGACTCCTCCCCGGTGGAGATCGACGAGCTCCAGCGCGCCGTCGACCGCCTCCGCATGGAGGAGCTGGCGCTGAAGAACGAGTCCGACCCGGCCTCCGTGGAGCGCCTGGAGAAGCTCCGCAAGGACCTCGCCGACAAGGAGGAGGAGCTGCGCGGCCTGACCGCCCGCTGGGAGAAGGAGAAGCAGTCCCTCAACCGCGTCGGCGAGCTCAAGGAACGCCTGGACGACCTGCGCGGGCAGGCCGAGCGCGCCCAGCGCGACGGCGACTTCGACACCGCCTCCAAGCTGCTCTACGGGGAGATCCCGGCCCTGGAGCGCGAGCTCGACGAGGCCTCCGAGGCCGAGGCGGAGGCCGCGAAGGACACCATGGTCAAGGAGGAGGTCGGCCCCGACGACATCGCCGACGTCGTCGGCGCCTGGACCGGCATCCCGGCCGGCCGCCTGCTGGAGGGCGAGACGCAGAAGCTGCTGCGCATGGAGGCCGAGCTGGGCCGCCGCCTGATCGGCCAGGGCGAGGCCGTCCGCGCCGTCTCCGACGCGGTGCGCCGCACCCGGGCCGGGATCGCCGACCCGGACCGCCCGACCGGCTCGTTCCTGTTCCTCGGCCCGACCGGCGTCGGCAAGACCGAGCTGGCCAAGGCGCTCGCCGACTTCCTCTTCGACGACGAGCGCGCCATGGTCCGCATCGACATGTCCGAGTACGGCGAGAAGCACAGCGTGGCGCGGCTCGTCGGCGCCCCTCCCGGCTACGTCGGCTACGAGGAGGGCGGCCAGCTCACCGAGGCGGTGCGCCGCCGCCCGTACAGCGTGGTCCTGCTGGACGAGGTGGAGAAGGCCCACCCCGAGGTCTTCGACATCCTGCTCCAGGTCCTCGACGACGGCCGGCTCACCGACGGCCAGGGCCGCACCGTCGACTTCCGCAACACCATCCTCATCCTGACCTCGAACCTCGGCAGCCACTTCCTGATGGACCCGACGGCCACGCCCGAGGAGAAGCGCGAGCGGGTCCTGGAGACGGTGCGGGCCTCCTTCAAGCCGGAGTTCCTCAACCGCCTCGACGACCTGGTCGTCTTCTCCGCCCTCAGCGGGGACGAGCTGGCCCGGATCGCCGAGCTCCAGGTGGCGCGGCTGGCCAAGCGGCTCGCCGACCGCCGCCTCGCCCTCGACGTCACGCCCGCGGCGCTGGCCTGGCTGGCGGACAAGGGCAACGACCCCGCGTACGGCGCCCGGCCGCTGCGCCGCCTGATCCAGACGGCCGTGGGCGACCGCCTCGCCAGGGAGATCCTGGCCGGCGAGGTCCGCGACGGCGACACCGTCCGGGTCGACGTCGACGGGGACGGCCTCCGCGTGGGCCGGGCCGAATAGGCCCGCGACCGCTCCGGGCGGACCAATCGTGTCCGCTCGGAGCGGATCGCACGTGCGGGGCTGGACACGGGGTAGGCGCCATGGGGGAGGATGACAGCATCCGCACGAAGGGAAGAACACGGTGAGCATCGACCCGGCCTCGATTCCGAATTTCGGAGGGCAGCAGCCCGAACCGCAGGCCACAGGACCGGCGGGCCCCGTGGTCCCCGACCAGGATCTGGTCAAGCAGCTGCTGGAGCAGATGGAGCTCAAGTACGTCGTCGACGACGAGGGCGACCTCGCGGCGCCGTGGGAGGAATTCCGCACCTACTTCATGTTCCGGGGTGAGGCCGAGCAGCAGGTCTTCTCCGTCCGCACCTTCTACGACCGCCCCCACGCGATCGAGGAGAAGCCCAGGCTCCTGGAGACCATCGACGACTGGAACCGCCGCACCCTGTGGCCGAAGGTCTACAGCCACACCCACGACGACGGCTCCGTCCGCCTGATCGGCGAGGCGCAGATGCTGATCGGCACCGGCGTCAGCCTGGAGCACTTCGTGTCCTCCACGGTCAGCTGGGTCCGCGCCTCCATCGAGTTCGACAAGTGGCTCGTGGAGCAGCTGGGCCTGGAGAAGGACCTGGAGGCCGACGAGGAAGGCAAGGACGGCGAGGAGGGCTGACCCCTCCGGCAAGCCGCCGCACCCGAACGGGAGCACGGGCGGGCCCCGCGGCCACACCGGCCGCGGCGCCCGCCCGCGCCGCGTCAGGAGCCCAGCCGCCGAAGGCGGGCCAACCTGATCCGGAGCAGCTTCGTGTGCCGTGCGGAAGCCCTGACGGGGGCGGCCGCAGAACAGGGCCGGTCTGGAGGAGCCAGCGGCCCGGGTGCCGCGCGTACCCGCCCACCCGTCCTGCGCACGGAACACCGAGGTCTGGCACTCAGAACACGATCTGAGTAAAGTCTGAGTATGAGCCTTGCTTACCTGGGAGCCGAACCCGAGTCGGTTTCGTTCACGGATCTGTCGAGAAACCCGAAGGCCGTAGCTGCCCGGGCCGCCGCCCTCGGTGCTCTGCGTGTCACGCATCGGGACGCGCCCGACATGGTGCTGACGACGGCCGTGCACGCGGAGCGCACCGAGGAGAACCTCACGACGGCGTCCCGGCTCTTTCTCGCGCTCATGAAGCACGATGACGGAGTTCGGTCGCTCCTGCTGGCGCTGCCGGATGTCTTCCCGTGGGTGCGGCATCTGGACGACGAAGAGATGCGCGCGTTCACCGTGGAACTCCTGGAAGCGCTTTCCGATGCGGCGGAGCTGGGTGCGCGGGAGGCCGTGCACCGCGCGCTCGTCTCCTGGAGGGCGACGGCTCGTATCAACGCGGATCCGGAGCAGCTCAAGGAAGCTCTGCGTCCGCTCGACGGGGATGGCCTGGGGTTGGTCGAGGTGGGCGGGTGAGCCCGAAGAAGGGCGATCGTGTCAGCGTCCCACCCCTGAGCGGGTGGAACGTGGTCTTCGGGACCACGGAAGCCGTGACGGGGTGGGAGGAGCTGTGCCGCGCGGCGCTTTCCAGTGCCCACCGCTGCCTGGAGGCGCTGCGCACCGACCCGCTGTCGCGTGACAACTGGAACCGTCAGCACCAGCTACGCGGGCGGCTCGCCACCAAGGAGTGGAAGGGCTCCGCTTTGGAGCAATGGGAGTTCGAGGTTACGAGTGGCGGCCGTGTGCGCTATCTGGTCAGCCCCGAGACGTCGACCGTCCTCCTGGTCTACGCATCCACGCGGCACCCAAAGGACACCGAGTAACCCGTAGTTCCCGTGCGGCACGGGCTCCGGCTGAATGGGCCCCGTGCCTGCACGTCCGTCTGGCTTGCGCTCAGCGAGACAGTCGACCGAGGCGCTCGACCGCCTCTTCCAAAACAACCGTCCGCTTGCAGAAGGTGAACCGGACCTGGCTGCGGCCTGCTTCGGGATCGTCGTAGAAGACGGAGTTGGGGATGGCGACGACGCCGCAGCGTTCCGGGAGGACGCGGCAGAAGGCGTAGGCGTCCTTCTCGCCGAAGGGCGTGATGTCGGTGGTGATGAAGTAGGTGCCCTCCGGCTGGTAGACCTCGAAGCCGGCCGCCCGAAGGCCGTCGCCGAGGACGCCGCGCTTGCGTCGCAGGTCGGCGCGGAAGCCGTCGAAGTACGTGTCCGGCAGGCGGAGGGCTTCGGCGACCGCGTACTGGAAGGGGCCGGCGCTGACGTAGGTCAGGTACTGCTTGGCGGTTCGGACGGCGGAAACGAGCGGGCCGTCCGCCATGACCCAGCCAACCTTCCATCCGGTGAAGGAGAAGGTCTTGCCGGCGGAGGAGATGGAGACGGTGCGCTCGCGCATGTCGGGGAGGCTCGCGATCGGGACGTGGGCGGCGCCGTCGAAGACCAGGTGCTCGTACACCTCGTCGGTGACCACGAGCAGGTCGTGCTCGACAGCGAGCGCGGCGATGGTGCTCTGCTCGTCGGCGGTGAGGACCATCCCGGTCGGGTTGTGCGGGGTGTTGAGGAGCAGGAGGCGAGTTCGCGGGGTGATCTTGGATCGCAGCTCGTCCAGGTCCGGGCGAAAGGACGGGGCGCGCAGGGTGAGCGGTACTCGCTTCGCGCCGGCCATGGCGATGCAGGCCGCGTAGGAGTCGTAGAAGGGCTCGAAGGCGATCACCTCGTCGCCGGGCTCCAGCAGCGCGAGCATGGTCGCCGCGATCGCCTCCGTCGCGCCCGCGGTGACCAGGACCTCCGTGTCCGGGTCGAAGGTCAGGTCGTAGAAGCGGCGCTGGTGGTCGGCGATCGCCTCGCGCAGCTCCGGGATGCCCAGGCCCGGCGGGTACTGGTTGCCGCGGCCGTCGCGCAGCGCTCGTACGGCGGCCTCGCGTACGGACTCCGGGCCGTCCGTGTCCGGGAAGCCCTGGCCCAGGTTGATCGCGCCCGTCGCTGTCGCCAGTGCCGACATCTCCGCGAAGATCGTCGTCCCGAGCCCGTCCAGCCTGCGGTTCAGCAGCGGCCTGCCGCCCATGTCTCCACCGTCCTCACTCGTGTCCCCGTCGATTCTCCAGGGACCATCCTGGCTCACGGCCGGTCCTGCTCTCTCGGGGTGAGGGGACCTCAGTGAGGCGAGGAGCGTGAGAGCCCCGTTCGTCCGGCTCGGCGGTCGGCTCCCGGAGAACGCCGGCTTTCGCCGAGATGTCGCGCAGGAGTGTGTCCCGCAAGGCATGCAGTGTCGTGATCTTGGAGACCAAGAATCTTGCCATCGCGTGCAGGGGCTCGGCCGTCCTGTGGAAGTCAGCGCGCGTGCACCGGTCCGGCCATGTGACCTCCAGGCGTTTGAGGGCGCCGGCGGAGATTTCCCGGCCATTCTGGCCTTGCGCTAGCCGTGTGATGTCACCGCTTCGGCTCCTGAGCTCGTGGAACAGCCACCAACCGTTCTCGACCTCGATGGGCCTGACAGCGACGACACCTCTGAGTGGTGTCGCCGGTCGACAGGGCACAGCGATGTGCGCGCCGTCGGAACGGGTGCTCAGCATGAGAGTGCCGGGAGGATGTACCTCACCGGTGCTCGCTGAGCCGCTCAGACGGAACTTCTGGACGTGAGGTACGGGGAGGTCGTAGAGGTCTCTGGGGGCGACTACATCGATGGTGGGTTCTGTGGCCAACGGGGGAAGCGAGCGCTCGGCACCTTTACCGGTCTTCGGTTTGGCGACTTTCGCCAGCGACTGTGTTTCCCACGGTGGAGCCGACGATGCGCAGCTGTCGTGCAGTGCATCGGCCAGCTCCACCGCCTTGCGCGCGGTTGCCTGGTAGAGGGAGGACATCTCTTCGATGAGGCCGAAGGCCCGGTGGTAGGCGGTGATGACGTCCGGTGGGGGCAGCGGAAACGGCATGCGGCGGAGGGTGTCAAGGCTGATGGTGGGCTCGACGTGGGCCGTCACGTCCTCGTCGATCCTGGCCTTCGCCGTGGGTGTCTGAAGCCAGATGCGCAGCCATCGCGCGATGTCGGGCTCGGCGCGGATGATGCCGATCGACCTGGTTGCTGTCCATCCCGCGTGCTCGGCGGTGACCAGCGCGGAATCGCCCACTCGCCGGACGAGTACGACGGCCAGGTCTCCCTCCCTGAGAGTTGCCCGGCTGGGTGCGGAGTCGCCCGGACGGCACTCATTGGCCCTGGGCGAGAGGATCTTGCCGTCCTGGACGAAAGTCGAGCTGACGACTCCTGCCGGCTGGTCGGCAGCCGCCTCGTCGAGGTAACCGGAGGTGGTGTAGATGTCTCTGCGGGTCCGCTCGATTTCGATGGAGGTCGTCTGCCAAGCCGCTTTACCCGAGGAGACCTGGTTGACATTGGCTTCCATTAAATCTCCTCCAGGACGTCCAGCAGTCGAAGTTCCAGCTCACGCATCTGCTCGAACTGATCGGCCAGTTCGAGCTTGAGCTGCTCGACCCGGCTCCGCGTGTCCCGTTCAGGGCTGGGAGGCTCCACCGCGTACGAAGTCGGCATCAGGCTGTACTCGCGGTCGGCGATCTCCTCGGTGGAGCAGCTTCGGGACCAACCGGCTGCGTCGTTGTACGGCGAGGCCGCAGCACCGTCCTCGGAGAGGCCACGCCAGGCCGCCAGGGTGTTCAGGATCAATGCCGTGTTCTTGTCGCCCAGCCTCCGCGCTCTCGAGTCCGGGACCGGTTCGAAGGCTCGCCGTGCGTTGACGAAGAGCACCTGCCGGCGACGGTCCAGGGCACCCCAGCCAGGTCGCGCGCTCTTGTCTTTGTTGAGCACCCACAG
This sequence comes from Streptomyces sp. NPDC031121, assembly GCF_055570615.1. Classification (NCBI taxonomy): domain Bacteria; kingdom Bacillati; phylum Actinomycetota; class Actinomycetes; order Kitasatosporales; family Streptomycetaceae; genus Streptomyces; species Streptomyces sp. NPDC031121. The sequence continues at coordinate 19,098 of NZ_JBVIGV010000014.1, forward strand.
ACAGGCGGGGGCCTTGGTGTGACCGAACACGCGAGGCGGCAGAGCGATCACGCACTCGACGAGATCGTCACGCAGGAGGCGTTCGCGGAGCCTTCGGGTGACGGGCTGTCTGCTGTTGGCGACACTGTCGGCCATCAGGAAGACGGCGCGTCCGCCCGGAGCCAGGGCATGCGCGATGTGCTGAATCCACGCGGAGTTGGCGGATCCTCGGGGCGGCGGTTCTTCCGGCCACCGGGGATCGATAGGGACTGGGGTCCCCGACCGGCGGGTGCCCTGCTCTGTCTTGTCCTCCGGCGCCCAGCCGCGCTGGTTGAAGGGAAGGTTGGCCAGGATGATGTCGTAGGGATCGGGTTCCGGCTCCGCCAGGCTGTCCCCGGGTGGGAAGACATGAGCCGTGATCCCCCGCACCGCGAAGTTCATGCGGGCCACCTGTGAGGTGTGGGCGTGCTGCTCCTTTCCCTGCAAGGACAGGGCCGGGTGCAGCTCGACGCGCTCGCGGACATAGCGGTGACTCTCGATGAGCAGTCCCCCCGAACCGCAGACCGGGTCCAGCACTCTGTGCCCGTCGCGGGGGACGGCCGCACCGACCATGAGCCGCGCCATGTCACTCGGCGTGAAGTAGTGACTGCCGTCTGCCTGGTCCGCCGAGAGGTCACGGAGGCACTGGTCGAGCAGGGGCCCAACCCGCTGGGCGGCGCCGAGGACCTGGACGAGAGCGTGCAACGGGCCTTCGGAACCAGGGGGCGGAACGGGCATCAGGTTCCTCGTGTCCGCGTCGGCGCCTTGTTCGTCGGCTGCGGGAAGCCAGTGGCTCAGACACTTGCTCACGGCAGCGCGGAATCCCGAACCGCGCCCTGACGGCTGCCTCAGCAACCACGACCAAGTCGGCACGCCGGTGCCGGTGCCGGTGGCGGGGTGCGCGGTCCGGCTCAGGTACAGCAGCCCGAGGACGAGGCGAGTCGCGTCGTGGGCGTTCATCAGCCGCGAGAGGTGGGCGCGGTGTCGGCGTACCTTCGCGAGCACCTCGTCGAGCGAGGAGGCACCCTCGGTCTGCACACGCCCTCCCAGGGAGTCCATGCCGCTCACGAGCCCACCACCCCCAGGGCCCCCATGACGACGACAATGAGCGTCAGGGAACCGCCGAAGGTCAACGCTCCGGTCTTGAATGCCGCCGTGGGACGCCCTCCCTCGACGACGGTCACGACGCTGCCGATCAGAGCGGCGACAAGCGCCGCGAGGACGGCGATGATCACGTACATCAGCCTCAGCTGCACGGGTTTCCTTCCTGAGGTCGGGGGATCTCCCAGTGGATGAGCGAGCCGGTGATCCCGGCTTCAGGAAGGACAGTAGAAGAGGTAGGCCACGCGCTGCGAGGTGCACGCCGTTTGGGATTTCTCTAGGCGCGCGCCCGGATTCCAAGTGCTTTCGTCGAGTGCACGTCGTTTGGGATTAGAGACAGTGAGTCAGTGAGGGGTGTGTTCGGGCATCCGTCTTCCCGATCAAATAGGTAGGCGAAGAATCCTTGACCCAGCCGACCTTCCAGCCGGTGAAGGAGAACGTCTTGCCGGCCGAGGAGATCGTGACCGTCCGGTCGCGCATGCCCGGGAGCGACGCCAGCGGCGTGTGGACGCCCTCGAAGACCAGGTGCTCGTACACCTCGTCCGTCACGACCAGCAGGTCCCGCTCGACCGCCAGCTCCGCGATCGCGGCCAGCTCCGCGGGGCCCAGCACGGTGCCCGTCGGGTTGTGCGGGCTGTTCAGCAGCAGCAGGCGGGTCCGCGGGGTGACCGCGGCCCGCAGCTCGTCGAGGTCGAGGGCGAAGGCGCCGCCGTGCGGGCGGAGCGTGACCGGGACGCGGGTGGCGCCCGCCATGGCGATGCAGGCGGCGTACGAGTCGTAGTACGGCTCGAGGGCGACGACCTCGTCGCCCGGTTCGAGCAGCGCCAGCAGCGAGGCGGCGATCGCCTCCGTGGCGCCCGCGGTGACCAGCACCTCGGCGTCCGGGTCCCAGGCCAGGCCGTAGAAGCGCTGCTGGTGGCGGGCCACGGCGGCGCGCAGCTCGGGCACGCCCGGACCGGGCGGGTACTGGTTGCCGAGCCCGGTCAGGACGGCGCGGGAGGCGGCCTCGGCGATCTGCGCGGGCCCGTCGGTGTCCGGGAAGCCCTGGCCGAGGTTGATGGAGCCGGTGCGCGCGGCCAGCGCCGACATCTCCGCGAAGATCGTCGTGCCGAAGGACGCCAGGCGGCGGTTCAGGAGGGGGCGGCGGCCGGCCGCGGGTTCGGTCATGGGCGCCATCCTGCGGCGAACCTCTGGAGTTGCTCAAGTGCGCTTTGGCCGGGACGGCGCCCGGGCATCGTTGCAGCACGCGGGACGCGGGGATCCCGCTCCTCGGGGGACCGAGGCCTAGGCAAAGGGGGTCGGACGATGCTCCTGGCTCTTCTCGTACTGGTGGCCGCGCTCGCCGTCGGCCTGGTGATCGTCGTGGCCGTCGCCGTCAAAGGCGCCGCCGCCGCGCCCGTCACGTCCCTGTCCAAGCCCGCGGCCAAGCGGCACGGCTCGTCGTCGTCCTCGTCCTCCTCGTCCTCGTCCCCGTCGTCCGGCTCCGGCTGGTGGGCCGGCGGGGCGTCCTGCGGTTCCTCCTCGTCCTGCGGTTCCTCCTCCTCGTCCTGCGGATCCTCCTCGTCCTCGTCCTGCGGGGGCGGGGGCTGCGGCGGCAGCTGACACGGGGCGGCTGCACCGCGCACAAGGGGGCGCCCGGCGGCGCGGGGAAGGCGCCGGTCGCCCCCGTGTTCGTCACCCGGAAGGGGCAAGCGGCAGGGTTCGGAAATGCTGCCGGTGAACACCTGAACTGGCTGGCCCCCGCGGGGATGTAAACCCAACCAAGTTGGGTAAAAACGCTGTGAGTGCCGTGCCTTTCATGATTCCCTCGGTTGAGTAGACCAGTCCCCGGGCCTCGCGGGACCTCCTGTGGCCCGAGCCGGTTTCCCCCCACCCGTTGACCACCGCTGGCGGGGTCCGGCCCCTCTCCCTCGCGCGTTTGCGGAGCCGACTCATGCTCACGACCCTCCAGACCACCTACACCGACACGCGTGCTGCCGACCTGGCCTGGGCCCTGGGCCGCGGGCGGCTGCCCGCCCTGGCCGTGCTGAACCTCGAACTGAACGGCGCCAGGGTGGAGTTGCGCCTGCTGGGGGCCTCGCACCAGGTGCTCCTTGAGGAGGGCGAGGTCGTCTGTTCGGAGACGGTCGCCTGCATGCCCGGCAGCAGCACGCCCCTCCCGCTCGGCGTGGCGAAGCGGATGAGCGGCTGGGAGTACGAGTTCGCGGCGCGCGTCGAGACCCTGTCGCAGGGCTCCTTCGCGGGCCGGGCGCAGGAGCTGCTCGCCCTGGTCGCGGACCACCCGAACGGATTGGCCGGAACCTTCCCCGGCAGCCCGCACGCCTTCACCGCGATGCTCGCGCAGCGCCACGAGGGGCAGGTGGGCTGGCGGACCTGGCACGCGTACCCGCAGGAAGGCCAGCTGGTGGCCACCTGTACGAAGGTCGGGGTGCGCGCGGGTGCACCGGCCGGCGCGTTGCGGACGGTCGCGCCGTAGCGGCCACCGGTGCGCCCCCGCACGGGCGCCGCAGCCGCCCTCCTGCGCACATCGCTGCCGGGGCCGGGGGCGCAGGGTCTCGCGGCCCGCGTGCACCGGCCCCGCATGTTGCGCCAACCGGATGGAACAGGCGGGTACTTGCACCCATGTGGGTGACTCGATGCCCGTGGGCGGTGACGTACGGTTCGCTGCATGATCGACCGTTCCGTCCCCCACCGGGTGCGCCCGGCTCCGGAGCCGCCGGACGCGGCGGCACCGGCGGCCGCCCTCCCCGTACGGCCCCGGACCGGCCGACTCCTCGTCCTGGCCACCGTCTTCGTCTGCGCCGCCTGCGGCCTCGTCTACGAGCTGGAACTGCTGGCCCTCGGCTCCTACCTCATCGGCGACTCCGTCACCCAGACGTCCGTCGTGCTGTCCGTCATGGTCTTCGCCATGGGCGTCGGCTCCCTCCTGGCGAAACGGCTGCGGACGCGGCCCGCCGTCGGCTTCGCGCTCATCGAGGCGGCCCTCGCCCTGCTCGGCGGACTGTCGGCGATGGCGCTGTACGCGACCTTCGCGTGGCTGGGCGAGTCCCGGCCGGCGCTCGTCGCGTTCTCCCTCCTGATCGGGGTGCTGATCGGCGCGGAGATCCCGCTGCTGATGGCCCTCATCCAGCGGATCCGCAGGCAGGACGCGGGCGGCGCGGTCGCCGACCTGTTCGCCGCGGACTACGTGGGCGCGCTCGTCGGCGGCCTGGCCTTCCCCTTCCTGCTGCTGCCGGTGCTCGGCCAGCTCACCGGCGCCCTCCTGACCGGCACCGTCAACGCCGTCGCCGGCGCCGGACTGGTCCTGTGGCTCTTCCGCGGCGACCTCAGCCCCCGCTGGCGCCGGCTGCTCCTCGCCGCGAACGCCGCCGTCCTCGCCGTCCTCGGAGCAGCGACCGTCCTCGCCGACGACTTCGAGGAGGTCGCGCGGCAGGCCGTCTACGGCGGGGAGGTCCGCGTCGCCCGGCAGACCGGCATGCAGGAACTCGTCCTGACCGGCCCCGCCGACGGCTCGCCGCGCTCCCTCGACCTGTTCCTCGACGGGCGCCTGCGGGTCAGCGGCTACGACGAGTACCGCTACCACGAGGCGCTCGTCCACCCCGCCATGACCGGCCCGCACGAGCGGGTCCTCGTCCTCGGCGGCGGCGACGGCCTCGCCGCCCGCGAGGTCCTGCGCCACCCCGGCGTCGCCTCCGTGACCGTCGTCGACCTCGACCCCGGCGTGGTCCGCCTCGCCCGCACCGATCCGGTGCTGTCCGCGCTCAACGGCCGCGTCCACGAGGACCCGCGCGTCACCGTCGTCACCCAGGACGCGTTCCGCTGGCTGCGCGGCCCGGCGGCCGCCCTCCGCTTCGACGTCATCGTCTCCGACCTGCCCGACCCGGGCGTCACCCCCAGCAGCAAGCTGTACTCGCAGGAGTTCTACGGGCTCGCGGCCCGCGCCCTGGCCCCCGGCGGCCGCCTCGCCGTGCACGCCGGGTCCCCCGCCGCCCGCCCCCGTACGTTCTGGACCGTCGACGCCACCCTCCGCGCGGCCGGCCTGGCCACCGCCCCCTACAGCGCGGGCGGCCGCCTGGCCGGCTTCACCGGAGGGCCCGACCGCAGCCCGCGGGCCGGCGACGCACCGCCGCAGGAGTGGGGCTTCGTCCTCGCGGGCCGCGGGCCGGACGCCCCCGAGCTGCGCGTCGACCAGGGCACGCCCGGGCTGCGCTCGCTGACCACGCAGTCCCTGCGCGACGCCGCCCGCGACGCGGAGCGGACCCGGGTGGCGGGCCTGCCGCCGTCGACGCTCCCGCACCCGCGCTACTCCTGACCGCCCCCGCGGATTGCGGAGCGCCGCGGGAGGCCCCGGGGGCGGTTGCGTCGGTAGGCTCGACCGCATGGAGCATCAGGTCTTCCTCCCGGTACCGGCCGACCGCCTCCGCGCCGTGCTGCGCGACCCCGCCCTGGTGGCCCGCTGCGTGCCCGGCCTCCAGCAGGACGCCGACGCGGCCGCCGCGGGCGCCGGCCCGGGGCAGGTCGCCGGCCGGCTGAGACTGCGGGTCGGCGGGAACACCGTCACCTACCGCGGCACCCTCGCCGTGGCCGCGCGCGGCCGGGACCGCTTCACCGTCGAGGGCGAGGGCGTCGAGATCCGCGGCAGCGGCACCGTCAAGCTGACAGTGGAGCTGAGGCTGGCGCCGGCCGGGGAGGGGAGCTCCCTCGAGTTCACCGCGGCGGGCGAGGCGGGCGGGCGGGCCGCCGGCTTCGCACCGGATGCCGTCGAGGCCGCCGTCCGCAGGCTGCTCGACAGGGCCGCCGCACAGCTCGCCGTCCTCGCCGGCGCGCCGCACGCCCCGGACGCCCCCGACGCGGGCACCGGCCTCCCCGCCGCCGAGGACGCGGAGGACGCGGACGCGGAGGACGCGGACGACGCCGAGGACGCCGGGGGCGGCCGGGCCGCCGGGGCCGCCTCCTCGGTGTACGACACCGAGGTGCCGCCGTCCTCCCCCGACCCGGCCCTCGACCCCCTCCTCGACGGCGACTTCGAGGACCTCGGCGGCATCTCCGACTTCGGCGAACTCGATCGCCTCCACGGCGGCGACGCCTACGGCGCCGACCAGCCCCCCGCCGAGGCCGCCCACGCCCGCCGCACGATGATCGGCCGCAGCGCCGAGGAGGTCGACCACGCGCCCCCGCGCGGCCGCTACGCCCCCGTCCCCGCACCGGCGTCCGCCGCCGCGGGGGCCGGCCTGCGCTGGATCGCGCCGGCCGCCGCGTTCGCCCTCGCCTCGGCCGTCGTCATCGGCCGCGCCCTCCGCAGACGCCGCTGAGGCCCCACCGGCCACAGCACTAGGCTCGGCCGCATGAGTACGCAACTGTCGGCCGGCGGCGCGGAAGTGACCGTCGACCAGGAGAACGGCTGCCGGATCAGCAGCCTGCGCATCGACGGGACGGAGCTGCTGCGCCAGGGTGCGCACTACGGCTGCTTCCCGATGGTGCCGTGGTGCGGGCGCACCGCGTACGGCGAGTTCCGCGACGGCGCCACCGTGCACAAGTTGCCGGTCAACCAGCCGCCGCACGCCATCCACGGCTTCGGCCGCGACGCGGCCTGGCGCCCGGCGCCCGCCGCGGTGACCGCGACCGACGCCGCGTTCACGTACGACCTCGCCGACCCGTGGCCCTACCCGGGCCGGGTCACCCAGACCGTCAGCCTCGACCCGGGCGGCGGCTCCCTGACCCTCGCCATGGGCGTGGAGACGTACGGCGACTCCTTCCCCGCCCAGGCCGGCTGGCACCCCTGGTTCCTGCGCAACCTCGGCGCCGGCGGCGAGGACGTGACGCTGGACTTCGACCCCGCCTGGCAGGAGGAGCGCGGCCCCGACCACCTCCCCACCGGCCGCCGCACCGACCCGCAGCCCGGCCCCTGGGACGACTGCTTCGGCATGCCGTACGGCGTCGAGGCGGTGCTGACCTGGCCCGGCGAGCTGGAGCTGAAGGTGGCCAGCCGCGCCGAGTGGCTCGTCGTCTACGACGAGCAGCCGGAGGCCGTCTGCGTCGAGCCGCAGTCCGGGCCGCCGAACGGGCTGAACACGCTGCCGCGCCTGGTGACGCCGGTGGATCCGCTGGAGGTCTCCATGACCTGGGCCTGGCGCCGCCTGTCGTAGCGCCCGCGCACACGCAACTAAGCTCGGGGCCATGAGTGACGTACGCGATGCGCTTCTGCAGCAGATCAAGGACAAGGCCGTCGTGCACGGCAAGGTGACCCTCTCCTCCGGCAAGGAGGCCGACTACTACATCGACCTCCGCCGGATCACCCTCGACGGCGAGGCGGCCCCGATGGTCGGCCAGGTCATGCTCGACCTGACCGCCGAGCTGGACTTCGACTGCGTCGGCGGCCTGACCCTGGGCGCGGACCCCGTCGCGACGTCGATGCTGCACGCCTCCGCCGCACGCGGCGGCCGCCTGGACGCGTTCGTCGTCCGCAAGGCGCAGAAGGCGCACGGCATGCAGCGCCGCATCGAGGGCACCGACGTCAAGGGCAAGCGCTGCCTCGTCGTCGAGGACACCTCCACCACCGGCGGCTCCCCGCTGACCGCGGTCGAGGCCGTCCGCGAGGCCGGCGGCGAGGTCGTCGCCGTCGCCACCATCGTGGACCGCGGCGCCGCCGACGCGATCGCCGCCGCGGGCCTGCCGTACCTGACCGGCTACCGCCTCGGGGACCTCGGCCTGGCCTGAGCGCGCTGCCCCCCGGGGCCTCCCGCGACGGGGACCGGCCGCGGCGCGTCCGCGGCCGGTCTTGCATTCCGGACCGCCGACCGGCTTCCCCGGAGCCCGCCCGCACCCCGGGGCACCCGCCCTGAGCTGCGGTTTTCCGGGCCGGTGGCCTGATTGCCGGAAATCGCCGCGACCGGCGCGGGTCGAGTGACACGCGGAGCGTGGAAAGATAGGCGCGACGGTTACGTCGCCCCCAGGTCAGGGTCAGCAATCGCACACTCCCCGCACAACAGAGGAGCGGACAGATGCCCATCGCAACCCCCGAGGTCTACAACGAGATGCTCGACCGGGCGAAGGCAGGCAAGTTCGCCTACCCGGCCATCAACGTGACCTCGAGCCAGACCCTGCACGCTGCCCTGCGCGGCTTCGCGGAGGCCGAGAGCGACGGCATCATCCAGATCTCCACCGGCGGTGCGGAGTTCCTGGGTGGCCAGCACAGCAAGGACATGGTCACGGGTGCGGTCGCCCTGGCCGAGTTCGCGCACATCGTCGCGGCGAAGTACGACGTCAACATCGCGCTGCACACCGACCACTGCCCGAAGGACAAGCTGGACGGGTACGTCCGCCCGCTGATCGCCCTCTCCGAGGAGCGCGTGAAGGCCGGCCGCAACCCGCTCTTCCAGTCCCACATGTGGGACGGCTCCGCCGAGACCCTGGCCGACAACCTGGCCATCGCGCAGGAGCTGCTGCCCCGCGCCGCCGCCGCCAAGATCATCCTTGAGGTCGAGATCACCCCGACCGGCGGCGAGGAGGACGGCGTCACCCACGAGATCAACGACGAGCTGTACACCACCGTCGAGGACGCGATCCGCACCGCCGAGGCCCTGGGCCTGGGCGAGAAGGGCCGGTACCTGCTGGCCGCCTCCTTCGGCAACGTGCACGGCGTGTACAAGCCGGGCAACGTCGTCCTGCGCCCGGAGCTCCTGAAGGACCTCCAGCAGGGCGTCGGCGAGAAGTACGGCAAGACCAGCCCGTTCGACTTCGTCTTCCACGGCGGCTCCGGCTCCACGGAGGAGGAGATCGCCACCGCGCTGGAGAACGGCGTCGTGAAGATGAACCTCGACACCGACACCCAGTACGCCTTCACCCGCCCGGTCGCCGACCACATGTTCAAGAACTACGACGGCGTCCTGAAGGTCGACGGCGAGGTCGGCAAGAAGTCCACCTACGACCCGCGGACCTGGGGCAAGCTGGCGGAGGCGGGCATGGCCAAGCGCGTGCTGCAGGCCTGCGCCGACCTCCGCTCCACCGGCACCCGCCTGAAGTAGCCGCCGGCCGGACCCGGTCCGGCCCGGATGCGCAGCCGGAAGGGCCCGGTGCTCCCCGCCGATCGGCGGGGGCGCCGGGCCCCTCCGTGTTCACAGGGCCGCGAGCGCCGGCCGGCGTACGGCGGCGGTGTGCCGCCCGCGGGCCGCGACCGGAACCGGAACCGGAACGGTGTCGGGCGTCCTGGCCGGACGGGAGGCGGCGGCGACGGATCCGGCCGCCGGCGCGGCCAGGCAGAGCGCCGCGTGCGCCACCGACGCCAGCGTCACGTGCCGGTGCCAGCCGGGCAGGGACCGGCCGGAGAAGTCCCGCAGGCCCACCCGCTGCACGCTCGCCGCGGACGCGGCCGACACCCGCAGCGCCGTCTTCGTCATCCGCACCAGCGCGGCGGGGTCGGTGCGGACCATGTCCGTCACCCACAGCTGCGTCGGCAGCCGGCGCGCCGCCTCCCACTCCCCGAACAGCAGCACCTCGCGCCGCCGCCCCGGCGCCGGGTCCGGGACCATCACCCGCACCGCCGCCACCAGCGACGTGCGCCGCACGCCGGGCACCTCCGGGTCGGGCCACTCCACCGGCATCCGCAGCCCGCGCACGTTCTGCAGGACGTCCCGCGCGGCCATCGTGCCCGCCCCGAACCCCGGTACCCGCGGGTCGGTCACCAGCAGCCGCGCCTCCGCGCCGATCCGGGCGACCACCGGCACCCGCGCCTCGGCGAAGCGGTGCAGTGTCGACCGGGTCGCGATGTCCCGGACGTCCAGGACGACCGGCCGCCCCGGCAGCCGCGCCTCGCGCACCGCGTTCAGCACGCCGCTGACCGCGCAGCCCGCGTACGACTCCTCCTCGCCGGTGCCGCACCCCTGCACCGAGTCCTGCGAGGGCGCCGGCGCCGACTCCTCGTCGAGGAAGAGCCGCCACCCCACCGGCGTCACCACCGGCGCGGAGGTGTACCACAGCCCGAACGCCTGCTGCCCGCGGAACATCTGACCCCGGTGCGGGTCGAAGCGGTGCCCGGCGCCGACCGAGTGCTCGCCGCCCTTCGGGATCGCCATCGGCTGCGCCACCCAGGCGCTCAGCGGGGCGGACCGCCCCAGGTACTCGGCCAGGGCGGTCCGGATCGGCTGCCAGTCCCAGGTCGAGGCGGCGATGAAGTGGTGCAGGCTCTGCTCCGTGGCCGCGGCGCCGGCGCCGCCGGCCGCGCCCGCCCGGTCGAGCTGGAGGGCGATGTTGCGGATCGACTTGCGGCCCTCGGCGGCGAGCAGCCCCTGCACGTACTGGCGGCCCCGCTCCCGCTGGTCCTTGCGGCGCAGGGAGGCGAACACCGCGGAGCACAGCTCCTCGACTGCCCCGTCCGCGCCGGCCGGTGCGGCGGCGCGGCTGCCGGAGGCGGTGCGGGCGGCGGCGGTGCGGTCGGCGGTGCGGGTGCTGGTGGCGGCGTTCACGACTTCCCCCTTCGTCGATGGCCCCCTTACGGTCCGCCGCCGCCCCCCGCCGCGGGGAGGTGTGCCGGGCACACGGCTCGGCCGCCGGGTGGTGGGGCGCCCACCACACCCCGCCGGCCGCCCCGGCGGCGGTGGGCCGGCCACCGCCGGGTGCGCGGCCGCCGCGGCGCGCGGGGTGCCGGGTGCCGCGCCGCTGCCGGGGGAGGGGCCGCCGTACGGGCGCCGGATGCCCCAGACTTGGGGCATGTCCATTCACCAGAACCTGCTCGGGGGCCCCGCCCCCACCCACCTCCCCGACGAGCCGGGCCGCGAGGCCATCGCCGCGGGCACGCCCGCCGTCGAGGTGGCCGCCGCGCACCCGACGTCCTCGCTCGCCTGGGCGGTCCTGTCCGACGAGGCGTTCGCCGCCGGCCGCAGCGTCGAGGCGTACGCGTACGCGCGCACCGGATACCACCGCGGGCTGGACGCGCTGCGCCGCGCCGGCTGGAAGGGCCACGGCCCCGTGCCGTGGGAGCACGAGCCGAACCGCGGCTTCCTGCGCGCCCTGTACGCCCTCGCCCGTGCGGCCGAGGCCATCGGCGAGAAGGACGAGTACGAGCGCTGCAGCACCTTCCTGCGCGACTCCTCGGAGACGGCGGCTGACGTTCTGGGCGCCTGACCCGGGCGTTCGCCCCGAGGCAGCGGCGGCGCCGGACGGCGGATCGGCCGTCCGGCGGCCCGCCGATCCCGGGGGGTGGGTAAAAAGTCCGTGTGACGACCGTCACGCACCATTGGAGGACCCCGGGGGAGCGGTTTTATGATGCGGGCAGGGGACCGGGGCTCCACACACCCTTTCGGAAGGAGCGGACCGCTACCCGGAAGCACGTGTCGAGGAGACAGCGATGTCGAACACCCTTGATGCCTCCGGAGCCGGTTCGGACACCCCGAACCTCGACTTCGCCGGCACGACCCCGTACGAGGACTACGTCCAGGCGGACGTCCTCACCCACCTCCAGCACCCCCGCTCGGACGACCCGGGCGAGATGGTCTTCCTGGTCACCACCCAGGTCATGGAGCTGTGGTTCACGGTCATCGTCCACGAGTGGGAGACGGCCGCGAAGGCCCTGCGGGAGGACCGCGTCCCCGTCGCGATGGACGCGCTGAAGCGGTCCCTCCGCGAGCTGGAGGCCCTCAACGCCTCCTGGCGCCCGCTCGCCCAGCTCACCCCCGCCCAGTTCAACTCCTACCGCGGCGCCCTCGGCGAGGGCTCGGGCTTCCAGTCCGCGATGTACCGCCGGATGGAGTTCCTCCTCGGCGAGAAGTCGGCGTCCATGCTGGTCCCGCACCGCGGCGCGCCGCGCGTCCACGCCGAGCTGGAGAAGGCGCTGCACGAGCCGAGCCTGTACGACGAGGTGCTGCGGCTGCTGGCCCGCCGCGGCCTGCCCGTCCCGCAGTCCGTCCTCGACCGCGACCTGTCGCGGCGCTACGAGCCCTCGCCCGAGGTCGAGGCCGTGTGGACCGCCCTGTACGAGGACCCCGACGCGCACCCCGACCTGCACCGCCTCGGCGAGGCCCTCACCGACGTCGCCGAGCTGGTGTGGCGCTGGCGCAACGACCACCTCGTCGCGACGCGGCGCGCGATGGGCGCGAAGACCGGCACGGGCGGCTCGGCCGGCGTGAGCTGGCTGGAGAAGCGCGCGTCGAAGAACGTCTTCCCCGAGCTGTGGACGGCGCGCAGCCATGTCTGAGACCACCGCCATCCGGGCGGCGGAGCTCGCGGAGCGCGCCGCCGCGCTCGACGCCGCCGACCCGCTCGCCGGGCTGCGCAAGCGGTTCACCCTCCCCGACGGCGTCGTCTACCTGGACGGCAACTCGCTCGGCGCGCTCCCCGCGGGCGTGCCGGAGCGCGTCGCGGAGGTCGTCTCCCGCGAGTGGGGGACCGAGCTGATCCGGTCCTGGAGCGGGGGCACCTGGTGGACGGCGCCGGAGCGGATCGGCGACCGGATCGCCCCGCTGGTCGGCGCCGCGCCCGGCCAGGTCGTCGTGGGCGACTCCACCAGCGTCAACCTGTTCAAGGCGCTGGTCGGCGCCGCCCGGCTCGCCGGGCCGGGCCGCACCGAGCTGCTCGTGGACGCCTCCACCTTCCCGACCGACGGCTACATAGCCGGTTCGGCGGCCCGGATGACCGGCCTGACCGCCGTCCCGGTGGACCCCTCGCGGGCCGCCGAGGCGATGGGAGAGCGCACGGCCGCCGTCCTGCTCAACCACGTCGACTACCGCGCCGGCCGGCTCCACGACCTGCCCGGCCTGACGCGCGCCGCGCACGCCGCGGGCGCGCTGGCCGTGTGGGACCTGTGCCATTCGGCGGGCGCCCTGCCCGTCGGGCTCGACGCCCACGGCGTGGACTTCGCGGTCGGCTGCACGTACAAGTACCTCAACGGCGGGCCCGGTTCGCCCGCGTACCTGTACGTCGCCGAACGCCACCAGGAGGGCTTCGACTCGCCGCTGCCCGGCTGGAACGGCCACGCGGACCCGTTCGCGATGACCCCGGAGTACGCGCCCGCCGCGGGCGCCGTCCGGGGCCGGGTCGGCACGCCGGACATCCTGTCGATGCTGGCCCTGGAGGCGGCGCTCGACGCGTGGGACGGGGTCGAGGTGGAGGCGGTGCGGGCGAAGTCCCTCGCGCTGACCGACTTCTTCCTGGAGTGCGTCGCGGCGTACGTGCCGGAGGGCCGGGTGGAGTCGGTGACTCCGGCGGCGCACGCCGAACGCGGCAGCCAGGTGTCGCTGCGCGCGGAGAACGCCCGCGCGGTGATGGACGAGCTGATCGCGCGGGGCGTGATCGGGGACTTCCGCGCCCCGGACGTGCTGAGGTTCGGCTTCACCCCGCTGTACGTCGGCTTCGCCGACGCGGAGCGGGCGGCCCGGACACTGGGTCACGTTTTCGGGTGATCTCGGGGCGAAACGTCACGGCACGGGGCGGGCGGGGCGCGGTCCCGCCCGTCACCGCCCGCTCCCGTGCCGGGGCCGGTGACGGGAAACCGCCTCCCCCGGACAGGCCTGTTCCGGCCTGATACGGTCCCGCTCTGCCGGAACACCGGAACACCAGTCCCACGCGTTACGAGAGGTGGAGCCGATGTCGGACCCCGCAGTCGAACGGGACGCCGCCGAGGCCGCCTCGGCCTTCGCCCATCCGCCGGTCGCCCCGGACGCGACCGCCGCGTACGGGGAACACCCGGACCACGTCGTCGACTTCTACGCGCCGCGGGCGGGGGACGGCTCCGCGGCCTCCGCGCCGCTGGTGGTGCTGCTGCACGGCGGTGCCTGGCGCGCCCCGTACGACCGCGCGCACGTGACGCCGCTCGCGGACTTCCTGGCGCGGCGGGGTTTCGCCGTGGCCAACGTGGAGTACCGGCGCGGGAGTTCGCTGCCGCACCAGGACGCGGACGGTCCGGTCGCGGGGCGCTGGCCGGAGACCTTCGACGACGTGGCGGCGGCGATGGACGCCCTGCCGGGGCTGGCCGCCGCGGCGCTGCCGCAGGCGGACCTGCGGCGCACGGTCGTCACGGGGCATTCCGCGGGCGGCCACCTGGCACTGTGGGCGGCCGCCCGGCACGTGCTGCCCGCCGGTGCCCCGGCCGGCTGGCGGCTGCCCGAACCGCCGCCGCTGCGCGGCGTGGTGGCGCTGGCTCCCATCGCGGACTTCGAGGTCGCCGGCAAGCTCGGCGTGTGCGGCGGGGCGGCCGAGCAGCTGCTGGGCGGCGGGGCGCGCCTGGCGGAGCGGTCGCCGTACGCGGACCCGGCGGCGCTGCTGCCGACGGGCATCGCCACCGCCGTGGTGCACGGCCGGGAGGACATCGTGGTGCCGACGGCGGTCGCCGAGTCGTATGTGGAGGCGGCGGCCCGCGCCGGTGAGACGGTGGGGTTGACCCTGCTGGACGGGATCGGGCACTTCCCGCTGATCGACCCGGGCGCGGACGCCTGCGCGGTCGTCGCCGAGGAGATCTCGCAGCTGGCCTGGTAGGCGCGGGCGCGCGGGCCGGCCGCCGGCGCGGGTCACGCCGGCGCGGTCATGCCGCTGCCGGTCATGCCGCCGCCGGTCAGGCCGTCGCGGCGAGGCGGGCGGCGAAGCGGGCCAGGCGTGCGCCCTGGTGGCGGGCCGCTGCCAGGGCCTCGTCGGTCACGGGGCCGCTGCCGCCGGGGTGCGAGGAGCCGTACGGGTTGCCGCCGGCGGCGAAGACGGCCGGGTCGGTGAAGCCGGGGGCGACGATGACCGAGCCCCAGTGGTGGAAGGTGTTGTAGAGCGCGAGCAGGGTGGACTCGTTGCCGCCGTGGGCGTTGTGCGCGCTGGTGAAGCCGGTCGCCGGCTTGTCGGCGAGGGCGCCCTGCTGCCAGAGGCCGCCGGTGGTGTCGAGGAACTGCTTCAGCTGGCCCGCGATGTTGCCGTAGCGGGTGGGGGAGCCGATCGCGTAGGCGTTGGCCCAGGAGAGGTCGTCCAGGGTGGCGGTCTCGACGTCCTTGGCGGCCTCGACGTGCTCGCGCCATGCCGGGTTGGCATCGATGGCGGCGTCCGGGGCGAGTTCGGGCACGCGGCGCAGGCGCACCTCGGCGCCGGCCTTCTCGGCGCCTTCGGCGACGGCCTGCGCGAGGGCGTGCACGTTACCGGTGGACGAGTAGTAGACGACGGCGACCTTGGCACCCATGGCGACTTCCCTCCTGATGAAGCGGAGCGCTATCCGCTTTTGCTGGACCCGAGTCAAGCGGATAGAAATCCGTTTGGCAAGGGCATCCGGTAGCCTGCCTGCATGAGCCGCACCGAGCTTCCCGTCACGGGCCAGGCTCCGCCGGAACGCGCGGACGCCGCCCGCAACCGGCGCAGGATCCTGGACGCGGCCGCGCGGCTGGTCGCCGATCAGGGCCCGGAGGCCGTGACCATGAACGCCGTCGCGCACGCGGCCGGCATGGGCGTCGGCACCGTCTACCGCCGCTTCGGCGACGTCAGCGGACTGCTGATCGCCCTGCTCGACGAGGACGAGAAGCGCTTCCAGGAGGCGTTCCTCGGCGGCCCGCCGCCGCTGGGGCCCGGGGCGCCGCCCGAGGAGCGGCTGCGCGCGTTCCTGCACACGCTGGCCGAGCGGCTCTCGGCCTGCCGGGCCGTGATGGGCGCCGCCGAGGCCGCGTCGCCGGGCGCGCGGTACGGCAGCGGCGCCTACCGCACCATGCACACGCACGTCACCCTGCTGCTCCGGCAGGCCCGCCCGGAGGCGGACGCGCCGGTCCTGGCCCACCTGCTGCTGGCCCCGTTCGTCCCGAGCCTGTTCGAGCACCTGACGGCGGAGCGGGAGGTGTCGGCCGACCGGATCAAGGCGGGCATCGACGCCCTGCTGGGCGCGGCCCGGGGGTGAACCACCCGGCGCCTCGGGGGGCCGCCCGCTGTGATCAAGCCGTGGCCTGATCGGGATCGCCGGAAGCGGGAGCGTCCCGCAGGGGGCCACCGCCGTGGCGCTCAACCTGACCGCCACCGGCCCGCGGGCGGCGGGCCACCTGACCGCTTACCCGAGCGGGCAGGCCGCTCCGGCCACGTCGAGCCTGAACTTCACCGCCGGCCAGACGGCCGCCAACGCGGTGATCGTGCCGGTCGGCGCCGACGGAAAGATCACCGTCCGCAACGGCAGCTGGGACACCGCGGACGTGGTGGTCGACGTCGTCGGCTACTACAGCCGCGACAGCCGGTCCGCCTTCGTGCCCGTCGGACTGCCCTACCGGATCATCGACTCCCGCAAGGACAGCTGGGGCCGGAAGGCGGGCCCGATCCCGGCCCGTACGTACCTTCCCCTGCGGCTCGAGGGCGACACCACGACTCCCGACGTCGACGGCTGGGCGCTGAACACGACGGTCACCCACACCACCGGTTCGGGCTTCCTGTCGGTCGCTCCCGACCCGAACTTCTGGTCCGACTACCAGAAGGGCACCGCGGTGGTGCCGCAGCGGCCGGTCGCATCGGCCCTCAACTGGACGGCGGGGGCGACGGTCGCGAACGTGGCGCAGACGCCCGGAGGCAAGGGCGGCATGGTCGACCTGTGGAATCAGGGCTGGGAGGACATCGACCTGATCGTCGACCTCGTCGGCTACTACCAGAAGCCCTGAACCGCGGGCCGGAGCGCGCGAAGGGGGGTGGTGCACCATGCGGTGCACCACCCCCCTTCGCTATGGGAGGGAGCCGGGGCTTCCCTGCGGAAGGCAGCCGGCCCTTCCGTCTAGAGGAACGAGTTGATCTCGATCGTCTCGGTGCGGCCCGGGCCGACGCCGATCGCGGAGATCGGGGCGCCCGACATCTCCTCCAGGGCCTTCACGTACGCCTGCGCGTTCTTCGGCAGGTCGGAGAAGGTCTTGGCCTTGGTGATGTCCTCGGACCAGCCCGGCAGGTTCTCGTAGATCGGCTTCGCGTGGTGGAAGTCCGTCTGCGAGTACGGCAGCTCCTCGACGCGCTTGCCGTCGATCTCGTACGCGACGCACACCGGGATCTGCTCCCAGCCGGTCAGCACGTCGAGCTTGGTCAGGAAGAAGTCCGTCAGGCCGTTCACGCGGGTGGCGTACCGGGCGATCGGGGCGTCGAACCAGCCGCAGCGGCGGTCGCGGCCGGTGGTGACGCCGCGCTCACCGCCGATGCGGCGCAGGTCCTCGCCGTCCTGGTCGAACAGCTCGGTCGGGAACGGGCCCGCGCCGACGCGGGTCGTGTACGCCTTCAGGATGCCGATGACGCGGCTGATCCGGGTCGGGCCGACGCCCGTGCCGGTGCAGGCGCCGCCCGCGGTGGGGTTCGAGGAGGTCACGAACGGGTACGTGCCGTGGTCCACGTCGAGGAGGGTGCCCTGGCCGCCCTCGAACAGCACGACCTTGTCCTCGTCCAGCGCGTTGTTGAGGATCAGGGTGGTGTCCGCGACGTACGGCTTGATCTGGTCCGCGTACTGGAGCATCTCCTCCACGATCGCGGCGGCCTCGATCGCGCGGCGGTTGTACAGCTTGGCGAGCAGCTGGTTCTTGTTCTCCAGCGCCGCCTCGACCTTCTGGATGAGGATCGACTCGTCGTAGAGGTCCTGGACGCGGATGCCGACGCGGTTGATCTTGTCCGCGTACGTCGGGCCGATGCCGCGGCCGGTGGTGCCGATCTTGCGCTTGCCGAGGAAGCGCTCGCCGACCTTGTCGAGGGTGACGTTGTACGGCGTGATCAGGTGGGCGTTTCCGCTGATCAGCAGCTTCGAGGTGTCGATGCCGCGCTCGTTCAGCCCGCGCAGCTCGGACAGGAGCACGGACGGGTCCACGACGACGCCGTTGCCGATGACCGGGGTGCATCCGGGGGACAGGATGCCGGACGGGAGAAGGTGCAGCGCGTACTTCTGGTCGCCTACGACGACCGTGTGGCCGGCGTTGTTGCCGCCCTGGTAGCGCACCACGTAGTCAACGGATCCACCGAGCAGGTCGGTGGCCTTCCCCTTGCCCTCGTCACCCCACTGAGCTCCGAGCAGCACAAGAGCGGGCACAGGCGTACACCTCTTCCGGATGGGGCATGTCCAAGGCCAGGGGGCGTACGACGATGTACACCGCAGGCTGGGCCGTCGGACCGGTACCCCGGAATAGACGAAGGCCCTGGCGCAATAGCGCAAGGGCCTCTTGCACAAAGATGCTACCCGAGGAAGGACCGAGGTGTCGGCTCCGGAGCCCACCATGAGCCCTGCGGGCGCGCCGGTCGGCGCCCTGCTGGTGCTCGTCGACCCGGTCGCGCGCCGTCTCGACGGAGAGTCCGTGCGCATCGCGAGGGACGTGCTGTCGGCCGGGGCGGCGGCGAAGATCTGCCTCCCCCAGTCGCCCGAGGAGTTCGCGCGGGCGCTCGCCCGCCGCGGCCATCGGCGGCCGGTGATCGTCGGCGACGACCGGGCCCTCGTACGGGCGGTCGGGCTGCTGCACCGGGAGCGGGAGCTCGACGGGGAGGCCCTCTCGGTCGTCCCCGTGGGGCAGGCGGGCTCGCTGGGGCTGGCGCGGCTGCTGGGGGTCCCGACGTCGGCGGTGTCCGCGGCGCGGGCGGCCCTGGACGGGGTCGTCGGCGTCCGCGACCTGCTCGTCGACGACGGCGACGGCGTCGTCCTCGGCGGCCTGCGCATCCCGCCCGCCCGGCCGCCCGTGCCCCGGGCGGCGGGCGCCTCGGTGCGCAGTGCCTACCGGTCCCTGGTGCGCACGCTCGCCGGGCCGCCGGCGGCGCCGGCCGCCGGGCACCGGCTGCGGGTGGAGGCCGACGGGGTGGTGCTGGCCGACGTGGACCGCCCCGTCGACGACGTCGCGGTCGCGCCCGGCGGGGGCGGCCTGGCCGAGGTCGTCGTCCGGGCGGAGGGCTCCGTGGTCCGGGCCCGTGCCGCGGCGGTCACGGTGGCGGGCGCCGACTTCCGCTACCGGGCCGACGCGGCGGTCTCCGGGCCGGTCCGCCGGCGGACGTGGACGGTGCGGCCGGCGGCGTGGGGGCTCATCCTGCCGCGCTGACCGGCGTACGGGCCGTCTCGCGCAGCACCTGGCGGCGGGACAGGACGGTGACGGCGAGCGAGGCGGCCGCGAGGGCCGTGATCGCCGCGGCCGGGCCCACCGCCTGCGCGGCGGCGCCGGCGAGGGCGGCGCCGAGGCCCTGCCAGGTCATCCGCCCCGCGGACTCCGCGCCCTGGACCTGGCCGCGGAACGCGTCCGGCGTCAGCTCGAGGAGCTGCTCCTGCAGCGGCAGCGTCGCCGCGAAGCCGGCGCCGGCGAGGAACACGGCGACGGCGGCGGCCGGCAGCGGCGGGTGCCACGCGAACACGAGGAACGGCGCGGCCATCAGCATCCGGAGCGGGAAGGCGGCGCGGCGCCTGCCCTCGGCGGTGAGCAGCCGCCCGACGGCGAGGTCGCCGAGGAGCAGCCCCGCGGACGCTGCGGCCAGGAGGTGGCCGGCGTACTGCCCGGCGTACGGGATGAACAGCGCCTCGCAGCCGACGACCAGGCCGTTCGGCACCCACAGGTTCAGCAGCAGGGCCCGTCGGCCGGGGCGGCCCAGCAGGTCGGCGTTGCCGGCCCAGGTGCTGCGCAGGCCGGGGCGTCGGGCGACCCGGATCGAGCGTTCGCGCAGGGTCGCCGCGGCGGCGGCCAGGGAGAGCGCGGTGAGCGCGGCGGCGGCCGCGAACAGCCCGTGCGGGCCGATCGCGCGCAGCAGCAGCGCGCCGGAGGCGTAGCCGAGGACGGACACGGTGCCGGCGGTGATGTTCATCAGCGAGCGGGCCGGCGCGTAGGCGGCGGCGGGGACGATCTCGGCGAGCAGGCCCATGCGGGTGCCGGTGCCGAGGGACTGGAAGAAGCCGAGGGCGAGCAGGAGCGCGAAGCGGGCGGCGAGCGGCAGCCCCGGCACCGCCTGGGCTGCGATCCCGGCGAGGGAGGCGCCTTGGAGGGCGAGCAGGGTGCGGCGGGGGCGGCTGCCGTCGGCGACGGACATCAGGGTCAGCGCCCCGAGCACGGTCGCGAAGGTCGCCCCGTACATGCTGACCGCCGTCAGGAAGGGGGAGCCGGTCTGGCGGTCGACGAGGCTGCCGAGGGCGAACCCGGACAGGGCGCTCGCGGCGGCGGTGAGGGCGAAGCCGGCGAAGAGCCCGGCGAACTCCCGGTTCCGCAGCAGCTCCCGGTACCCGGGGCGGGCGCCGGACGGCACGGGCAACTTGGGTGATGAGGCGTCAGAAGGCATGAAAAAAGCCTCCGTTCGCTCCCGTCAGGGAGAGCCGGAGGCCTTGGAGTGGACCATAGCACGCGAGGGCGGGGCCCTCAGAACTCGACGAGCAGCTCCCGCAGCCCGCGGATCACGTACCCGGGCTGCCACTCCGGTTCGCGGACGAGTTTCAGCGGGGGCACGCCGTCCGCGAGGAGTGCGCCGAAGGAGGCCGCCAGCTCGCGGCGGGCGAGCGGGGCGCCCAGGCAGTAGTGGATGCCCGCGCCGAAACTGAGGTGCGGGTTGTCGGTGCGGGAGAGGTCGAGGGTGTCCGGGTCCGCGAAGCGGGCCGGGTCGCGGTTGGCGGAGCCGAACAGGAGGGCGACCTCCGCGCCGCGGGGGATGGCCGTGCCGCCGATCTCGATGTCGTCCAGGACCCACCGCTCGAACATCTGGAGCGGGGTGTCGTAGCGCATCAGTTCATCCACAGCTGTGGACAACTTTTCCCGGCGGAGCGCGGCCAGCTGTGCGGGATTGCGGAAGAGCGCCCACCAGCCGTTGACGGTCGTGTTCACGGTGGCCTCGTGTCCGGCGTTCAGCAGCAGCACACAGGTAGAGATCATCTCCTGTTCGCTGAGCCTCCCCTCCTCGTCGTGCGCGGCGATCAGACCGGAGACCAAGTCCTCGCCGGGCTGCCTGCGCCGCCGGGCGATCAGCTTCCGCAGGTAGGCGCTGAACTCGGTGCTGGCCTGCACGGCCCGCCGCGCCGTGTCCTCGTCGGGCCGCAGCTCGAACATCCCGCAGATGTCCGCGGACCACGGCCGCAGCAGCCCCCGGTCCCCCTCCGGCACCCCCAGCAGCTCCGCGATCACGGCCACGGGCAGCGGCTCGGCGACCACCGTCAGCAGGTCACCGCCGCCGTCGGCGAGGAGCCGGCCGACCAGCTCCCCGGCGAGCCGCTCCACCGCCGGTGCGAGCCGCTCCACCGTCCGCGGTGTGAACGCCTTCGACACCAGCCGCCGCACCCGCCCGTGCGCCGGGTCCTCCAGGTCGAGCAGCCCGTTGTCGTTGAGCACGTGGAACGGCTCGTGCTCCGGCGGCGGCGCCGTCCGCCCGAACTCCTCGTGTGAGAAGCGGTGCAGGTACGTCCGCCCGAGCCGCCGGTCGCGCAGCAGCGCGCTGACGTCGGCGTAGTGCGGCACCAGCCACTGCCCGGTGGCCTCGCACCACACGGCCCGGCCCTGCTCCCGCAACTCCCGGTAGGCCGGGTACGGATCGGCGACGAACGCGGCATCCCACGGATCAAAGCCCATGCCCGCAGCCTAGTGCTGTTACCGCACAGGGCAGCCGGACCGCGCATGGCAGCCGGTCCGCGCACGGCAGCCGGGCCGCGTCGGGACGGCTACGCCGGGGTGACGAGGCGGGTCTCGTAGGCGAAGACGGCCGCCTGCGTTCGGTCCCGCAGGCCCAGCTTCACCAGGATCCGGCTGACGTGCGTCTTGATGGTGGACTCGGCCACCACCAGCCGGTCCGCGATCTCGGCATTGGACAGCCCCTGCGCTATCAGGACGAGTACCTCCGTCTCCCGGTCCGTCAGCTCCCCCACACCGGCGGCGCCGACCGGCCTCGGCGCCGCCGACAGCCGGGAGAACTCCAGGATCAGCCGCTTGGTGACCGTCGGCGCCAGCAGCGCCTCCCCGGACGCCACCACCCGCACCCCCTCTGCCAGTTGCCTGGCAGAGGCGTCCTTCAGCAGGAACCCGGAGGCTCCGGCGCGCAGTGCCTGGTACACGTACTCGTCGAGGTCGAACGTCGTCAGGACCAGCACCTTCGCGTCCGTGCCCATGGCGGCGATCTCACGCGTCGCCTCCAGCCCGTTCATCACCGGCATCCGGACGTCCATCAGTACCACGTCCGGCCTGAGGGCCGCCACCTGTGCGATGGCCTCCCGCCCGTCGACGGCCTCGCCGACCACCTCGATGCCGTCCATCGCGTTCAGCAGGACCGAGAAGCCCTCCCGGACCATCATCTGGTCGTCGACGATGAGAACCCTGATCGTCATACGTTTTCCCGCGCCGTCTCCCGGGCCGCTTCCTGCCCGCGCACGGGTATGAACACCGCCACCTCGTATCCGCCTTCCGCCGTCTGCCCGGCCGTCATCTCCCCCTCCAGCATGGCCACCCGCTCCCGCATGCCGGTGATCCCGTGTCCCGCGCCCGGCGAAGGCCGCACGTTCCCGGTCGGCGCCCCGTTGACGACGCGTATGCCGAGCCCGCCCAGCACGTACGACACCTCGACCTCGGCGGACGCCCCCGGCGCATGGCGCAGGGTGTTGCTGAGGGCCTCCTGCACGATCCGGTACGCCGACAGCTCGACCCCCTGCGGCAGCTCCCGCACCGGGCCCGTCACCGTCTTCTCCACCCGCAGGCCGGCCTCCCGCACGTTGGCCACGAGGCCGTCCAGCGAGGCCAGCGTCGGCTGCGGGGCGTCCGGCGCCTCGTAGTCCTCGGAGCGGACCACTCCCAGCACCCGGCGCAGCTCCGTCAGCGCCGCCACCGCGTTCTCCCGGATCGTCGCGAACGCCGCCTCCAGCTCCGGCGGCGGGTTCTTCACCCGGTACGGCGCGGCCTCCGCCTGGATCGCCACCACCGACATGTGGTGGGCCACCACGTCGTGCAGTTCGCGCGCGATCGTCGTCCGCTCCTCCAGCAGCGTCCTCCGGTCCCGCTCGACCGCGGTGACCTCCGCCTGTGCGCTCACCTCCTGCTCCGCCGCGCGGCGGGTGTGGCGGACCGTCACCACCAGCAGGGAGACGGCCAGCAGGAACAGCATCGGTGCGGCGTTCTCCGAGTCGCCCCCGGCCAGGACGGGGGCCGAGATCCCGAACAGCAGCGTGACCACCCACATCCAGCCCGCGGTCCGGGGCCGGGTCCGCATCGCGACGACGGTCACGGTGAACAGGTACGAGACGAAGCTCGCCGGCCCCCACGGCCAGGTCCCCCCGTCCTCGACGCCCGCCAGGGCGAGCGCCGCGGTCGCCGCCAGAGCCGCCCAGAACGCCCCGACGGGCCGGACCAGCGTCATCAGCACCGGCGCGGCCGCGATCGCGGCCAGCAGAAGCGCTCCCGGAGGCCACAGGAAGTCGTTCGCGGCGAGCGCGAACAGCACCACCAGCAGGGCCGCGCCGGCGATCACCGCATGCGGCAGGAACGGCGCCTTCGCCCTTATCCCCGCAGGCAGACGCCGCACCACCGGGCCGTCCGTGCGCATCGGCTTCAGGGGCCGGTACGCGAAGGCGTCCGTGATCAGCTCCTCGCGCAGGCTCCGGAGGATTCCCGAAGCCAGCCGGATCTCGGGGGTCCCGGGATTCGCCCCGGAAGTCTTCTCGGTCATGGCACCACCGTAGGTCCGCGCCCGTCTCGTCCGCGTCGCCGCACAAGGGGATCTGCGCGCCTCCCCCTCAGGTACTACCCGGGCCCCTCAGTAGCCCGTCGGACGGACCAGACCCGTCTCGTACGCGAAGACCGCCGCCTGCGTGCGGTCCCGCAGGCCGAGCTTCACCAGGATCCGCCCCACGTGCGTCTTCACGGTCTGCTCGGCCACGACGAGCCGCCCGGCGATCTCCGCGTTGGACAGCCCCTGCGCGATCAGCGCCAGCACCTCCGTCTCCCGCTCGGTCAGCTCCGCGATCCGCGCCTTCGACGGCGCGCGGGGCGCGCCGAGCCGCGAGAACTCGGTGATGAGCCGCTTGGTGATGTTCGGGGACAGCAGCGCCTCGCCGGCCGCGACGACCCGCACCGCCTCGGCCAGCTGGTCCGCGGAGGCGTCCTTCAGCAGGAACCCGGACGCGCCGGCCCGCAGCGCCTCGTACACGTACTCGTCGAGATCGAAGGTCGTGAGGACCAGCACCTTCGCCTCGGAGCCCGACGCGGTGATCACCGACGTGGCCTCGATGCCGCCCATCCCCGGCATGCGGATGTCCATCAGCACCACATCCGGCCGGAGTTCGGCCGCCTTCGCCACGGCGTCCGCGCCGTCCACGGCCTGCCCGACCACCTCTATGTCGGGCTGTGCGTTGAGCAGGACGGTGAAGCCCTGCCGCACCATCATCTGGTCGTCGGCGATCATCACCCGGGTCGGTTCGGCCGTCGTCGTCATGGCGTCCTTCTAGTCCTTCGTCCGGGGGTCCACGGGGAGCACGGCGCTCACCTCGTACCCGCCGCCCGGCCGCGGTCCCGCGGCGAGCTCGCCCCCCAGCATGCCCGCACGCTCCCGCATGCCGAGCAGCCCGTGCCCTGCGCCCTGCGAGGGCGGGGCCTGCCGGGTCGGCGCCGTGTTGGCGACGCACAGGTGCAGCTCCCGCGGGCCGTACGCGATGCCCACCTCCACCCGTGATCCAGGGGCGTGCCGAAGGCAGTTGCTGAGCGCCTCCTGCACGATCCGGTATGCGGTGAGCTCCACGCCCGGCGCCAGCGGCCGCCGGATGCCCGCGATCGCCGTGGTCACCTCGAGCCCGGCGCTGCGCACGTTGGCGACGAGTCCCTCCAACTCGGCGAGAGTGGGCTGCGGGTGGTGCGGGTCCGCCGGGTCGTCGGCCTGCTCGGAGCGCAGCACGCCCAACACCCGCCGCAGCTCGGTGAGGGCCTCGAGGGCGTTCTCCCGGATGCCCGCCAGGTTCTCCCTGAGCTCCGGCGGCGGATCCTGGACCAGGTGCGGGGCGACCTGCGCCTGGATGGAGATGACCGACATGTGGTGGGCGACCACGTCGTGCAGTTCGCGCGCTATGCGGCTGCGCTCCTCCAGCAGGGCCCGGCGGGCCCGCTCCTCCTCGGTGAGCGTCTCCTGCTCGACGAGTCTGCTGCGGGCCAGGCGGCCGGCGCGCAGGGCGTATCCGAGCACGCCGGCGAAGGCGAACAGCAGCAGGGTGGCGGGGATCGTGCTGTCGCTGCCCGGCGGGCGGAACCGCACCTCGGCCAGCGCGCCGAACGCGACGGACAGCCCGACCACTGCCGTGGTCACCCGGGGCGGCACCCGCAGCGCGACCAGCAGCACCACGAACGCGAACAGCACCACGCCGACCGGCGTCCACGGCCAGCTCTGCCCCTCGCCGGCGCGGCCGTGCGTCTGCACGGCCACCATGAACGCGGCCGCGAGCGCCATCCACCAGCCGGCGATGGGCCGGAACATGGCGAGGATCACGGACGCGCCGCCCGTCACGGCCGCGAGGAGCGGGTAGCCGCCGGTCACTCCGTAGTCGGAGGACATCTGCTCGGTCGTCAGGAACGTGCAGAGCACCGCCACGTAGGCCAGGCCCAGGTGCGGCAGCCGGGCCAGCCACCGCGGCCGGGACATCCCGGGCAGCGGGTTCCGTTCGAGTGTGAACAGGGCTGCGGCGAGGGCCCGCAGCGGCGCGAACCGCCGCCCGGTGTCCGCGCCCGGCCCGGATCCGGGTGCCGCGGCCGGGGTGCTGTGCTGCTCGTTCACGCGGACCACCCTAGACACGGGACGCCTCCCGGCTCCGGGCCGCCCCGACCGGGCGGACGCCGTCGCCGGCCCCGGCGGTGCCGGTGCCCGTCCGCCCGGCGCGCTCATAGGCGTGGAACGCGGCCAGGCAGACGGCCAGCGCCGCCGCGAACACGGGCAGCCACAGCAGTCGGGCGGGTATCCACAGCGGGGAGTCGGGGACGGTGTGCAGCCCGGGCAGTCCGACCGGGGAGGTCAGGCCGAGCGCGGTGACGGCCATCATCGCCGTCTGGTGCCAGAGGAACACGGTCATCGCGGACAGGTTGAGCAGGGCGACCGCCGCCCACAACCGCGGACGGGACAGCAGTCTCGCCAGCGGCTCCCGCAGCAGCAGGGCGAGCCCGCACTGCGCCAGCCCGAACGCGACCGCGGCCAGCGTCGGCGGGTTCAGGTTCGAGACGGCCGCACCGGGCACGCCCACCATGGACGCCGGGTAGCCGCCCCACAGCACCAGCACCGCGGCGCCCGCGGTCCCGCCGGCCAGCAGCGCCAGGGCCTGGCCGCGCCGGGCGAGCCCCCCGCGCGCCCAGGCCGCGCCGAGGGTGTACGGGACGAGCCAGCCCGCGGCCACGTTGACCCAGGCGATCCACTCGGGCCCGCCGCACCCGAACCGCCACGCGTCCACGGCGGCCACCACAGCCCCGGGCCACACCGGGTGCAGCCGCGCGGCCAGCGGCGTCGCCGCCGTCAGCACGGCGAACACCAGCAGGAACCACAGCGGCGACAGCACGAGCCGCACCAGCGCGTGGACGGTGTCCCAGGCGGCCCCTCCGAGCAGCATCCCGCCCGCGGCCACCGTCCACAGGGCGAGGACCGCGGCGACCGGGCGGAACAGCCGGGACAGCCGCCGCCCCACCCAGGCCCCGTACGGGACGCCCCGCCCGCGGGCTGAGGCGTGGCCGCGGGCGGCGACCCGGCCGCCGACGAAGAAGAACACGGCCAGCGTCTGGAACACCCACGACACGGGCGCCAGCCACGGCATGTGGGCCAGCGGGCTGCTGGTGGCGAGCGCGCCCTCCGAGGAGGTCATCGCCGTCACCAGCCAGTGGCCGAGCACCACGCCGAGGATGGCGAGGGCCCGCAGGGCGTCCACGGACCGGTCCCGGTCGGCGGGGGTGCCCGCCTCGACCCGGTCGGCGAGGCCGGACCAGCGGGCCCGGAGGCTACGCACGGGGCACCTCCGGGGTGGCGCCGGCGGCGCCGAGGACGATGCCGGCCAGGCTGTCCAGGGACGCCGTGCCGGGCTTCAGGTAGTCGCTGTGGCCGCCCGGCCCGGCACGGAACGGCCGGGCGCCGAAGGCCGGGTCGGCCGGGTCCGTACCGAAGCCGACCACGCCGAGGCGGACGTGCGGCACGCTCCCTATCCAGTCCGACCCGCCGCGGCCGGCCCAGACGCGGGCAGCGGTGGGCAGTTCGGCCGCCGAGCGGGCGCCTGTGCCGGGGCTGCCGTACAGGACCACATCGGTGACGGGGGAGCGGGTGGCGGTGCGGGCGCAGACCACCGACCCGTAGGAGTGGCACAGCAGCGACATCCTGGCTCCGGGGCCGGCGCGGCGCGCCAGGCGGGAGAGGAACGGGCCGAGTTCGGCGGCGGCCTCGTCGGCCCGGCCGGCGGTCAGGACGGACGCGCTGACCGTGCCGGGCGTGTCGTACCCGAGCCAGGTGACCACTGCGGACCGGGGGTGCTCGGCGGAGAGCCGCGCGTACAGCGCGGAGGCGCCCTCCCTGAACCGCTGGTAGGTGTCGAGTGTGGTGTCCGAGCCGGGCACCAGCACCGCAATCCGGTCGGCCGCCGCGAGGTCGCCGAACACCTCCACCGCGCGGCCCGCCCCCCTGCCGTCGAAGGCGAGGAACTGCGCGGCACCACCCGCTTCCATGGCGCGCAGCCGGGCCGCCCGGCCGGGGCGGCCGGCGTCCTCGGCCATGCGGGCGGCCGCGGCGAGTCCGGTGCGGTGCGCGGCGTACACCGCCTGCAGCGGCTCCTGCTCGCCGACTGCCGACGGCACGGGTGCGGGCACGGCCGGGGAGGCGGCCGCGGACACGGGCAGCACCACGGCCGCGGCGACGGCACCGGCCAGCAGGGTGCGGCGCAGGCGGCCGCGCAGGCGGTGTCCCTCGCGGCGGCCTCCGGGGCGTCCTTCGCTGCGGCTGGTCATGGTGGTCCCCTGCTCCTTCGTCCTGCGCGTGTCGCGCTGCCAGAGGGGGCCGGACGGGACCTTCACGGCCCGGTTCCGCCTCCCGTGACGAAGCTATGGATCAGGGGCCGTCGCCCGCGTCCCGCCGAGGAGCGTCCTTTGTGAATGGCTCTCAGGTATGACAGGGGAGACCCGCGAGCTACCCGCACGCGCCCCGCAGGCCGTCCCGGTCCGCCCCCGGGACGCATCCCCAAGGCGGCCACCGCCCCCGCCGACCCCCCGAGGCCGGGCCGCCCTTCCAAGCCGACTACCCGTTTCCGGCCCCCTGTCGGAAGCGGCCGCCTACGCTTCACCCGTGATCAACACCGACTGGCGCGCCGATCGCATAGGCAGCGCGCACCGAGGGGAGAACCCCACCGTCCTGCGCCGCCTCGACCAGGGCTTCGCAGTGATCGGCGACCGCCAATTCCTGCCCGGCTACTCGGTCCTGCTCACCGACGACCCCTCGGTGACCCGGCTCTCGGACCTGCCCCGGCCGCGCAGGACGGCGTACCTCGCCGGCATGGAGCGGCTCGCCGAGGCCGTCGAACGGGCCTGCCGCCGCCTCGACCCGGCCTTCCGCCGCGTCAACATCGAGATCCTGGGCAACACCGACCCGTACCTGCACGCCCACGTCTGGCCCCGCTACGACTGGGAGCCGGCCGACCTGGTCCGGCTGCCCGTCTGGCTGTACGGCGAGCAGTACTGGAGGGGCAGCGAGCACGAACTCGGCGACCGCCACGAGGGCCTGCGCACGGCCATCGGCGAGGAACTCGACCGACTCGCCTGAGCCCGCCGAAGCCGGCCGGCCGGGCCGTCGGCGACCAGGCGCCGGTTCGGGTGCCGGGACCGGCCCTGTCTCCGCATCGTCGCCGACAAGGCCCTCCCGGCGGCGGCGACGCGGAGGACCTCGACGGATCGCCCCTCGGAGCAGTTCAGTCGCCGGCCGGGGGAGCGGGCGGCCCCGGCAGGGCGTCCATGGCCGCCGCCAGCCGGTCCAGGGCGGCGACGACCTCCCGGAACGACTCGTCGCCCAGCCGCTCCGCCAGCGCCGTCGCCGCCGCCGCGTGCCCCGGTCCGATACGGGCGATCGCCGCGCGCCCCTCCCGGGTGGGGCGCAGCAGTTTCGCGCGCCGGTGCGCCGGGTTGGGCACGTACTCGGCGAGCCCCTGCGCGGCCAGGAGGTCCGCGACGCGCTGGACGCTCTGCCGGGTGATGCCCATGGCGCGGGCGATGCCGGCCACCGGCAGCGGCTCCCGCAGGACCGCGCCGAGCACCTGCCAGCGCGCCGCGGTCAGCCCGGCCGGCCGGGCCAGCTCCTCCGAGAGGGCGAGGAACCGGCCGTTCAGGCCGAAGACGCCGAGCGCTGCCGCGCTGAGGAGTTCCTGCCGCTCCCGCGTGGACAACCCCCCGCTCCCGCCGCTCCCGGCCGCGCCCGCCGCCGCGGCCGCGCCCTCAGGCATCGCCCCGCTCCGCCGCCGCCATCAGCACCGGGAAGGCGCTCGCGTCCGAGTGGCGGAACAGCCGGTACCACGCGTCGAGCACCTCCGGCCCGTACACGTCAAGCCGGGCGAAGACCTCCCGTGCGAACGCCACCGGCTCCGTCGGCCCGGCGGTGATCAGGTCGCCGTCCGTCACCGCGTCGGCCTCGACGTACCGCCCGGCCCCGCCGTAGCCCGGCTGCTCCGCCAGGTACGCCGCGGCGCCGCTGGTGTGGGCGCGCCCGTCCAGCAGCCCGGCGCGCGCCAGGCCGGCCGTGGCCCCGCAGATCGCCGCCACGGGCACCCCGGCGGCCAGGAACTCCGCCGCCTTCGCCGCGAACGGGGCCAGGTCGTCTCCGGTGTCCCACAGCGACGCGCCGGTCAGGATCAGCAGGGAGGAGTCCTGCGGTGAGAGGTCGGCCAGCGCCCCATCGGGGCGGATGCGGACGCCGCCCATCGTGGTCACCTCCTGCCGGCCGCCGTCCGCGACGGTGCGGACGCGGAACCCGCGCTGGGCGAGGTGGGCCGTGGTGTGGCCGGTCTCCCAGTCCGCGTACGTGTCGTACACGGCCAGGTGGACCGGCTTGTCGGTGCGGTTCGCGGTCATGTTCATCGCCTCCCGTGCGCATCGGCGGGCCGCCGCGGCTAGCGCCGCAGGCCGCCCGTCCGCTTCTTCGGCCGACTGCTTATGACAGCAGACTGTCATTACGTCAGCATGCTGTCAACAGCCCGCCCGCGCCCCCCGCCCGTTCGCACCCGCGCCCCCCGTTTCACCCCGCCCCGCCCCCGTCCGCGGCGACAGACTGCCGAGGCCCGGCCCCGACCCCCATACACTCCGCCGATACCCCCTCCCACCTGCGCACTTCTAGCGTGGCCGCATGACCCCTCACCTCCCCGCCGACGCGGACGGCGCCGCCGTCAAGGCCGCCGATCGCGCCCACGTCTTCCACTCCTGGTCCGCCCAGGCCCTGATCGACCCGCTCGCCGTCGCCGGGGCCGAGGGCTCGTACTTCTGGGACTACGACGGCAACCGCTACCTCGACTTCTCCTCCCAGCTGGTCAACACCAACATCGGCCACCAGCACCCCAAGGTGGTCGCCGCCATCCAGGCCCAGGCGGGCCGCCTGTGCACCCTCGCGCCCGGCTTCGCCGTCGACGTCCGCTCCGAGGCCGCCCGCCTCATCGCCGAACGCACCCCCGGCGACCTCGACAAGGTGTTCTTCACCAACGGCGGCGCCGAGGCCGTCGAGAACGCCGTCCGCATGGCCCGCCTGCACACGGGCCGCCACAAGGTCCTCTCGGCGTACCGCTCCTACCACGGCGCCACCGCCGCCGCGATCAACCTGACCGGCGACCCGCGCCGCTGGCCCTCCGACACCGGCTCCGCCGGGGTCGTCCACTTCTGGGGACCCTTCCTCTACCGCTCCCCCTTCCACGCCGCCACGGAGGCCGAGGAGTGCGAGCGGGCCCTCGCCCACCTCGCCGACACCATCGCCTTCGAGGGGCCGGCCTCCATCGCCGCGATCATCCTGGAGACCGTCCCCGGCACCGCCGGCATCATGGTGCCGCCCGCCGGCTACCTGGCCGGCGTCCGCGAGCTGTGCGACCGGTACGGCATCGTCTTCGTCCTCGACGAGGTCATGGCCGGCTTCGGCCGCACCGGCCGGTGGTTCGCCGCCGAGCACTGGGGCGTCACCCCCGACCTGATCACCTTCGCGAAGGGCGTCAACAGCGGCTACGTCCCGCTCGGCGGCGTCGCCATCTCCGCGGCCATCGCCGAGACCTTCGCCACCCGCCCCTACCCGGGCGGACTGACCTACTCCGGACATCCGCTGGCCTGCGCCGCCGCCGTCGCGACGATCACCACGATGGAGGAGGAAGGTGTCGTCGGGCACGCCGCCGACCTCGGCCGGAACGTGATCGGGCCCGCCCTCGCCGAGATCGCCGAACGCCACCCGTCCGTCGGCGACGTCCGCGGCCTCGGCGCCTTCTGGGCCGTCGAGCTCGTCCGCGACCGGGAGACCCGCGAGCCGCTCGTCCCGTACAACGCCTCCGGCGCCGACAACGCGCCGATGGCCGAGTTCGCGGCCGCCTGCAAGGCGTCCGGGCTGTGGCCGTTCGTGAACATGAACCGCGTGCACGTCGTTCCGCCCTGCACCGTCACCGAGGCCGAGGCGAAGGAGGGCCTGGCCCTGCTGGACGAGGCGCTGACCGTCGCCGACCGGCACACGGCCTCCGCCTGACCGGGGCCGAACTCGGTAACAGCACCGAATCGATCGGTTTTCGGCCGCGCTGCCTGGCCTAAGGTGTCCGAAGTTCACCCAAGGAGTAAGGACCCCCATGGCAGGCAGCGCCGCCGTCACCCGCAACACACTCCGCCGGCAGGTCGCGGACGCGCTGCGCGACGAGGTGCTGGCGGGCCGTCTGCCACCCGGCACCGAGTTCACCGTCAAGCAGATCGCCGAGCAGTACGGCGTCTCCGCGACGCCCGTGCGCGAGGCGCTCGTCGACCTCGCCGCGCAGGGGCTGCTGGAATCCGACGAGCACCGCGGCTTCCGCGTGCGCGTCTTCACCCTGGACGACTTCCGGGGGATGATCGAGGCCCGTACCCTCATAGTCGACGGGATCTTCCGGCGGCTCGTGGAGCGCGGCACCGCACCCGGCTGCGGCGAGAGGCTGGTGTCGGTGCGCCGTCGGGCCGAAGAGGCGTGCCGGGCCGTGCAGAGCGGCTCGCTCGACGTGCTGATCGGCTACGACCTGCGCTTCTGGAGGGAGCTGAGCGGGCTGGTCGGCAACACGTACATCTCCGATTTCCTGCACCGCATCCGCGTGCAGTGCTGGGTCTTCGCCGTGCCGCACCTGAAGGCGGCACCGGACCTGAACGCCGGGCTGTGGTCCGGCCACAACGAGCTGATCGACGCCGTGACCCGCGGCGACGCCAACGAGGTGCGCCGCCTCGTGTACGCCTACAACCAGCACGGCCTGGACTGGGCCGCCACCCTGAAGACGGCCGACGCATGAGCGCCGCGAACGCGGACTCCACCGCCGCCACCCCGCCCTCCGCCACCCCGTCGCAGGCGGCCGCCCCGCACGCCCCGGCCCCCGCCCGCGGCGGCCCCGCCGCGCCCGCCGGCCTGTCCGTCGTCATCCCCGCGTACCGCGACGGGCACCGCATCCGCGCCACCGCCGCCGCCCTCCGCGAGCACCTCGACTCCCGCCTCGGGACCGGGCCCGCCGCCTGGGAGATCGTCGTCGCCGACGACGGCTCCGACGACGGCACCGCCGCCGCCGTCGCGGCCGAGGCGGCCGCCGATCCGCGGATCCGGCTCGTCCGCCTCGACGCCCCCCGCGGCAGGGGCGCCGCCCTGCGCGCCGGAGTCGCCGCCTCCACGGGCCGCCGCATCCTCCTGGCCGACGCCGGGCTCGGCGTACCGCCGGAGGAACTGGACCGCCTGGAACCGCTTCTGGCCCCGCCCGCGGACCCCTCCGCCGACCGTGCCCCCGCCCCCGAACCCCCCGTCGCCGTCCTCGGCCGGACCGGCGGCCGCCTCGTCCGCGCCCTCGGCATCCCCGGCGTGCCCGGCTTCCGCGCCGATACCTGCGGCTTCGCCCTCCTCGACGGCGACCGGGCGCGCGCCGCCTTCGCCGCCTCCACCCTCGACGGGCCCGCCATCGACGCCGAGGCCACCCGCCTGCTCCGCCGCGAGTCCGGCCCCGGCGCCGTCGCCGAAGTGCCCGTACGCCGCTCCGCCGCACCGACCGGCCCGCCCGGCCGCCGCTCCGCGGGCGCCCGCCGCCGCGCGCTCGCCGACCTGTGGCGCCTGAACGCCGGAGGCCTCGCGGTCGCCGGGGTGTTCCTCGCCCTGTCCTTCTACCTCTTCCACGGCCTGTGGGCCGACCTCGACGGCCGCTACCTGCGCGACGCCCTCCAGGACCAGAACCAGTGGGAGTGGTTCACCGGCGTCGTCACCGACAACGTCACCCACCTGCGGAACCCCCTCTTCACCACCGCCCAGGGCATGCCCGACGGCGTGAACCTGATGGCGAACGCCACGATGCTCGGCCTGAACGTCCCGTTCATCCCGGTCACGCTGCTGTTCGGGGAGACCGTCACCTTCGCCCTCGTCCTCACGCTCGGCATGGCCGCCAGCGCCTGGACCTGGTACTGGCTGATCCGCCGCCGCTTCGTCCGCGGCCGGTGGGCCGCCGCCGCGGGAGGCGCGCTCGCCGCGTTCGCGCCGCCTATGGTCTCGCACGCCAACGGCCACCCGAACTTCGTCGTCCTCTTCATGCTGCCGCTGATCGTCGACCGGGCCCTGCGCCTGTGCGAGGGCCGCCGCGTCGTCCGCGACGGGGTGCTGCTCGGCCTGTTCGCGGCGTACCAGGTCTTCATCGGCGAGGAGCCGCTGCTGATCGCCGCGCTCGGCATGCTGTTGTTCTGCCTGGCGTACCTGCTGGTCGACCGGCGGCGCGCCCTGGCCGCCGCGCGCCCCCTCGCGCGCGGCCTCGCCGTCGCGCTGGCCGTGTGCCTGCCGCTGGTGGCGGTCCCGCTGTACTGGCAGTTCCTCGGCCCGCAGAGCTACCACTCGGTCCTCCACGGCGACAACGCCGGCAACAGCCCGCGCGCGCTGATCGAGTACGCCGCCCGGTCCCTCTTCGGCGACGCCGAGACCGCCGCCCGGCTCTCCATGAACACCACCGAGCAGAACGCCTTCTACGGGTGGCCGCTGCTCGCCTTCGGTACCGCCGTGTGCGTCTGGCTGTGGCGCAGGCCCGGCATCCGCGCCCTCGCGCTCACCGGCGCAGCCGCGCTGCTGCTCTCGCTGGGGCCCCGGGTGCGGCTGCCGCTCACCGACATCGTGCTGCCCGGCCCCTGGGCGCCGCTCGCCCACGCGCCGCTGTTCGAGTCGGTGATCGAGGGGCGCGTCGCGATGGTGTGCGCCCCGATCCTCGGCATCCTGCTGGCCCTCGCGCTCGACGGGGCCGCCCGCACCCGGGCGCGCGAGCTGCGGACACTCGGCCTGCTGGCGGCCGCGGCCGCGGTGATCCCGGTGCTGCCGCTGCCGCTCGCGGTGCGGGACCGGGCGCCGGTGCCCGCGTTCATCACCTCGGGCGCCTGGAAGGAGTACGTCCGCGAGGGCGAGGCCCTCGTCCCGGTGCCCCTCCCCGACCCCGGCCAGGCCGACGCGCTGCACTGGCAGGTCGAGGCGGACTTCGGCTTCCGGCTGGCCGGCGGCTACTTCAACGGCCCGTGGGGCGAGGAGCGCATCGGCATCTACGGCGCCCCGCCGCGCCACCTGTCGAACCTGCTGCGGGACGTCCGCTACGGCGCCCCGGCCCCGGAGGCCACCCCGGAGTGGCGGGAGCAGGCCCGCCAGGACCTCGCACACTGGAAGGCGGGCGCCGTGGTGCTGCCGTCCCAGGACCGGGCCGACGAGCTGCGGGGCCTCCTGACGGGCCTGCTCGGCGGGGAGCCGGAGCGGGTGCGGGACGTCTGGGTCTGGAGGGTGGGCCCCCGGTAGCCGCCGGGCCCGCCCCGGGGCGGCCGGCACCGGTCCCGGGCCTGCCGGCGTGTGGCCCACGGGGCCCCGGGTTCTGCGCAGCCCTTCGCTCCGCGTGTCCGGAGCACTACGCTGGCGGCACCGGTGCGGCAACGACTGATCGGAGCCCGAGTGGCCTGTGACCTGTGGCTGGTTCCCCTTGTCGACGTGCTGTGCCACAGCCCCGACAACCCCTTCGCGGAAGAGATCGCCTCGTACGACAAGGCGCTGCGCGAGGCCGGGCTGCCGTCCGTGCCGGTCTTCGCGTACATGCCGGGGCTGAGCGGGGACGTCGCCCCGGTCGCCGGGTTCGACTACGACGCCCTGCACCTCCTGCGGCGGGCCTACCTGCTGCGGGTCTGCGGACTGCCGGTCACCCCCGTCGACGAGCTGGGCGGGGACTACGAGCAGCTGCTGGAGATGTTCGAGGCGGCGGCCCAGCAGTCGCACCTGGTCTGGCACTACGACCACGCGGGCGCGTACGTGCCGGTCGACTTCGGGGCGCCGCTGGCGAACGAGGAACTGCTGGCCGGGGGCGGCCCGCTGGGCTCGGGGCAGGGCCTGCTGCGCGAGCTCGCGGTGGTGGCCCCGTCGATCGGGATCGACCCGGCGAACCCGCCGGCGGCCCCGGCCCCGCCCGGCCGGGCGACATCGCTGGAGGAGCCGGCGGTGCCGATCCCGTACGACGACAGCCCCTTCGCCCGGGAGCGGCACGTGTGGCTGGGCCTGCACGCGGCCGCGACGCGGAGCCTCGGCCAGGGCTCGATGATCATCTTCAGCTGAGGCCCCGCCCCAGCGCACACGGCCCGCGCACGGCCCCGCCCGCCGCCCCTCGCGGCGGGCGTCAGCGGGGCTGCTCGGGCGGCCGCTGCCGCGGCATGTTCGGGCGCGTCCCCGGCGGGAGCGGGAAGCGGGCCGGCGGGGCGCCGGCCTCCGAGGCGCGGCCTGCGGACCCGCCGAGGGACTGCATGACCAGCGGAGCCGGGCCGACGCTGAACTCGACCATCCACTCGGCCGTCTCGGAGCGCACCAGCTCCGTGATGTCCTCCGAGAAGCGGCGCAGGACCGTCAGGCAGCGCTCGGCGGCCTCCCCGGCGGTGCCCTCGGTGGGCCCCAGCACCTCGCGCACGTTCTCCGAGGCCCAGTCGAACTGGAGGGTCTGGAGCCGGCGCTGCACCGCCTGCGCCGTGGCGACGTCCCGCATCCAGCCCGAGGTGAGGCCGAAGAACCGGTCGCAGGCCAGGCACGCGGCGCTCAGCAGCAGCGCGAGGTAGCCGTACTGGGCCGCGCCGTGCGCCGCCCCGGCCAGATCCAGCAGCGGCATCGCGGCGCCGGCGACCGCGCCGGCCGCCGTCCCGGCTCGCAGGATCCGCGCGCCCCGCCGCTTGAAAGCCCGGTCGGAGAGGTACCAGTCGGCGGTGCGCAGCGCGTCGGCCTCCACCCGCCGGTACAGCTCGTCCAGCCGCTCGGCCGGCTCGCCCCAGTCCCCCAGGGGGAACGGCCCGCCGGTCAGGTCGCCCGCCGCCATCGGCCCGCCGCCCTCCTCCCGGGCGTCCCGGGGCTCCCGGGGATCCCGGGCCGGCCCCTCGGGCTGCATCTCCGGCTGGCTCACCCGGCGCTCCCTCTGCTGCGCTGACGTGTGGTGGTGCGCGTGTGCTAAATGGTGCGCATGCCCTTTCCTACCTTCGAAAGGCGGCCGGTGGGCGGGGAATCCCCGGTTTTCCGCCCGCAGGAAGGTCCCCATCAGCGATGCGCACGCCGCGCCCCTCACTCGAAAGAGTTGGTCCTCTCGGCGTAGGGCGCTGCGCGCGGTGAGCACGTAGGCTCGGATTGACCAAGCGTCCCGACGTACGGAGTGAATCACCTGATGTTTCCCGGTGGCGGTCAGCCCAACATGCAGCAGCTGCTCCAGCAGGCCCAGAAGATGCAGCAGGACCTCGCGGCGGCCCAGGAGGAGCTGGCGCGCACGGAGGTCGACGGCCAGGCCGGAGGCGGCCTGGTCAAGGCGACCGTCACCGGCTCCGGTGAGCTGCGCGCGCTGGTGATCGACCCGAAGGCGGTCGACCCGGAGGACACCGAGACCCTCGCCGACCTGGTCGTGGCCGCCGTGCAGGCGGCCAACGAGAACGCCCAGGCGCTCCAGCAGCAGAAGCTGGGCCCGCTGGCCCAGGGCCTGGGCGGCGGCAGCGGTATCCCCGGCCTGCCGTTCTAGCCCCTCCCCGCACCCCCACCCATAGCGAAAGAAGGCGTTCCGTTGTACGAAGGCGTGGTCCAGGACCTGATCGACGAGCTGGGCAGGCTGCCCGGCGTCGGGCCCAAGAGCGCGCAGCGGATCGCCTTCCACATCCTGCAGGCGGAGCCCGCGGACGTCCGGCGCCTCGCGCACGCCCTGCTGGAGGTCAAGGACAAGGTCCGGTTCTGCGCGGTCTGCGGGAACGTGGCGCAGGAGGAGCAGTGCGGCATCTGCCGCGACCCGCGCCGCGACACCTCGGTGATCTGCGTGGTGGAGGAGCCGAAGGACGTCGTCGCGATCGAGCGGACCCGCGAGTTCCGCGGCCGGTACCACGTGCTGGGCGGGGCGATCAGCCCCATCGAGGGCGTCGGCCCCGACGACCTGCGCATCCGCGAGCTGCTCGCGCGGCTCGCGGACGGCGCGGTGAACGAGCTGATCCTGGCCACCGACCCGAACCTGGAGGGCGAGGCGACCGCCACGTACCTCGCGCGCATGATCAAGCCCATGGGCCTGAAGGTCACCCGCCTGGCCAGCGGGCTCCCCGTGGGGGGAGACCTGGAGTACGCGGACGAGGTCACGCTCGGGCGTGCCTTTGAAGGAAGGCGACTTCTCGATGTCTGACGCAACGCTGCACGCCCTGGGACAGGACCCGGACGACTTCGCCGTCCAGATCGCGGACCAGATCGAGTCGTTCATCGTCGCGGTCACCGAGGTGGCCAAGGGCGAGGATCCCGACAGCGCCGTGCCCTTCCTCCTGCTGGAGTTCTCGCAGCTGCTCCTGGCGGGCGGCCGGCTCGGCGCCTACCAGGACGTCCTGCCCGACGAGCGCTACGAGCCCGACCTGGGACCCGAGCCGGACGTGGACGAGCTCCGCGAGCGCTTCGCGTACCTGCTGGAGCCGGTAGACGTCTACTCGGAGGTCTTCGACCCGTACGAGCCCCGGAAGGCGCCGGTGGCGCACCGGATCTCCGACGACGTGGCCGACGTGGTGGCCGACCTGCGGCACGGCCAGGCGCACTACCGGGCGGGCCGGACGGCCGAGGCGCTGTGGTGGTGGCAGTTCTCGTACTTCTCCAACTGGGGCTCGACGGCCTCGGCGACGCTGCGCGCGCTGCAGTCGCTCGTCGCGCACGTGCGGCTGGACCAGCCGCTGGCGGCGCTGGACGGGCTCGACACGGACGAGGACCTCGCGGAGGACGACCTCGCCGAGCAGGCGGGCCTGGTCATGGCCGAGGAGCTGGGGAACGTCGGCCGCCGGCCCGTCCGCGACGCGGTCGGCGAGCGGTAGGCGGGGCGGCCCGCTCCCGCGGGCGGCGTGGCGCGGCGCGATCATGGGCTGAACGGAATGTCTCATGATGCGGTACACGTCGGCCGTATCGCGGTCGCTCGTTAGACTGGCCCGCGACCGCAGTACAGGAATGAGCGAGGAGCGCACGTGGGCCTTGTCGTGCAGAAGTACGGAGGCTCCTCCGTAGCCGATGCCGAGGGCATCAAGCGCGTCGCCAAGCGGATCGTGGATGCCAAGAAGAACGGCCACCAGGTGGTCGTCGTGGTCTCCGCGATGGGCGACACGACGGACGAGCTGATCGATCTCGCCGAGCAGGTATCCCCGATGCCTGCCGGGCGGGAATTCGACATGCTGCTGACCGCCGGGGAGCGGATCTCCATGGCGCTGCTGGCCATGGCGATCAAAAACCTGGGCCACGAGGCCCAGTCGTTCACGGGCAGCCAGGCGGGCGTCATCACCGACTCGGTCCACAACAAGGCGCGCATCATCGATGTCACGCCGGGCCGCATCCGCACCGCGCTCGACGAGGGCAACATCGCCATCGTCGCCGGCTTCCAGGGCGTGTCCGCGGACAGCAAGGACATCACCACCCTGGGCCGCGGCGGCTCGGACACGACCGCCGTCGCGCTCGCCGCGGCGCTCGACGCCGAGGTCTGCGAGATCTACACGGACGTCGACGGCGTCTTCACCGCCGACCCGCGCGTCGTGAAGAAGGCGCGGAAGATCGACTGGATCTCCTCCGAGGACATGCTGGAGCTGGCCGCCTCCGGCTCCAAGGTGCTGCTGCACCGCTGCGTCGAGTACGCGCGCCGTTACAACATCCCGATCCACGTCCGCTCGTCCTTCTCCGGACTGCCGGGTACCTGGGTCAGCAACGAGAAGCCCGAGTCGCAAGGGGACGAGCAGGTGGAGCACGCCATCATCTCCGGAGTCGCCCACGACGTCTCCGAAGCCAAGATCACCGTCGTCGGCGTCCCGGACAAGCCGGGCGAGGCCGCGGCGATCTTCCGCGCCATCGCGGACGCCGAGATCAACATCGACATGATCGTCCAGAATGTGTCCGCGGCCTCGACCGGTCTGACGGACATCTCCTTCACCCTCCCCAAGACCGAGGGCCACAAGGCCATCGACGCGCTGGAGAAGGCGAAGGCCGCGATCGGCTTCGACTCGCTGCGCTACGACGACCAGATCGGCAAGATCTCCCTGGTCGGCGCGGGCATGAAGACCAACCCGGGCGTCACCGCCTCGTTCTTCCAGGCGCTGTCCGACGCGGGCGTCAACATCGAGCTGATCTCCACCTCGGAGATCCGCATCTCGGTGGTGACCCGCCAGGACGACGTCAACGCCGCCGTCGTCGCCGTCCACACGGCCTTCGGCCTGGACTCCGACAGCGACGAGGCCGTCGTCTACGGAGGCACCGGACGATGAACCCCGCCCGGTCCTCCGGCCCGGTGCTCGCCGTGGTCGGGGCGACCGGGGCGGTCGGTTCCGTCCTGCTCCAGCTCCTGTCCGTACGGGCGGACGTCTGGGGCGGAATACGCCTGATCGCCTCCCCGCGCTCGGCCGGCCGCCTGATGGCCGTCCGCGGGGAGGAGACCGAGGTGCTGGCCCTCACCGAGGACGCCTTCGACGGCATGGGCCGCGGCGACGTCGTGGTGTTCCTGACCCCGGCCGACGTCTCGGCCCGGTGGGCGCCCGCCGCCACCGCGCGCGGCGCCGCCGTCGTCGACCAGTCCGCGGCCTTCCGGGCTGACCCCGAGGTTCCGCTGGTGGTGCCGGAGGTCAACGGCGAGGACGTACGGGTCCGCCCGCGCGGCATCGTCGCCGGCCCCGACTGCGTCACGGCCGCCATGGCCGCGGCCCTCGGCGCCCTCCACGCCGAGTACGGGCTCCGCGACCTCACCGTCTCCTCGTACCAGGCCGCCAGCGCGGCCGGCCGGGCCGGCTCCGAGGCGCTGCGCCGCCAGATGTCCCTGGTCGCCGGGACCTCGCTCGGCGGGATGACCGGCGACGTGCGGCGCGCCGTCGGCGAGGACACCGGGCCCTTCGCGGGCCCCCTCGCCCTGAACGTCGTCCCCTGGTGCGGCGACCTCGCCGCGGGCGGCTGGTCCACGCACGAGCTGGCCGTCCGGGCGCAGACCCGCCGGATCCTGCGGCTCCCGGCGCTGCCGGTGGCCGTGACCTGCGTCCAGGTGCCGGTGGTGACCGGCCATTCGCTGAGCATCCGGGCCCGCTTCGACGCCGCCGTGGACGCCGGCCGGGCCCGGGAGGTCCTCCAGGCGGCGCCCGGCGTCGTCGTGGTCGACGACCCGGCGGCCGGCGAGTTCCCCACCCCCGTCGACGCGGCGGGCACGGACCCCGCCTGGGCGGGCAGACTGCGCGCCTCCCTCGACGACCCGTGCTCGCTGGAGTTCTTCGTCTGCGCGGACAACCTGCTGCACGGATCGGCGCTCAACGCCGTCCAGACCGCGGAACTGATCGCGGCTGAATTCGCGTAATGCACTTTGTAGGATCAGGTGCTGATCCCTAGATCAAGGTGATGGCCTGACTGCCGCCTGGACGGACTGGGGCAATCAGGAAGAGCGAGTACGCATGAGGGCAATGAACATGTTGCTGGTGAAGCAGCCTCGCGCGTACAACCCTGGCGGGGGGACGCGTGTCCAACGGGCGTGGCAGAGGCACTTCTCGACTTCGCCGGCATCCCGGTGCGCAGCACGATCGCCGTACCCCGGCGACGGCCCGGCCCGTCCGGCGGGTTCCCGGTGACCGTCCCGATGCCGCCCGCCGTTCCGCCGAACGCGCTGTCCGCCGTGCCGACCCGGGGCGGACTGGTGCCCGCGCCGCGCGGTAGCGCGGGCGCGCCCGGCGAGGGCGGGGCGTGCGAGGACGCCGCGGACGGCGAAGCCGCCGAGGTGCAGGCGGCCGCCGCCGAGCCGCGGGAGATCGTCGCCGGCACCACCGTCGACCACCTCACCGAGACCTACCGGGCCCACTACCGCTCCCTCCTCGGCCTCGCCGCACTGCTCCTCGACGACACCGCCTCCTGCGAGGACGTCGTCCAGGAGGCGTTCATCCGCGTCCACTCGGCCCGCAACAGGGTCCGCGACCGGGACAAGACGCTGGCGTACCTGCGCCAGACCGTCGTCAACCTCTCCCGCTCCGCGCTGCGCCGCCGCATCCTCGGCCTCAAGCTGCTGTCCAAGCCGATGCCGGACATGGCCAGCGCCGAGGAGGGCGCGTACGACCAGCTGGAACGGGACGACCTCATCAAGGCCATGCGGGGGCTCCAGCGGCGGCAGCGCGAGGTGCTGGTGCTGCGGTACTTCGCGGACATGACCGAGGCCCAGGTCGCCGAGACCCTCGGCGTCTCCCTCGGATCGGTGAAGGCGTACGGATCGCGGGGCATTGCCGCGCTGCGTGTGGCGATGGAGGCTGCGCAGTCATGATGGACGACCACACCGGCCCGCGCGGCGGCGAGGAGCAGGAGCTCCGGACCCTGCTGCACTCCGCCGTCGCCGGACTGGAACCCTCCGACGGCGCCCTGGAGCGGCTGCGCCACGCCGTCCCCGCCCGCCGGACCCGCCGGCGCCGGGCCCTCGTCGGCGCGGCGGCGGCCGTGCTGCTGGCCGGAGCCGGCGTCCCGACGGCCGTCCACCTGAGCACCACGGCCGGCAGCGGCACCGCCGGCCACTCCGCCATGGCGGGCCACGGGCACGATCCCACCGCCGCGGGCGCCGGCACCCGCCACGACGGCCGCCACGAGTCGAACGCCACCCCCGACGGCGGCCGCGGCACCGCCGGCCCCGACCCCTCGGGCACCGGATCGCCCGGCGGCGGCACCACCGGCCCCGCGGCCTCCGGCGCCCCGTCGGGCGGCCCCGCGGTCCCCGGATCCGGCCCCATGCCGCCCGTGTCCGCCCAGGGCGCGCCCCCCGGGTGCAGCGCCGACCAGCTCGGCGTCCGCGGCAGCGCCCAGGCCCCCGAGCCCGACGGCAAGGTCTACGGCAGCTTCAAGGTCACCAACGTCTCCGGCCGCGGATGCACCGTCACCGGCCCGGACACCGTCACGGCGGCTCCGGTGAGCGCGGCCGCGGCCGGCAAGGGCGTCGCGGTCGTCGGCCACACCGCCGGCGACCCCGCCGCCAAACTGCCCGACCCTGCGGCCGAGGCACCGCTGCTGGTGCTCCAGCCGAACACCGCCTACGAGGTCCGCTTCGCCTGGGTGCCCTCCGGGGAGCCCTGCCCGGCCGCCACCTCGTCCGGCACCGGCAGCGCCCCGCCGGCCGGCGGCTCCCCGCAGGACGAGCAGCGTACGGAAGCGGGCGGCGGCGCGACGGGCAGCACCGACCAGGGCACCACGCCGGCCCCGGAGACGGCGGGCGTGGAGGTGACGCACACCCCGGCCGCGGCGGGCGCGGCCGCCCCGACCACGCAGACGACGATCCCCGCCGCCTGCGGCGGGACCGTCTACCGGACGGGCGTCATTCCGCTGGACGAGCCGAAGCAGTGACCTGCGTGCCGTCCGCCTCATCGGAGGCGGCGGCAGGGGCGGGGGCTGCGGCGCCGGCCGGCAGGAGGCCCGCCTCGGCGTCGCGCAGCGCCTCCACCTCGCGGCGGTACAGCCGGAACCACATGAACAGCACGAACGCGACGAAGACGAACCACTCGCCGGTGTAGCCCAGGTTCTGGAACGCCTTCAGGTCCAGGCCGGTGTTGGTCGGCGCCTGCGCCGGCACCGGAGTCATCCCGTCCGCCGGCGTCTGCACCGTCAGCCACGCGTCGTACAGCTCGTACGGCACCATGTTGACCAGCGAGGCGGCCCCGATGACGCCCAGCTGCCCGGCGGGCAGCCCGCCGCGGGAGTACACGCCCCTGCTGGTGGACGTCTCCGAGGCCTGGAGGGCGCCCGTGACCTCCACCCGCCCGGTCGGCGCGGCCGGCGCCCGGCCCGCGTCCGCCGCCCCCGGCAGCCAGCCCCGGACCACCGGGACCGCCCTGCCGGAGTCGGTCCGCAGCAGCGTCAGGACGTAGAAGCCGGTCCTCCCGTCGAGCCGCCGCTCCGGGACGAGCAGCTGGTCGGCGTACTCCCCGGAGACCGAGGCGAGCCGGCCGGAGGTCTTCTTGTCCACCGGAAGCAGCGAGTCGAGCGGGGCCGCGGCCTCGCGGGCGGGCCGCTCGGCGGTGGCCTCGCGGTGCGTGGCCACGCGGTCCTCGAACCGGCCGAGCTGCCACGAACCCATGAACAGGCAGAACGGGACGGCGAGCGCGACGAAGACGTTGATCCCCCACCACCGCGGGGTCAGGAGAAACCGGTGCACCCCACCACGGTACGGGGGGTGCACCGCGGCCGCGGTGGCGGGGTTCAGCGCGGGAGGTGCTTCAGCGCGAAGTCGATCTCCATGCCGACCTGCTTGATCCGCTCCTCG
The DNA here is from genome assembly GCF_055570615.1 of Streptomyces sp. NPDC031121. NCBI lineage: Bacteria > Bacillati > Actinomycetota > Actinomycetes > Kitasatosporales > Streptomycetaceae > Streptomyces > Streptomyces sp. NPDC031121. The sequence continues at coordinate 63,034 of NZ_JBVIGV010000014.1, forward strand.
ACGACGAGCGAGCCGTGGCCGGCGTCGTAGCGGTACACCTCGTGCACCGCCCCGCGCGCCGCCAGCCGGTCGACGTAGTTCTCGATCTGCCGGATCGGGCAGCGCGGGTCGTTCACACCCGCCGCGATGTGCACCGGAGCCCGCACCGCGTCCACGTACGTCAGCGGAGAGGACGCCGCGAAACGCTCCGGGACCTCCTCCGGGGTGCCGCCGAAGAGGGTGCGGTCCAGGGACTTCAGCGCCTCCATCTCGTCGTGGTACGCGGTCACGTAGTCCGCGACCGGCACCGCGGCCAGGCCCACCGCCCACGCCTCGGGCTGCGTGCCCAGGCCCAGCAGCGCCAGGTAGCCGCCCCACGAGCCGCCCGACAGCACCAGCCGCGCCGGGTCGGCGAGCCCGCTGCCCACCGCCCACGCGCGGACCGCGGCGACGTCCTCCAGCTCGATCAGGCCGACCCGGTGCTTGAGCGCGTCCGTCCACGCCCGCCCGTACCCGGTCGAGCCGCGGTAGTTCACGCGGACCACCGCGAACCCGTGGTCCAGCCAGGCCGCCGGGCCCGCCGCGAAGGCGTCCATGTCGTGCCAGGTCGGGCCGCCGTGCAGCTCGAACACCGTCGGGAACGGGCCCTCGCCGCGGCCGGCGGGCCGCTGCACCAGCGCGTGGATCCGGCCGCCGGGCCCCTCCACCCACGCGTCCTCCACCGGGACCGAGCCGGGCGGCCGGAAGCCCGGCGGCTCCAGCACGACCCCGCCCGCCGTCGACCGCACCGCCGGGGGCTCGGCCGCCGACGACCACTGGTACTCGACCGTGCCGTCCGGCCGCGCCGTCGCCCCCGAGACCGTCCCCGGCGGGGTGTCCACCCGGGTCAGCTCCCGCGCCGCCAGGTCGTACCGCCACAGCTCGCTGCGTGCCTCGAAGCCGTGCTCGACGAGCAGGGCCGAGCCGTCCGGATACCACTCGGCGGCCACGTCGCCCGGCAGGTCGAGCGCCAGGTCCGTCTCGGCTCCCGTCGCCACGTCCCACACCATCGGCTCCCAGCGGCCCCGCCGCTGGTGCCCGACCAGCAGCCGGGTGTCGCCCGGGACCGGTGCGAAGCCGAGGACCTCCAGGCCCAGCTCCTCGGTGCCGCCCCGGGAGTCGTCGAGCTCGGCGACTGTCCCCCCGTCGAGGGTGACCACGCGCAGCGACGAGTGCATGGCGTCGCCGTGCTCGGTGTGCTCGATCGCGACGAGCGTCCCGTCCCACGACAGATCGCCCACCCCGGCCGACTCGCGGTGCCGGTAGATCTCCACCGGCTCACCGCCCGGCCGCACCACGTGGATCGTCGAGCCGTCCTCGTCGGTGGACCGGCCGACGACCGCCGTACCGTCCCGGCCGAGCGCCAGGCCGGCCGGGTACGCCGGCTCCAGGCCCGGGACGGCCGGCTCGTCGGGGCCGCCCGCGAACGGCTGGCGCACCCAGACGCCGAACTCGTCGCCGTCCGTGTCGCGGAACCACCAGATCCACTCCCCGTCGGGGGACAGCGTGCCGTCGGTGGTGCCGTGCGGCCGGTCCGTCGCCTGCCGCTGCGCGCCGGTGGCCCGGTCCCACGCGTACAGCTCGTAGGTGCCCGTCGCGTTCGACACGAACAGCGAGCGGTCGGGGGCGTCCTGCGCCCACTCGGGCAGCCCGACGCGCGGCGCCCGGAAGCGCTTCTCCCAGTCGGGCATGGACGGGGCCGGCGGGGCCGTGTTGTCAGTCATGCCTCTATGTAAGCCGATCGGCCTCGCGAACCGATCGGCCGAGGGGATGCCGCGGGCCTCGGACCGGAGGACAGTGGAGGCATACGTACGCCTCCGGCGACCGAGGGAGGACGGCCATGGCCAAGAAGGAGCGCGCCGGCGCGGCGCAGGCCGCGGAGCGCCAGCGGGAGCGGGCGAAGAACACCGCCGCGGAAGCCCGCGCGAAGTCCGCCGCCCGCGACGCGCAGTACCTGTCGGCGAAGACGCGCGGCATGCAGCAGAAGTCCCAGGCCAAACGCGGCTGAACCGCTCCGCGGAGGCCGGCCCGGACCTAGGGTGTTGCCCATGCGGATGACCGTGCGCGGCGCCCGGCTGCCGGAGGCCGGCGGTACCGGGGTGCGCCCCGGGCTGTACGACGTCCACGTCGGGGACGACGGGCGGATCGCCCTTATCCGGCCCCACGAGGAACAACACGCCTCCGGATCCCCGCCGCCCGCCGCGGTACGAGTGGACGCGGACGGCGGGCTGCTCAGCGCCCCCTTCGCCGAGCCGCACATCCACCTCGACACGGCCCTGACCGCCGGGGACCCGCGGCCCAACGCCTCCGGCACCCTCTGGGAGGGCATCGCCTGCTGGAGCGCCCGAAAACCCATGCTGACCAGGGAGGACGTCCTCGCCCGCGCCACCGAGGTGCTGCGCTGGCAGGCGGCGCAGGGCGTCCTGCACGTACGGACCCACTGCGATGTCACCGATCCGGCGCTGACCGCCCTGGACGCGCTGCTGGAGCTCCGCGACCGGGTCCGGGACTTCATGACCCTCCAGATCACCGCCTTCCCCCAGGAGGGCATCGTCTCCTTCCCCGGCGGGGAGGCCCTGCTCCGCGAGGCCGTCGCCCGCGGCGCGGACGTCGTCGGGGCCATCCCGCACTACGAGGACACCCGCGAGGACGGCGTCGCCTCCCTCGGCATCGCCTTCGCCCTCGCCGAGGAGCACGGCCTGCGCCTCGACGCGCACTGCGACGAGATCGACGACGAGCACTCGCGGTTCGTGGAGGTGCTCGCCGCGCACGCCCTGCGCAGCGGGCTCCGCGACCGGGCGACGGCCTCGCACACCACCGCCATGGGCTCGTACGGCGGCGCGTACAGCCTCAAACTCCAGCGCCTCCTGGCCCGTTCCGGCATCAACCTCGTCGCCAACCCCTTCGCCAACCTCAACCTCCAGGGCCGCTTCGACGCCTATCCCAAGCGGCGCGGCCTCACCCAGGTCAAGGAGATGCTGGCCGCCGGGGTGAACGTCGCGTTCGGCCACGACGACGTGATGGACCCCTGGAACGCGCTCGGCACCGGCAACCCCCTCCAGACCGCCCTCGTCGGCCTGTACGCCGCCCAGCTGACCGGCGCCGCCGAGATCCCCGAGGCGTTCGCGATGGTCACCACGCGGGCCGCCCGCGTCCTCGGCCTGACGGACGCCGAGTACGGCATCGCGGAGGGTGCGCCCGGCTCCTTCGTCCTGCTGCCCGCCCCCACACCGCAGGAGGCGCTCCGCCGCCAGGTCCGCCCCCGCCTCGTCGCCGCGCACGGCAGGGTCGTCGCGGAGACCCCGCCGGCGCCGGCGCTGCTGTCGTGGCCGCCCGGCGCACCGCCCGAGGAGGTCGATTTCGGCCGCGGATAGGGTGAACGGCCATAGGGACATGGACACGTGACACCGCATCGGCCCGAGCGGCGCTGGAGATCGCGGCCGAGTACGCCGACGCCACGCTGCTGAACCACTCCGTCCGCTCGTACGCCTTCGGCGCCGAGTACGCCGCCGTCCACGGCCTCTCCTACGACGAGGACCTCTTCTACGTCAGCGCGCTCCTCCACGACCTCGGCCTGACCGCCCCGTTCGACAGCCACACCCTCCCCTTCGGGGAGGCCGGCGGGCACGTCGCCCGCGTCCTGACGGCCGGGCTCGGCTGGCCCGCCGAGCGGCGCGCCCGCGCCGAGGAGGTCATCGTCCGGCACATGCGCGACGACGTCACCGCCGACGAGGACGTCGAGAGCCACCTCCTCCAGGTCGGCACCAGCGCCGACGTGTCCGGCCTGCGGGTCGCCGAGTTCGACCCGGCGTTCACCGCCTCCCTGCTCGCGGCCCACCCGCGGCTCGGCTTCGGCGGGGCCTTCACCGCCCTCGTCCGCGACCAGGCCGCACGCAAGCCGGCCTGCGCGGCCGCCGCCTGGATCGCCTCGGGCGGAGCCGGACGCGCCGCCTCCAACCCCCTGGACCGGCCGTAGCGGCGGGGCTGAGCGGTACCGGCCCGCGGCGCCGGTAGCCTCTCGCGCATGTCGTGGGACGAGGACGGAACACCGCACCCGCTCGCACAGCGCCGCTCCGGCCGCAGCGAACAGGAACCGGACCGGCTGCCGGAGGTCCGCGAACTGGAGGCGCTCGGCTGGGAGCCCGCCCCCGAGGAGGCAGCCTGGGTGTTCCTCCCCTACGTCTGGCCGCCGGCCGACCGCACCTGGATCCCCGACCGGTCCACCCACTGGGCGGTCGACACCGTCCTCGACGGCCACGGCCACATCACCGACGTCCGCGCGGAACCGCTGGCCGGGCCGGACCTGCGCGCCCTCGACCGCGAGACCGACGAGGCCGTCGCCGCGCTCGGACTGCCGCCCCGGCCGCCCGGCCGGCTGTGGCTGCTGCGGCCCGTGGGGCGCTTCACGGGCGTGGGAGCCGTCCTGGACCACCTGCGCGGGCTGGCCGCCGGGCGCGGGGTCGAGCCCGCGGCGACACCCGCCTTCATGGAGCTGGTCCGCGCCGAACTGGCGGAACTGGCCGCGGCGGACTAGAGCCTGCCCGAACCCTGGCGCCCCCGCTCACGCGCAGAGCACCGGCACGTACTGGACGAGGTTGTTCCCGAAGCCGCCGCGGTTCCACGGCTGCTCCAGCGGCTGCACGCGGCCGGCGGCATCCGCGGCCCGCGCCGTCAGCACGTACCGACCCGGCGCCGCCTCCCACACGGCGTGCCAGGCCTGCCAGGCGCAGCGCTCCGCGCCCGGCGCTGCCAGGTCCGCGTCCGCCCAGGTCAGCCCGCCGTCGGTGCTCACCTCGACCCGGATGACCGGCCCGAAACCCGACCAGGCGCGGCCCTCCAGGCGTACCGGGCCCGGCCGCACGACGCGGGTGCGCGACATGAAGTCGGGGAACCCGGGCGGCATGAGCAGGGCGCGCGGGGCGATACGCGTGACGGGCTCGCCCGGCTCGTCCGGCGTCCGCCGGTACCGGTAGGCCACCGTCTGCTGGAAGCCGGTGAACGGCTGCCCGACCAGGGTGACCGCCTTCAGCCACTTCACGTGCGCCATCCCGTACCAGCCGGGGACGACCAGCCGCAGCGGGTGCCCGTGCTGCGGGGGCAGCGGCCCGCCGTTCATGGCGTACGCGAGCAGCGCGCCCGGGTCGTCGCCGATCGCGGCGTCGAGCGGCAGGCTGCGCCGGTAGTCCTGCTCGACACCGCGCTCGATGCCGTGGTCGGCGCCCGTGAAGACGGCCTCGACGGCGCCCGGGCGGATGCCGGCCGCGTCGAGCACGGTGCGCAGCGGGACGCCCGTCCAGTCGGCGGTACCGACCGCCTCGACGAGCCACGGCTGGCTGACCGGCCGAGGCTCCAGCCGGGCCCGGCCGTTGCCCGCGCATTCCATGGTGACGCGGCGGGTGACGGACGGCAGGGCGCGCAGCGCCGCCAAGTCCAGCTCCAGCGGCGTGCGGACCAGGCCGTCCACGGAGAGCCGCCAGGCGCCGGCGTCCGCGGGGGGGATGTCGTAGTGGACGAGTACGTAGTGCAGGCCGGGCGGGGTGACCTCGTAGCGCAGCGCCTCCAGCGGCATGCCGTGGTTGCGGGCCGCCAGGGCCAGCTCGTCCGCGCCGATCCCCTCGTCCGGCCCGGCGATACGGGGCGGCGCGCTCACGTCGGCGGGCCACGGCGTGTCCATGCCCCCATCGTCTCCCCGGCCCCGGCCGGGCGCCCGCGGGAGCCGGGGCCGTACGCTGCCGGCATGCGCGTACGCCTGCACCAGATCGTCGTGGACTGCCGGGAGCCGGGGGAGCTCGTGCGCTTCTGGGCGGAACTCTTCGGGGTGGAGCCCGTGGAGCGGGCCCGCGGATGGTTTCACGTGAAACTGCCCGGGGTCGCGCGGCTCGCGTTCCAGCCGGTCCCGGAGGGCAAGTCGGTGAAGAACCGGCTGCACCTGGACCTGGCGGTCGACGACCTCCCCGCGGCGGTGGCCCGCGCCGTGGCCCTCGGGGCCGCATCCGTCGGCGGGACGGTCACCGACGACCAGGGCTCCTTCCAGGCGATGCGCGACCCGGAAGGCAACGAGTTCTGCTTCGTGACGTCATGAAGCGCATGCCCGGGCGCTACAGCACATCCCCGCCGATCTCCTCGTACGCCCGGCGCAACTGATACCGACCGGGTGGGAGGGGGCCAGCCCGACCCCGTCGACGAGGCTCACGGCCCGGACCCCGACGGCCGCGTTCGTGGCGAACGCGGCCTCCACGCCCGCGACGTCGCCGAGCCCCACGGTCGCCGAGCCGTACGGGCGGACCTGCTCGAGCAGCCGCATCGTCACCCCGCCGAGGCACTCGACCGCGGACCCGGCCGGGAGCAGCTCCCGCAGCCGGGCTGTTGCGTCCCGGGCGAAGCAGGAGCCCACCTCGGGCATCCACACCCGGCAGCCGCACCCGCACCAGCCCCGCAGCGCCGCGGAGTTCCAGGGTGTCGCCGTCCACGACCGTCGCACCACTCCGCGCCTCGGACGCCCCGGCACTCAGCGGCGGCTCTGTGGTCGGTGGGCCGTAAGGCGTGGCTCAGTCGCCGAGCAGGCGCCGGAGGTCGTCCGAGACGAGGCGTGTCTCCTGGGTGGCGGCGCCTGCGTCGAAGCGGACGCCCTCCGCTGCGAGGACGTCGGCGGGCGCGTCCGTGCGGGTGGGGTCGGTCCAGCGGAAGCCGGGGCTGACTCGGCCTGCGGTGTTGAGGACCCGCCAGGCGTTGGGGCACTGGCCGCAGGTCGCGAGGTGGGTGCCGACGGGGACGGCGTGGCTGCCGATCGCGGTGGCCACGTCTCCGTACGTCGTCCACCGGCCGGCGGGGAGGGCCGCAAGGAGCGCGTGCAGGCTGCTCCAGTCCTTGCCGGTGCGGCCGAGCTGCTTGGCCAGGCGTGCGAGGCTGGCGCCGGCCAGAGACCCCCATGCGTCGGGGTCGACGCTGTCGGGGACCTGGGCGGTGTCGACGTCCCACCACGTGGTGCCCTGGATGCCGTCGGCCTTGCGCTCGGTCACGCTGTGGAAGATGTGGTTGGCCAGCCCGGTCGGGGTGTACGCCGTGCCGTCGGCCTGCCATGTCAGCGGCTTCGCGGTGTTGTTGCGCCATATGGCACTCGCTCGGCTGCCGTCCTCACGCACCCAGGCGAGTATCTTCTCGCGAATGCCTTCGGTCACGCCGTGCCTCGGCGTCAGCGTGAGGCGGGTGCCGTCCGGGAGCAGTCCGGCGCCGACGATGACGTGCACGGCGTTCCGGGCCCGCGAACGCTCCTCCAGCTTCTGGGCCGCGGCCTTGGCCTCGCTCCGGGCCGGGGCGAGCGTGAACTCCTCCACCTCGGGCGTGGGGTAGACCTTGCTGAAGCCGGCGACCAGCTGGCCCTTCACCTTCCACAGCCCCACCTGGACGAGGTCGATGTCGAGGTTCATCTCCGACAGCCAGACCACCGTGTGGGTCACCTGCTTGGGGAAGTCGGCGGCGATGATCACCTGCCGGGGGCGCTGGAGGAGCTCCGGACTCCACTCGCCGTCCACGTGGTCCAGGAGGCGCTGTCGGCACTCGTCGATGTCGAGCGGCTCGCCCCGGCTCTTCCGGAAGTCCCGGTGCGCGTGTGCCAGTGTGTCGAGGTCGAACCGGGACACCAGGGCGGCATAGGTGATCGCCTGCAGGTGGACGTCCCGGTCGGCCGTGCCCCGCTTCAGCTCGGCCACCACGAGCCGCCCGGTGGCGTCCAGCCCCAGCACGTCCAGGCGGTCCCGGGCCGGCACTCCGTCCGTGTCGGCCCACCGGTCGAACTCGGAGGTGATCACGAGCACCGACTCGCCGAGGACCTGGGGATGGGCGATCACCCACTCCTGCAGGTGCTGCCGCTCCAGGAGCCCTTCCGCCGCGAGGACGGTCGGCGAGACGGGCGTGGCCGCGCCCCCGTCGACGGTGAAGAGATGATCCACGCTGCCCCCTGCCCCCGGTTCCTGCTGCTGTCGCGTCCTCGCGAAAGCGGTCTCGACCCTACGGGCGGGGTGTGCCCCGGGTCAGCTGATCGCGGCAGATCGCGCCAGGCCGGGAAGCCTCCCGGGAGCCCGGGGAGAAACAGCCAGAGCCGGTGTCCTTGGAAGGACACCGGCTCTGAGCTGGTCTTACTCTGTCGGGGTGGCGGGATTTGAACCCACGACCTCTTCGTCCCGAACGAAGCGCGCTGCCAAGCTGCGCTACACCCCGATCGCCGCCTTGCCGGGCCGTTGCCCTGGCGACATCGATTACTTTAGCGGACCCTCGGCCGGAGACGAAATCCGGTTTTCGCGGGGGTGCAGCGCGGGGGTCAGGCCTTCGGGGCCAGGGTGAGGAGCGTGGCCTCCGGGGGGCAGGCGAAGCGGACCGGGGTGAAGCGGTTCGTGCCGCAGCCTGCGGAGACGTGCAGGTAGGAGCGGTGGCCTGCCGCCTCGTGGGTGGAGAGGCCCTTGACCCGGTCCGTGTCCAGGTCGCAGTTCGTGACGAGTGCCCCGTAGAAGGGGACGCACAGCTGCCCGCCGTGGGTGTGGCCGGCCAGGACCAGCGGGTAGCCGTCCGCGGTGAAGGCGTCCAGGCTGCGCAGGTACGGGGCGTGCACCACGGCGATGGAGAAGTCGGCGTCGGCCTCGGGCCCGCCCGCCACCTGCTCGTAGCGGTCGCGCTTGATGTGCGGGTCGTCGAGTCCGGTGAAGGCGAGTTCCAGGCCGTCGAGCTTGAGCCGGCCGCGCGTGTTGGTCAGGTTGACCCAGCCTGCCGCGTCGAAGGCGTCCCGCATGCCCTCCCACGGGTTGTGGACGGCGCCGACGACCGGCTTGTTGCCGTTCAGGCCGTGCCGGCCCTGCATCTTCTCGATCAGGTAGCGGCCGGGGTTGCGCAGCCGCGGGCCGTAGTAGTCGTTCGACCCGAAGACGTAGACGCCGGGGAAGGACATGAGCGGGCCCAGCGCGTCGAGGAGTTCGGGCACGCCCCCGGTGTCGGAGAGGTTGTCGCCGGTGTTGACGACGAAGTCCGGGCGGAGCCCGGCCAGGGACTGGAGCCAGGCCCGCTTCTTGCGCTGCCCGCACACCATGTGGATGTCGGAGACCTGCAGGACGCGCAGCGGCCGCATCCCGGCGGGGAGCACGGGAACGGTGACCCGGCGCAGCCGGAACGACCGGGCCTCGAATCCGGCGGCATAGGCCACTCCGGCGGCCCCCACCGCCGCGATTCCGGCGGTGACCTTCAGTGGTACTCCGTAACGCGCGCGCATGGCCCCATCGTCTCAGACGGGGAAAACCGGCGGGCGCCACCGCCCCCGCACCTGGCAGACTCGGGTCATGACCACGCTCAAGGCCAAGCTGCAGGAAGACCTCACCACCGCGATCAGGGAGCGGAACGAGCTCCACTCGTCCACGCTCCGGCTGACCCTCGCCGCCATCACCAAGGAGGAGGTCGCGGGCAAGGAGGCGCGCGTCCTGTCCGACGAGGAAGTCCTCAAGGTGATCGCCAAGGAGGCGAAGAAGCGGCGTGAGGCCGCGGAGGCGTTCGCGCAGGGCGGCCGGGCCGACCAGGCCGCGCGGGAGACGGCGGAGGGCGAGTTCCTCGACACGTACCTGCCCAGGCAGCTGACCGACGACGAACTCGGCGCGATCGTGGCGCAGGCCGTCGAGGAGGCGCGGGCCGCGGGTGCGGAGGGGCCGCGGGCCATGGGCGCCGTCATGAAGATCGTGAGCCCGAAGGTGGCGGGGCTGGCCGAGGGCGGGCGCGTCGCTGCCGCCGTCAGGAAGCACCTCGCGTAGCCGCCGCAGGAGAACGCACGAGGGCCCCGGTCGCCGGTTCTTGGGTTCAAGGGGTCGTCGCAACACCGCTTGGTTTCAGGTGGTGAGTAGATCACGTAGACGCTCGGCTGGGGTAGCCCAGTCGAGCGTCTTGCGTGGGCGGCCGGGGCCCTCCCGTGTGCGGGGCGGCTGCCCGAAGGGTGCCGTCTCCGTACCGACTACTGGGTGTCGCGGCCCCCGACGATGCCGGGCTCCAGGCTGATGCCTGGGAACGGGTCGGTCGGCATGCCGCCCGTGCCGCCGGTGGCCTGGCCGCCGGTCTGGCCGCCGGGGCGGCCGCCGGGCTTGCCGTCGCCGCCGGGCTTGCCCGGCTTGGCCGGCTTCACGGGCGTGGTCGGGGTGCCGGGACGGGCGCTTCCGCCGGCGGCTCCCGCGTCGGGCAGTCCGACGGTGGTGAAGCTCGCCACCTCCCGACCGGCGAGGGCGCCGCTGACGGCCTGCTTCCAGATCGGGCCGGGCAGGCCGCCGCCGTACACCTTGTCGTAGTACCTGCCGCCGATGGTGATGTTCTCCATCGACACCTGCTTGGCGCCGCCGGAGCCGACCCACGTCGCGCCCGACATGTTCGGGGTGTAGCCGACGAACCAGGCGTTGTAGCGGCTGTCGGTGGTGCCGGTCTTGCCGGCGCTCTGCCGGTCCGTCAGGCCGGCCTGCGTGCCGGTGCCGGAGTCGACCACGCCGAGCAGCAGCGTGTTGATGGTGTCGGCGGTCCGCTCGGACATCACCCGCTCGCACTTCGACTTCGGCACCGACAGCGCCTTGCCGTGCGCGTCGGTGATCGACTCGATCGACACGGGCGTGCAGCGGACGCCGCGGTTGGCGAAGGCGGCGTACGCGTTGGCCATGGTCAGCGGGGACATGCCCTCACTGCCGAGCGCGATCGCCGGGACCTCGGGCAGCTTGGTGCCGTCGGCGGGGATGACGCCGAGCTTGGTGGTCATCTCGGTGACCGGGCACAGGCCCGTCTCCGCGATCATCTCGACGAAGTACGTGTTGACCGACTTCGCCATCGCCTGGGTCATGCCGTACGGGCCGACCTCGGACTCCTGCTCGTTCTCCAGGCGCTCGTTGTCGGTGTTGACCCACGGCTTGTCGCCGCAGGTCTGCACGGGGCTCGGGTACTGCATCTGGTAGGGCGAGTTGTAGACCCGGCCCGGGGAGATGCCCTGCTCCAGCGCGGCCGCCGCGACGAACGGCTTGAAGGTGGAGCCCGTCGGGAAGCCGAAGTTCGAGCCGCCCATCCGCTTGTCGACGGAGTAGTTGATCTGCGTCTCGTTCTTGCCGAAGCCGTACGGCTTCGACTGGCCCATCGCGAGGACGCGGCCGGTGCCGGGCTGGACCAGGGTGACCGCCGTGGCGATCTTGTCCTCCTGGTTGACGTGGTCCTTGATGGACTCGTTGACGGAGTCCTGCGCCTGCGGGTCGAGCGTCGTGCGGACGGTCAGGCCGCCCTGGTTCCACAGCTTGGCGCGCTCCTCGCGCGTCTTGCCGAAGACCGGGTCGGTCAGGAAGGTGTTGCGCACGTAGTCGCAGAAGAAGCCCGCGCCCTTGACCGCGGTGATGCAGCCGTTCTTCGGCCGGGTCACCTTCAGCTGGACCGGCTTGGCCTTCGCCTCGTCCGCCTCGGCCTGCGAGATGTCCTTGACGTCGGCCATCCGCTGGAGGACGACGTTCCGGCGCTTCATCGCCTCCTGCGAGTCGTTCACCGGGTCGTACCGGCTCGGCGACTGCACCAGGCCGGCGAGCAGCGCCGACTCCTCCAGCGTCAGGTCCTTGGCGGGCTTGCTGAAGTAGCGCTGGGAGGCGGACTCGATGCCGTACGCCTGCTGCCCGAAGTAGGTGATGTTGAGGTAGTTCTCGAGGATCTTCTTCTTCCCGAGCTCCTCCTCGACCTGGATCGAGTACTTCAGCTCGCGGATCTTGCGGCCGAGGCTCTTCTCCTGGGCCTCGCGGACCTTCGTCTCGTCGTCGCCGGCCTCCTCGACGAAGACGTTCTTCACGTACTGCTGCGTCAGCGTCGAGGCGCCCTGCGCGGCGGCGCCCTCCTGCGCGTTGCGGTTGACCGCGCGCAGGATGCCCTTGAGGTCGACCGCGCCGTGCTCGTAGAAGCGGGAGTCCTCGATCGCGACGATGGCCTTCTGCATGTACGGGGAGATGGCCGTGAGCGGCACGACCTGCCGGTCGCGGGAGTACACGGTGGCGATCAGGCCGCCCTCGGCGTCGAGGATGGTGGTGCGCTGGCTGAGCGGTGGTGTCTTGAGGTTGGCCGGGATCTCGTCGAAACCCTCGACGGTGCCCTTGGCGGCGAGCCCCAGGGCGCCGGCGCCCGGGATGGCGATGCCGGCGAGCACGACGCCGGAGAGGACGGACAGGCCGAGGAACTTGGCGGCCTGCTGCGGCCCCGTGAGCCCGGCGCCCGAGCGCTTCTTTCCCATGGAGGGCAGCCTACGTTCTCATTCGCCGGACACGTGCGAATGCCTTGGCCTAAGCTGGCCCCAACTGTCACAGCAGTGTGGTGCGACATCAACCCCTCGGCCTGATTTTCACCCTTCCCGAATGGGGTGGACTGATGTCCGAATCCCGCTCCTCACTCGGACGGCCGCTCGTCACCACTTCGCCGATTTCATCCGAATCGCCGGAATGGCCGGGCATGTCGCCGGATCACTCCGTCGGGTGATCTGCCGCTTACGCATAGTCCGTTCGGACCATTCAAGATTGGGCCCGTCGGGGGTGTTGCACTGTGCTCGCCTTCCGTAACGTCCTCAACTGGCAGCGGTGAATATGCCGCTACCGCCGTGGGGGAGCCTCGATTCGGGAGAGGACGGCGCCGGGATGGGCTGGGTTACCGACTGGAGTGCGCAGGCAGCCTGCCGCACTACCGATCCGGATGAACTGTTCGTTCAAGGAGCGGCACAGAACAGGGCCAAGGCGGTGTGCACCGGGTGTCCGGTGCGTACCGAGTGCCTGGCCGACGCGCTCGACAACCGCGTGGAATTCGGCGTGTGGGGCGGAATGACCGAGCGGGAGCGCCGCGCACTGCTGCGCCGGCGGCCCACCGTCACCTCGTGGCGGCGGCTGCTGGAGACGGCCCGCACGGAGTACGAGCGCAGTACGGGCATCCTCACCGTGGATGTCGACGCGGAGATCGACGCGCCGTACGAGACGTACGCGGCAGCAGGGTAGGCCCACCGGCCGCCCCGCAGCCGTACACGTACGGACGCCTACGCTCCGGCCGGCACCCCGGCCGCGAGGCGTTCTCCGATGGCCCGCAGCCCGGCGAGGTCGTGCACATCGCCGGGAAGGGCCGCCACTTCGGTCACCGCCACTTCCGGATGCAGCGAAGTGAAGCGGTCCCGCGTGCGCTGTTCGCGCGCGATCAGCTGCATGCGCTCGGCGTGCAGACGCAGCAGTCCTGCCGTGATGCCCTCCACATCGGCGCCCTCGGGGGCGTCCGCGTCGGCGCCTGCCTCGGCGCAGTCCGTTTCCGGTGCGACGCTTCCGCCCGCGGGGGAGTGGGCGGCGGGGGCACCGAGACCAGCTTTCCCGGCCTCCTGATCCACAATGCCGCCTTCTTCAAGATTCTCCGCGGCCGCCAGCGCCCGCTCCGCCGACAGCTGGGCGGCGCCGCTGCCGTGCACCCGGTTGAGCACCAGCCCCGCCAGCGGCATCCGCTCCGCCCCGAGCCGCTCCACGAAGTACGCGGCCTCCCGCAGCGCGTCCGGCTCCGGCGCCGCGACCACCAGGAAGGCCGTGCCCGGCGCCTGCAGCAGCCGGAAGGTCGCGTCCGCGCGCGTGCGGAACCCGCCGAACATCGTGTCCATCGCCGCCACGAACGTCTGCACGTCCCCCAGCAGCGAAGCCCCCATCAGCTTGTTGAGCGTCCCCGTCATCAGCGACATGCCGACGTTCAGGAACTTCATCCCCGCCCGGCCGCCGACCTTCGCCGGCGCCATCAGCACCCTGATGAACTTCCCGTCCAGGAAGGAGCCCAGCCGCTTCGGGGCGTCCAGGAAGTCCAGCGCGGACCGGCTCGGCGGGGTGTCCACGACGATCAGGTCCCAGTCGTCGCGGGCCCGCAGCTGGCCCAGCTTCTCCATCGCCATGTACTCCTGCGTACCGGCGAAGCCGGCCGACAGGGACTGGTAGAAGGGGTTCGCCAGGATCGCGGCGGCCCGCTCCCCGTCCGCGTGCGACTCGACGATCTCGTCGAACGTCCGCTTCATGTCCAGCATCATCGCGTGCAGTTCGCCCCCGCCGGCCACGCCCGCGACCTTCCGCGGGGTGTTGTCCAGCGAGTCGATGCCCATCGACTGGGCCAGCCGGCGCGCCGGGTCGATGGTCAGCACGACCACCTTCCGGCCGCGCTCCGCGGCCCGCAGGCCCAGCGCCGCCGCCGTCGTCGTCTTGCCGACCCCGCCCGCGCCGCAGCACACGATGATCCGGGTCCCCGGGTCGTCCAGCAGCCGGTCCACGACCAACTCCGGCGGCATGTCCATGCCCGCTCCCATCCCGATCCGCGCCCCCGTCCCCGTTCCCGTTCCCGTTCCCGTTCCCGTTCTCGTCCCGGCGCCCGTCGCCGCGACGCCCGCACCCGCGCCTGACGCCGCGTCCGTTCCCGCTCCCCCGCCCGCCGCCGGGCCCACGGCCCCGCTCACTCCTCGTCCGCCTGCTTGCGCAGCTCCGCCGCCAGCTCGTACAGGCCCGCGAGGTCCATCCCCGTCCCCAGCAGCGGCAGTTCGTACGCCGGCACCTCCAGCCGGGCCAGCACCCCGCGCTGCGCCCGCTCCAGAGCCACCCGGCTCGCGTGCTCCGCCGCCTGCTCCAGCAGCGGGTCCACCAGCCGCTCCGCGAGCCCGCCGCGGCGCGCCCCGCCGAGCCCGGCCCGGGACAGGGCCCGCGCCACGTCCTCGCGCACCTCGCCGGCGGCCTGCAGGGCCTCGTCGTCCAGGTGGTGCGGGCGGACCATGTTGACCACGACCCGCCCCACCGGCAGTCCCGCCTGCGCCAGCTCGGCGATCCCGTCGGCCGTCTCCTGGACGGGCATCTCCTCCAGCAGCGTCACGAAGTGCACCGCCGTCTCCGGGGACTTGAGCACCTTCATCACGGCCTGAGCCTGGTTGTGGATCGGCCCGATCCGGGCCAGCCCCGCCACCTCGTCGTTCACGTTGAGGAACCGGGTGATCCGCCCCGTCGGCGGCGCGTCCATCACCACGTGGTCGTACACGTACCGGCCGGACCGGTCCTTGCGGCGGACCGCCTCGCAGGCCTTTCCCGTCAGCAGCACGTCCCGCAGTCCGGGCGCGATCGTCGTCGCGAAGTCGATCGCGCCGAGCTTCTTCAGCGCCCGGCCCGCCGACCCGAGCTTGTAGAACATCTGGAGGTAGTCCAGCAGCGCCTGCTCCGCGTCGATGGCGAGCGCGTACACCTCCCCGCCGCCGGCCGCGACGGCGATCTTCCGCTCCTCGTAGGGGAGCGCCTCCGTCCCGAAGAGCTGCGCGATGCCCTGCCTGCCCTCGACCTCCACCAGAAGAGTCCGCCTGCCCTCGCGCGCGAGGGCCAGCGCGAGTGCCGCGGCGACCGTGGTCTTCCCGGTTCCGCCCTTGCCGCTGACCACCTGGAGCCTGCTCACAGCCTCTGAGCCTAACCACTCGCTCCCCGGGCCGCGCAGGACCCTCTCCCCTCGGACCCCGGTCCCGCCCCGACCCGGTCCGCCCGGCGCGCCCCGCCCGCGGCAGGCGATACGCTCGCCCCCATGACCAAGAAGTTCGAATACGCGACGGTCCCGCTGCTGGTCCACGCCACGAAGCAGATCCTGGACACCTGGGGCGAGGACGGCTGGGAGCTCGTCCAGGTCGTGCCCGGCCCGAACAACCCGGAGCAGCTCGTGGCCTACCTCAAGCGGGAGAAGGCATGAGCGGCGCCGTCGAAGCGAAGCTGGCCGAACTCGGCCTGACCCTCCCCGAGGTCGTCCCGCCGCTCGCCGCGTACCAGCCGGCCGTCCGCTCCGGCGCCTACGTCTTCACCGCGGGCCAGCTCCCGATGGTCAAGGGCAGCATGCCGGTCACCGGCAAGGTCGGCGCCGAGGTCTCCGCCGAGCAGGCGAAGGAGCTCGCCGCGACCTGCGCGCTGAACGCGCTGGCCGCCGTCAAGTCCGTCGCGGGCGACCTCGACCGGATCGCGCGCGTCGTGAAGGTCGTCGGCTTCGTCGCCTCCGCACCCGACTTCACCGGCCAGCCCGGCGTCCTCAACGGCGCGAGCGAGCTGCTCGGCGAGGTCCTCGGCGACAAGGGCGTCCACGCCCGCAGCGCCGTCGGTGTCGCCGTCCTCCCGCTGGACGCGCCCGTCGAGGTCGAGATCCAGGTCGAGCTCCTGCCCGACGCCTGACCGGCACCACCGTCGTCCCGCAGGCCGGGCCCGTACGCCGACCGAGGCGCGGGGCCCGGCCTGCGGCACGCCGCCCCGGGGCGGCGGGCGGCTCTCGAACATCGGGCCGGATGGCCGTAGCATCCCCGCATGCCCAACGGTGAGCAGGGACAGCAGCAGACACCCGGAGCCAGGCCCGCCGGAGGCCAGTGGTACCCGCCGGAGTGGCCCGACCGCATCCGGGCCCTCGCGGACGGCAGCCTGACCCCGGTGGAGCCCCGCCGCGCGTCCACCGTGATGCTGCTCCGCGACACCGCCGCCGGGCCGGTCGTGCACATGCTGCGGCGCCGCGCCTCCATGGCCTTCGCGGGGGGTGCGTACGCCTACCCGGGCGGCGGCGTCGACCCGCGCGACGAGGAGCAGCTCGTCGGCTGGGCCGGCCCCGGCCTCGGCGCGTGGGCGGAGCGGCTGGGCACGGACGCGCGTACCGCCCAGGCCATCGTGTGCGCGGCGGTCCGCGAGACCTTCGAGGAGTCAGGCGTCCTCCTCGCGGGCGAGAGCGCCGGCACGGTGGTCGGCGACACCACCGGTGACGACTGGGAGGCCGACCGGCGGGCCCTCGTCGCCCGCGAGCTGTCCTTCGCGGAGTTCCTCGACCGGCGCGGGCTGCGGCTGCGCTCGGACCTGCTCGGCGCGTGGGCCCGCTGGATCACCCCCGAGTTCGAGCCGCGCCGCTTCGACACCTGGTTCTTCGTCGCCGCCCTGCCGGAGGGGCAGCGGACCCGCGACGTCTCCGGCGAGGCCGACCGCACCGTGTGGATCCGCCCCGCCGACGCGGCCGACGGCTACGACAGGGGCGAGCTGCTGATGATGCCGCCCACCATCTCCACCCTGCGCTCGCTGGAGCCGTACGGCAGCGCCGCCGGCGCCCTCGCCGCGGCCCCCGGGCAGGACCTCGCGCCCGTCCTCGCGCAGGCGGCGCTGGAGAACGGCGAGGTGGTGCTCAGCTGGCCCGGCCACGACGAGTTCACCAAGCGCGTCAGCTTCGGAGGTGCCTCGTGACCGACGCCGCCGCACTGCCCGGCCGGCCCCGCGGAGCGGTCGCCTCCGGCCGGGCCACCCCGCGCGCCTTCAACGTCCTGGCGCCCAACCCGTCGGCGATGACCCTCGACGGCACCAACACCTGGATCGTCGCCGAGCCCGACTCGGACCTCGCCGTCGTCATCGACCCCGGGCCCCTCGACGAAGGGCACCTGGCGGCCGTCGTAGCGACGGCCGAGCGGATGGGCAAGCGCGTCGCGCTGACCCTCCTGACGCACGGCCACGCCGACCACGCCGCGGGCGCCGGCCGGTTCGCCGAGCTCACCGGCACCACGGTGCGGGCCCTCGACCCGGCGCTCCGGCTGGGCGACGAGGGGCTGTCCGCCGGGGACGTCGTCCGCACCGGCGGCCTGGAGCTGCGGGTCGTCCCCACGCCCGGGCACACCGCCGACTCGCTGTGCTTCCACCTGCCCGCCGACCGGGCCGTGCTGACCGGCGACACGATCCTCGGCCGCGGCACCACCGTCGTCGCCCACCCGGACGGGCGCCTCGGCGACTACCTCGACTCCCTGCGCCGGCTGCGGTCGCTGACGGTCGACGACGGGGTCCGGACGGTCCTGCCCGGCCACGGCCCGGTCCTGGACGACGCGCAGGGCGCGGTGGAGTTCTACCTCGCCCACCGCGCGCACCGGCTCGCGCAGGTCGAGACGGCCGTCGAGGACGGCTACACCACCCCCGAGGCGGTCGTCGCCCACGTCTACGCGGACGTCGACCGGGCCCTGTGGACGGCAGCCGAATGGTCCGTGCGCGCACAACTCGAGTACCTTCAAGATCACGGACTGATCCCCGGAGGACCCGAGTGACCACCCTTTACCTGCTGCTCGCCCTGCTCGCCGTCGCGGCGTGGGTCACGTCGACCGTGAGCCTGCGCATGAAGGCCCTGGAGCGGCGCGCCGAGCGGCTGGAGCGGCGCCTCGGCCTCGTCCTCGCCCACCTGGGCGTCGAGGAGCCCGAGCCGGCCGGCCTGGAGGAGGTGCGGGCGCTGCTGCGGGAGGGCCGCACCGTCTCCGCGATCAAGGCGTACCGGGAGGCGACGGGCGCTGGACTGGCCGAGGCGAAGGCGGCGGTGGAGGCGCTGGCGGAGCTGGAGGCGGACCGCGTCTGACCCCCGGGGGCGGCCGCCCGGCCGCCTCACCCGCCCTTGGTGCCGATGCGGGCCGCGTACTCGGCCGCGAGCCACGGGCCGAGGTCCTCGACCAGGTCCCGTACGGCGGCCCGGTCGGCCGCGGGCTCCAGGGCCAGCGCGGCCGCGGCCCGCATCTGGGCGGCCCGCTGCGGGTAGTACCGGCCGAAGACCTCCGCGGACTCGGCCAGGTCGCTCGTCCAGCCGCCCCAGCGCGGCATCACCAGGGTGAAGCCGGTGCGGACCAGGTGGCGGGACCAGCCTCGGGCCAGTCTGCGGAGCTCCTCGGGGCCGTCCGCGGCCGCGAGCCGCTGCCGCCAGGCGGGCAGCAGGTCGGCCAGGCCGCCGTTGGTCTCGCGGGCGAGGCGGGTGTCGGGGCGGTAGCGGGGGAGGTCCTCGGCCAGGTCGGGGCCGAGCAGCGGGGTGCACAGGCAGGCGAGGAACCAGCCCAGGTCGTAGCGTTCCTGCTCGCTCAGCAGGCGGTCCCGCCCGTACAGCAGCAGCCCGACCCCGTCGATCTGAGGGAAGTCCTCGTCGAGCGTGCGGGCCAGGACCTCGGCGGTGTCCCGGTCGTCGCCGGCGGGCTCGTGGTGCAGCGCGAGCAGCAGGTCCAGGTCGGAGCGGCCGGGCCGGGCCGTGCCGCGGGGGACGGACCCGTACAGGTAGGCGCTGTGCAGCCGGGGCCCGTAGGCATCCCGGATTCTGAGGCGCGCCGCGGCGACGACGGCGGTGAACGGCTCGCGGACCCGGCCGAGGGAGCCCTCCCGCTCGAAGTAGCCGTACGCGTCGACGCCTCGCTGCTCGCCCATGGCCCTACTGTGCCCTGCGGTGCGGCGGAAGGGGTTTTCGGGGGCCGTGGGGCGTTCGGAGACGCGCGGAGGGGACCCGCCCGGTTGCGCCCCGGGCGGGTCCCCTCTCGTTGCCTCTGCCGCTTGCCTCTGCCGCGCTCGGGCGGCGCCGGTCAGCGCGAGCGCTTGGCCAGGCGCTCGACATCCAGCAGGATCACGGCGCGGGCCTCCAGGCGGAGCCAGCCGCGGCCCGCGAAGTCGGCCAGGGCCTTGTTCACGGTCTCGCGTGAGGCGCCGACGAGCTGGGCCAGCTCCTCCTGCGTCAGGTCGTGGACGACGTGGATGCCCTCCTCGGACTGCACGCCGAAGCGGCGCGACAGGTCCAGGAGCGCACGGGCGACGCGGCCCGGCACGTCGGAGAAGACCAGGTCCGACATCTGGTCGTTGGTCTTGCGCAGGCGGCGGGCCACCGCGCGCAGCAGCGCGGTTGCCACCTCGGGGCGGGCGTTCAGCCAGGGCTGGAGGTCGCCGTGGCCCAGGCCAAGGAGCTTGACCTCGGTGAGGGCCGTCGCCGTGGCGGTGCGCGGGCCGGGGTCGAAGAGCGAGAGCTCGCCGATCAGCTCGCCGGGGCCGAGGACGGCCAGCATGTTCTCGCGGCCGTCGGGCGAGGTGCGGTGCAGCTTCACCTTGCCCTCGGTGACCACGTACAGCCGGTCACCGGGGTCGCCCTCGTGGAACAGGGCGTCACCGCGCGCGAGAGTCACCTCGCTCATGGAGGCGCGGAGCTCCGCGGCCTGCTCGTCATCGAGCGCCGCGAAGAGCGGGGCGCGCCGCAGAACGTCGTCCACGAGTCTCTCTCCTATGTCGACCAGCTCAGGGGACCGTGTTCCCCATTTTGCCGGACGGCTCAAACAGTGCGATCAATCACAAGGATGCCGGACGTACGGGCGTGCTGTGCTGCGAGCGCCCAAACGGAGTGGTGTTACCAGAGGTCCGGGCGGGTGCCCGCGGGCGGGCTTAGGCTGGCCGGGTGTCCAATAAGCCGGTGAGAGCACAGGCCAAGGGGTCCGCGGGAGTGACGCTCGCGCCCGATTCAGCCGTGGGCGAACAAGCCCCCCGAAAGGCGCCCGCCAAGCCGCCGACGGCCCGCGCGAAGCCCGCGGGCAAAGCTTCGGCCAAGAAAACGGAATCCCGCCTGGCCATGGTCCGCAGAGCGCGCAGGATCAACCGGGAGCTGGCCGAGGTCTACCCGTACGCCCACCCGGAACTCGACTTCCGGAACCCGTTCGAGCTGCTCGTCGCCACGGTCCTGTCCGCCCAGACCACCGACCTGAGGGTCAACCAGACGACGCCCGCGCTGTTCGCGGCCTACCCGACTGCCGAGGACATGGCCGCGGCCGTCCCCGAGGAGCTGGAGGAGCTCATCCGGCCGACCGGGTTCTTCCGGATGAAGGCGAAGTCCCTGATGGGCCTGTCCGCCGCGCTCCGCGACCGCTTCGGCGGCGAGGTCCCGGGGCGGCTGGAGGACCTCGTCACCCTGCCGGGCGTCGGCCGCAAGACGGCCAACGTCGTCCTCGGCAATGCGTTCGGCGTGCCCGGCCTGACCGTGGACACCCACTTCCAGCGACTGGTCCTCCGCTGGAAGTGGACCGAGCGGACGGAGCCGGAGAAGATCGAGGCGGAGATCGCCGCGATCTTCCCCAAGAGCGAGTGGACGATGCTCTCGCACCGGATCATCTTCCACGGCCGCCGCATCTGCCACGCCCGCAAGCCGGCCTGCGGCGCCTGCCCGATCGCCCCGCTGTGCCCCGCTTACGGGGAGGGCGAGACGGACCCGGAGAAGGCGAAGAAGCTCCTGAAGTACGAGAAGGGCGGACAGCCGGGCCAGCGGCTGAGCCCGCCGCCGGACTATCCGGGCAGCCCGGCCCGCCCGCTGGAGCCCGCGGCGCGGCAGCCGGCGGACGGCGGTACGGGGGACGGCGGCGCGGCCGCCTCCTGAGCAGGGCGCGGGCCCGCCGCCCCCGGCGGGCCGCGCAGGAACGAAACCGGAGCGGCGAGGCGTTGCCCCGGTGCGGGACGGCGCCGGCAGCGGCGGGCGGCACGGCACGACGGCACGGCACGAAGGCAGGGAGCGGGGATTGCCCATGACGCGCGGAGCAGGCGACGACAGCAGCGTGGCCCAGGCGGCCGCACCACCGGGCCACGGGGACGGCAGGCCGCGCGGCCTCCCGCCCGCCCCCGTGGTCAGCACCGACGGCCTGCCCGACTGGCTCGACCCCGTCGTCGAGGCCGTGCGCACGGTCCGCCCGACGCAGCTCAGCCGCTTCCTGCCGCCCGAGGACGGCCGCGGCCGCCAGTCCGCCGTCCTCATCCTCTTCGGCGAGGGACCCCGGGGCCCGGAGCTCCTCCTGATGGAGCGTGCGGGAAGCCTCCGCTCGCACCCGGGCCAGCCCTCGTTCCCCGGCGGCGCCCTCGACCCGGAGGACGGCGATCCGCACACCACCGGCCCGCTGCGGGCCGCCCTCCGCGAGGCCGAGGAGGAGACCGGGCTCGACCCCGCCGGGGTCCAGCTCTTCGGCGTGCTGCCGCGTCTGTACATCCCGGTCAGCGAGTTCGTCGTCGCGCCGGTCCTCGGCTGGTGGCGCGAGCCCAGCCCGGTGGGCGTCGTCGACCCCGCCGAGACGGCCCGCGTGTTCACGGTGCCCGTGGCCGATCTCACGGACCCCGCGCACCGTGCGACTGCCGTCCACCCCAGCGGCCACCTGGGGCCGGCGTTCACCGTGCACGACGCCCTGGTCTGGGGTTTCACCGCCGGGGTGATCGACCGCATGCTCCACTTCGCGGGATGGGAGCGCCCCTGGGACCGCTCGCGGCGGGTCCCGCTCGACTGGCGCGCATGAGACGGTGGCCCATGTGAACGTGCTGGACATCCTGTTGCTGGTCGCCGCCGTGTGGTTCGCGATCGTCGGTTATCGCCAGGGCTTCGTCGTCGGCATCCTGTCGGTGATCGGTTTCCTCGGCGGCGGTCTCATCGCCGTGTCGGTGCTGCCCCTGGTCTGGAACCAGGTGACCGACGACGGCGCGCAGGTGTCCACCACCGTCGTGGTGGCCGCCGTCGTCGTGGTCATCATCTGCGCCTCCATCGGGCAGGCCTTCACCACCCACCTGGGCAACCGGCTGCGCCGCCACATCACGTGGTCGCCGGCGCGCGCCCTCGACGCGACCGGCGGCGCCGTCGTCAACGTCGTCGCGATGCTGCTCGTGGCCTGGCTGATCGGCTCGGCGCTCGCCGGGACCTCCCTGCCCACCCTGGGCAAGGAGGTCCGCAACTCCAAGGTGCTGCTGGGCGTGTCGCGGGTGCTCCCGGCGCAGGCGAACACCTGGTTCTCGGACTTCTCCTCCGCCCTCACGCGCAACGGCTTCCCGCAGGTCTTCAGCCCGTTCTCCAACGAGCCGATCACCGCGGTGCGGGAACCGGACCCGGCGCTGGCGACGAGCCCCGTCGCCGAGGCGGCCAAGCGCTCGATCGTCAAGGTCGTCGGCACCGCCCCCAGCTGCAGCAAGGTGCTGGAGGGCACCGGGTTCGTCTTCGCCCCGGGCCGGGTCATGACCAACGCCCACGTGGTCGGCGGGGTCAGCGAGCCGACCGTGCAGGTCGGCGGCGAGGGCAAGCTGTACGACGGCAAGGTCGTGCTCTACGACTGGGAGCGCGACATCGCCGTACTGGACGTGCCCAAGCTGAAGGCGCCGCCGCTGGAGTTCACCGAGCGGGACGCCGTCAGCGGCAGCGACGCGATCGTCGCCGGCTTCCCGGAGAACGGCGCCTACGACGTCCGCTCGGCCCGCGTCCGCGGCCGTATCAACGCCAACGGCCCGGACATCTACCACCGCGGCACCGTCCGCCGCGACGTGTACTCCCTGTACGCGACCGTCCGCCAGGGCAACTCCGGCGGCCCGCTGCTCACGCCCGACGGCAAGGTGTACGGCGTCGTCTTCGCCAAGTCGCTCGACGACCCGAACACCGGCTACGCGCTGACGGCGGACGAGGTCCGCGACGACATCCGGCTCGGCAGGACGAACGACCGCCGCGCCGACACCCAGGGGTGCGCCATGTGACCGGGGGCCGCTGAGCCGCGGGGCCCGCACGGGCCCCGGCCCGGACGGCTATGGCGTGCGCTGGTGGCGCAGCCTGGCCGAGACCCAGCGGGCCCTGCGGCGCAGGATGCGCGGGATTCCGAGCTGTGGGTCGTGGGCCTCGCGGCCCGTCCTCCCGTACGCGCCCGGCGTCGCTGCCGGGCGGCGGTCGCGTGCGGTGTCACCGTGGTTGTGCGTCCAGCCCATACAACGAGCTGTGCCCGTGCCCCAAGGTCCGTAACCCCTTCCGCGGCGGCCAATTGGCCTATGCGCGCGGCAATTGAATGCCTGTAGGACCGCGCGGCCGACAATCCGTCAGGTCGGTCAGCGGTCGGGCTCGGGGTCCTTCAGCCAGCCGATCAGCTCGGAGGAGAAGGCGCCCGGGTCCTCCTCGTGGGGAAAGTGCCCGAGGCCGTCGAACAGGCGCCAGCGGTACGGGGCTTCGACGAACTCGCCGGAGCCGGCGGCACTGCGCGTGCGCA
Source organism: Streptomyces sp. NPDC031121 (assembly GCF_055570615.1). Taxonomy (NCBI): domain Bacteria; kingdom Bacillati; phylum Actinomycetota; class Actinomycetes; order Kitasatosporales; family Streptomycetaceae; genus Streptomyces; species Streptomyces sp. NPDC031121. Next base: position 86,867 of record NZ_JBVIGV010000014.1, read on the forward strand.
TCACGGGGTCGAGCGAGCCGTGCATGTGCAGCGTCGGCACCCGTACCGGCATCTTCATCCTGCGGTTGAACTGGAGCCCGTCCGGCCGGGCCATGGAGCGCATCATCCAGCGGTACGGCTCGATCGAGCAGTGGGCGGTCGACGGGATGCACATGGCCCGCCGGTAGACCGCGAGGTCGTCCTCCGCGCCGTCCTCGCGGAGCCGCGGCCCGGACCAGTCGCGGATGAGCCGGCCGACGAGCGCCCCGTCGTCGGCGACGAGCTGCCGCTCGGGGATGAACGGCCGCTGGAAGCCCCAGATGTGCGAACTCGCCCGGGTCTGGCCGACGTCGGACAGCATCGCCGACCGCCAGCGGCGCGGGTGGGGCATCGACACGACGGCGAGCCGGCGTACCAGCTTGGGCCGCATCACGGCGGCCGTCCAGGCGAGGTAGCCGCCGAGGTCGTGCCCGACCACCGCGGCGTCCGGCTCGCCGAGGGAGCGGATCACCCCGGTGACGTCCAGGGCCAGGTTCGCGGGGTCGTAGCCGCGCGGGGTGCGGTCGCTGCCGCCGACGCCGCGCAGGTCCATGGCGACCGCGCGGTAGCCGGCGTCGGCGAGGGCGGTCAGCTGGTGCCGCCAGGTCCACCAGAACTGGGGGAAGCCGTGCAGGAGCAGGACGAGCGGGCCGTCACCGAGTTCGGCGACGTGGAACCGGGCGCCGTTGGCGGCGACGTCCCGGTGGGTCCACGGCCCGTCGAGGCGCACCGCGGTCGCGGCGGTGGGCGGTGTGCTGGAGTCCGGTGCGCTCGCTGTCATGAGGACGAGCGTGCCACACCCACCGCCTTGTCACTCAACGGCCGCGGGTGCGGCTTGACGGTCCCGACGACGGCCGCGGTCTGCTTCATGGAGGCCATGGACTTCTCCGGCGGCTTGACCTTCTTGAGCTTGGCCCCTCCGATCAGGATGAGCAGGCCCGCGATCAGCAGGAACGCCACGCCGACGATGAGGAACGACCAGGCGAGGCCGAGCCCGAGGTTGTGGATCCCGTACGCCGCGGCGAAGCTCAGCACCGGCAGGGAGAACAGGGCGAACACCCCTGCGACGGAGATGGCGGCGCCGCCGATGCCCGCGCGCTTGACGTCCTGGCGGAGCTCCGCCTTGGCGAGGGCGATCTCGTCGTGCACCAGGGCGGACATCTCGGCGGTGGCCGAGGCGACCAGCTGGCCGAGTGTGCGCTCGGCTCCTTGCGCCCCTTGGTCCACTGCGGTCATCGCTCTCTCCCTCTGTCGTCTGCCGGCGGCTGTCCTCCGTCGGACACAAGCGTTCAGTTCAGATCATGCCGGACGCTCGCCCGCGGCGCTGGACCCGGAGGCCCTCAGGTTGTGCCGCCGGGCGCGCCGGAGCCTGCGCCGCCGCTCCCGGGGGTGTCCGCGGCGGCCGCCGCGGCGCGGGCCAGGCGGCGGTGCTCGGCGGCCTTCTCCTCGTGGATCCGCGCCATGCGCAGGTGGTACTCCGGGTTGTCCGCCTCGTAGACGTCGGGGATGCCGTCGTGGTCGTCGTCCCGGTCCTCCGCCTCGGTGAGGGCGCGGTACGTGCGGTTGCGCAGCTTGAGCAGCACGCCGGCGAGGACGGCGGCGATGAGGGAGCCGACCAGGACGGCGGCCTTCACCTCCTCGGTCAGCGCGAGGTCCTCCTTGAAGGCGAGTTCGCCGATCAGCAGCGAGACGGTGAATCCGATGCCGGCGAGGCCGGCCACGGCGAGGACGTCCGGCCAGGCCAGATCGCGGTTGAGCTCCGCCCGCGTGAAGCGGGCGGCCAGCCAGGTGCCGCCGAAGACGCCGACCGTCTTGCCGACGACCAGGCCGAGGACGACGCCGAGGGGCTCCGGCCGGGTGAAGACCTCGGCGAGGGCCCCGCCGGAGAGCGGGACACCGGCGGAGAGCAGGGCGAACAGCGGTACGGCGATACCCGCCGACAGCGGCCGGACCAGGTGCTCGATGTGCTCGCCGGGGGAGTGCTCCTCCCCGTCCCTGCGGGTGCAGCGGAGCATGAGGCCCATGGCGACGCCGGCGATGGTGGCGTGGACCCCGCTGTTGTACATGAGCCCCCAGACGGCGAGGCCGAGCGGGACGTACACGTACCAGCCGCGCACGCCCTTGCGCAGCAGGAACCACATGAGGGCCAGGCCGACGAGGGCGCCGACGAGCTGCGGGAAGTGGATCTGGCTGGTGAAGAAGACCGCGATGATCAGGATGGCGAAGAGGTCGTCGACGACGGCGAGGGTGAGTAGGAAGGCCCGCAGGGCCGAGGGCAGGGAGGTGCCGAGGACCGCGAGGACGGCAAGGGCGAAGGCGATGTCGGTGGCGGTGGGGACCGCCCATCCGCCGAGGGAGCCGCCGCCCGCCGTGTTGACGGCCACGTAGACCAGCGCGGGCACGGCCATGCCGCAGATGGCGGCGATCACGGGCAGGGCGGCCGACTTGGGGTCGCGGAGGTCGCCCGCGACGAGTTCGCGCTTGAGCTCGATGCCGGCGACGAAGAAGAAGATCGCGAGGAGGCCGTCGGCCGCCCAGTGCTGGAGCGAGAGGTCCAGGCCGAGCGCGGCGGGGCCGATGTGCAGGTTGCGGACGGTGGCGTAGCTCTCGGATATCGCGGGGATGTTGGCCCACAGCAGGGCGGCCACCGCGGCCAGGAGGAGGAGGATGCCGCCCACGGTCTCGGTGCGCAGGGCGTCCGCCACGTAGCGGCGCTCGGGCAGGGAGAGGAGGCCGAGGAACGAGCGGCGCGAGGAGTGGTCGGTGGGGCTGGGCGTGCGGGGCGCGGCCACAGGGCTACCTCCGGGGTCGACGGCATGGCGGAACTCGCTGCCGACCAGACTTCCCGGCGCACCCTGTGAACTGTCTACATGCGGTTTTTACGATTCTCATACCTTACAGGTGTGCGCGAGCGTACAGCGGACGATCTTCACCTTATGCGCGAAAGGGGCATCCGGCGCGGCGGTCGCGTCGAATGCCCCTTCCGGCGGGCGGGTCCCGGCGGTCAGTCCTCGGAGGACGCCGAGGGCAGCTTGGTCTGGATGAGGTCCATGACCGAGGAGTCGGTGAGCGTGGTGACGTCCCCGAGCTCGCGGTTCTCCGCCACGTCGCGCAGGAGGCGGCGCATGATCTTGCCCGAGCGGGTCTTGGGCAGTTCGGCGACCGGCAGGATGCGCTTGGGCTTCGCGATCGGGCCGAGGGTGGCGGACACGTGGTTGCGGAGTTCGGCGGTGAGGCCGTCGTCCTCGCTCGCGGTGCCGCGGAGGATGACGAAGGCGACGATTGCCTGGCCGGTGGTCGAGTCGGCGGCGCCGACGACGGCGGCCTCGGCGACCGCGGGGTGGGAGACGAGGGCGGACTCGACCTCCGTGGTGGAGATGTTGTGGCCGGAGACGAGCATGACGTCGTCGACGCGGCCGAGGAGCCAGATGTCCCCGTCCTCGTCCTTCTTCGCGCCGTCGCCGGCGAAGTAGCGGCCGGGGAAGCGGGACCAGTAGGTGTCGGTGTAGCGCTGGTCGTCGCCCCAGATCGTGCGGAGCATCGACGGCCACGGCTCCGTCAGGACCAGGTAGCCGCCTGCCCCGTTCGGAACTTCGGCCGCTTCGTCGTCGACGACGGTGGCGCTGATGCCGGGCAGGGGGCGCTGGGCGGAGCCCGGCTTGGTCTCGGTGACGCCGGGCAGCGGCGAGATCATCATCGCGCCGGTCTCGGTCTGCCACCAGGTGTCGACGATCGGGCAGCGGTCGCCGCCGATGTGCTTGCGGTACCAGATCCACGCCTCGGGGTTGATGGGTTCGCCGACCGAGCCGAGGATGCGCAGGCTGGACAGGTCGAACTTGGCGGGGATGTCGTCGCCCCACTTCATGAACGTGCGGATGGCGGTCGGGGCGGTGTAGAGGATCGTGACCCCGTACTTCTGGATGACCTCCCAGAAGCGGCCCTGGTGCGGGGTGTCGGGCGTGCCCTCGTAGAGCACCTGGGTGGCGCCGTTGGCGAGGGGCCCGTAGACGATGTACGAGTGGCCGGTGACCCAGCCGATGTCGGCGGTGCACCAGTACACGTCGGTCTCGGGCTTCAGGTCGAAGACGGCGTGGTGCGTGTAGGCCGTCTGGGTCAGGTAGCCGCCGGAGGTGTGCAGGATGCCCTTGGGCTTACCGGTGGTGCCGGAGGTGTAGAGGATGAACAGCGGGTGCTCGGCAGGGAAGGGCTGCGGGGTGTGCTCGCTGCTCTGGCGGTCCACGATCTCGTGCCACCACACGTCGCGGCCCTCGGTGAAAGCGGTGTCCTGACCGGTGCGCCGGACGACGAGGACGTGCTCGACCTGCGGGCACTTGGCGAGGGCCTCGTCGATGGCCGGCTTCAGCGCGGAGGGCTTGCCGCGGCGGTGGCCGCCGTCGGCGGTGATGACGAGCGTGGCGTCGGCGTCCTGGATGCGGGAGGCGACGGCGTCCGCGGAGAACCCGCCGAAGACGACGGAGTGGGCCGCACCGATGCGGGCGCAGGCGAGCATCGCGACGACGGCCTCGGGGATCATGGGCAGGTAGATCGCCACGCGGTCGCCGGCGGTGACGCCGAGTTCTGCCAGGGCGTTCGCGGCGCGGGACACCTCGTCCTTGAGCTGGGCGTAGGTGATCGTGCGGGTGTCGCCCGGCTCGCCTTCGAAGTGGAGGGCTACCCGGTCGCCGTTGCCGGCCTCGACGTGCCGGTCCACGCAGTTGTAGGCGACGTTGAGGGTCCCGTCGGCGAACCACTTCGCGAACGGCGGGTTGGTCCAGTCCAGGGTCTCGGTCGGCTCCTGGGCCCAGGTCAGGCGGCGGGCCTGCTCGGCCCAGAAACCCAGCCGGTCCGCCGCGGCCTGTGCGTACGCCGCCTGCGTCACGTTCGCTTCGGCCGCCAGACCGGCAGGCGGAGCGAACCGCCGCTCCTCCTTGAGCAGATTGGCCAGGCTCTCGTTGCTCACGACATCTCCCTTTCCCAGGGTGCCCGTTGTGTCCCCGGGCATAGCTCATCAGTCGAACGGGCCGGTGACAAGGGGTAACCCGAAATTGGTTTAGACCTATTACGGTGTCGTCACCTGCATACGAGCGGCCCCCTCCCGCCGGACGGGGGAAGGGGCCGAACGATGGCACGGAACCGGGAGGGTATCGGTTCGGGTGGGTCCTGATCAGGCACGCCGGCCGACACTGTCAAAAACACGGCAGTCGAAGAAGTCCTCCCCCTCGGACAGCAGGTAGGCCTGGGCCTCACCCACGTGGAAGTACATGCCGTGCAGCTCCAGCGTCCCCTCCGCGAGCCGCCGGGCCACCGACTCGTGCGCCCGCAGGTGCTCCAGCTGCTGCACCACGTTGGTCAGGCACAGCTGCTCCACGGCGTCCGCCGGGAGCCGGCCGGAGATCCGCGCCCAGGCGTGGTGCGGGCTGTCCATCCGCTCCAGGCTCGGCCGGCCGTGCCGCAGCCACCGGCCGAGCGGGCTCGCCGGCTCCCCGGGCGCGGAGTCCAGCAGGGCCTGCATGGCCCCGCAGCCCGAGTGCCCGCACACCGTGATGCTGTCCACCCGGAGCACGTCCACGGCGTACTCGATGGCCGCGGCGACCGAGTCGTCCCCGGTCTCGGCCCCCGGCAGCGGCACCAGGTTCCCGACGTTGCGGACGGTGAAGAGGTCGCCGGGGCCGCTGGCCGTGATCATGCTGGTGACGAGGCGTGAGTCCGCGCAGGTCAGGAAGAGCTGCGAGGGCCGCTGCCCCTCGCGGGCCAGCCGGGCCAGCTCGTCGCGGACGTGCGGCGCGGTGTCCCGCTGGAAGGCCGTGATCCCGCTGGCCAGACGGCTGGCGCCGCGGCTGCGCGGGGCCGCGGCCGGGTCGCGACCCGCAGCGTGGTCGGGACCCGCGGCGTGGTCGGGACCCGCGGCGGCGGCCGCCGGGCCGGTGTCGGCCGGCGCGGGCGCAACCGGAGCGGCCGCCGGGTGCGTACGGTCGCCGGCTGCCTGGTGGTCGCAGTGGTTCTTCCACGGGGTCCAGGGCCGGCAGCAGTGGTGGTCGGAACCGGAAGCGGAAGCCGTGCGGAGGGCGGGGGCGGTGTGGTTCCCCGGCTCCGCCTGCGGGCCGCTGACCTCCAGCGAACCGCCGTGCGCCAGATGGGACTCCTGCCAGTCGTGCAGCGTCTCGTACGCGGCGTGGTCCATGAAGGAGCTCTCCAGCTCCATCACCACATGCCCCTTGTGGGGGATCTGCGCCAGGGTCCGGCTCAGCCGCGGCACCGCGAGGAAGGTCAACTGGCCCCGCACCGCCAGATGGTGGACGCCGTCCCGCGCCTCCACCGTGATCCTGGTCCGGGCCAGCCGGTGGAGGGCCAGCGCCACGGCCACCGCGATCCCGACGGCGACGCCCTCCAGGACGCCGCCGAGAACGACGGCCGCGATGGTGGTCGCGTACACGGCGATCTCCCGGTGGCGGGTGACCGTCCGCATGTGGGTGATGCTCACCATCTGCACGCCCACCGCCATGACGAGCGCGGCCAGCGCGGCCAGCGGGATGAGGTCGAGTACGGGCACGAGGAACCCGGCCGCGAGCACCACCCAGAAGCCGTGCAACATGGCCGATTTGCGGCTCATCGCTCCGGACTTCACGTTGGCCACGCTGCGGACCGCCACACCGGTGATGGGCAGGCCGCCGAGCGCGCCGGAGACGATGTTCGCCGCGCCCTGGCCGCGGAGTTCGCGGTCGAGGTCGGCACGGGGCGGCCGGGCGCCGGTGGGCCGCTCGGAGGCGATCAGCTTGTCCGTGGCGACCGAGGACAGCAGGGACTCGACGCTGCCGACCAGGGTGATGGTCAGGACAGCGGCGATGAGCCCGAGGACCGGGCCCTCGGGCAGCTCGGGCAGGGCGTGGCTGCTCCACGAGGGCAGGTCCACGCGCGGGAGCCGCAGGCCCGCCACGGTGGCGACCGCGGTGGCGGTGCCGACGGCGGCGAGCGCGGGGGGCACCTTGCGCAGGGCCCCGCCGGCCCGCCCGGGCAGCCGCGGCCAGGCGATGAGGAGGAGCAGCGTGAGCGCGCTGATCCCGAGGGCGGTCGGGTGGATGTCCGCGAGCTGCGAGGGCAGCTCGCGGACGTTGGCGAGGGCGGAGCTCTGCGGGGTGCCGCCGAGGACGATGTGCAGCTGGGCCAGGGCGATGGTGACGCCGATGCCGGCGAGCATGCCGTGCACGATCGCCGGACTCACCATCAGGGCGGAGCGGGCGGTGCGCAGCGCGGCGAGGCCGAGCTGGCAGCAGCCGGCGAGGACGGTGATGGCGCAGGTGGTCCGCCAGCCGTACCGCTGGATCAGTTCGGCGGTGACGACGGTGAGCCCTGCGGCCGGGCCGCTGACCTGGAGCGGGGCGCCCCCGAAGTACCCGGCGACGAGGCCGCCGGCGGCTGCCGCCACCAGGCCGGCCTGGAGCGGGGCGCCGGTGGCGAGGGCGATGCCGAGGGAGAGGGGCAGGGCGATGAGGAAGACGGTGAGGGAGGCGGAGAGGTCCGCCGCCAGGTCGGTCCGGCGGGGCGGGGAGGGGGTGCCGGGCTTGGGGCCGACGGTGTCGGCGGGGGGCTTGGGGAAGGTGGCTGTCACGGGGTCCCGTCTCCTCTGTGAGGGATGAAGCGGCGGGAATCAGCGGAAAACAGTCGTCGGCAGTCGGAAACGGTCGCCGTTCGATGCGGACATCTACGGCAGTACCAACAGTCAGTAAATGAAAGGTAATCCTGAGTAAAGCACTGCGGAAGGTAATGCGGGCAAACGGTCCAAAGATTCCCTCCCAGTGCTGAATAAGCATTTTTTACGGCTTGTCACACCATCTCCGAGACGGGCGGCGTGGGACGTTGCGGCCCGGAAGCGAAGTCCTGCGAGGCAAGCGAGGAGAGGTGGACGGATGATCGCCGCCACGAAGAAGACCGCCGGCTGCCTGGTCGCCATGGCGCTGGTGCTGGGCGTCGCCGGGTGCAGCGGTTCGGAGTCCGCCGGCCCCTCCCGCGGGCCCGGCGGGAAGAAGGGCGCGGCCGCACCGGAGGCCCCGGGCAGCGTCAACCGGCCGATCGGCGACGGCTCGACCGCGTACACCGGCCCACAGCCCCATGTGGCCGCGCAGCAGCGGATGAAGCCCGGAGAGAAGCCCCCGCAGTTCGTGGTCTTCTCCTGGGACGGCGCCGGCGAGGACAGCCAGAGGCTCTTCTCGCACTTCCGCGAGGTCGGCAGGAAGTACAACGCCCGGATGACGTACTTCCTCTCGGGCGTGTACATGCTTCCGGAAGAGAAACGTTCCCTCTATGTGGCGCCGCAGCACGAGCCCGGCCGCTCCGACATCGGCTTCGGCGACCTCCAGGGCATCAAGGACACCGCCGCGCAGATCCGCGCCGCGTGGCTGGAGGGCAACGAGATCGGCACCCACTTCAACGGGCACTTCTGCGGCCCCGACGGGGGCGTCGGCACCTGGTCCGTCGACGAGTGGAAGAGCGAGATCAACCAGGCCAAGTCCTTCGTCAAGAACTGGAAGACCAACTCCGGCCTGAAGGACCTCCCGGCGCTGCCGTTCGACTACGACAAGGAGCTCATCGGCGCCCGCACGCCCTGCCTGGAGGGCCAGAAGAACTTCATGCTCGCCGCCAAGGACATGGGCTTCCGCTACGACTCCAGCGGCATCTCCAAGCAGGTCTGGCCCAAGAAGGCGGACGGCCTCTGGGACATTCCGCTCCAACTCGTGCCCCTGCCCGGCCGCGCCTTCGAGACGCTGAGCATGGACTACAACTACCTCGTGAACCAGTCCGGGACGACGACCCAGGGCGACCCCTCGCAGCACGTCTACTGGGGCAACCAGATGCGCGACGGCCTCCTCCAGGCCTTCGAGCGCGCCTACCAGGGCAACCGCGCGCCGCTGATCATCGGCAACCACTTCGAGTCCTGGAACGGCGGCACCTACATGCGTGCCGTCGAGGAGACCATCAAGGGCGTCTGCACCCGCGCCGAGGTCCGCTGCGTGCCGTTCCGCGAGCTGGTCGACTGGCTCGACGCCCAGGACCCGAAGGTCCTGGAGCGGATGCGGACCCTCGGCGTCGGCGAGGCGCCGAAGGAGGGCTGGGCGACGTTCCTGACGGCCGCGCCCGCCTCCCCGTCCGCCGGGGCCGCGGTCAAGCCGGCTGCGGGGCCTGCCGCAGCGGAAGCGGCGCAGGACTGAGCAGTTCCGCCGCGGCGGGCCCGCCGCCGGAGCCCTCGCGCAGGACGAAGCCGGGATCGACCTGGGCCGCCAGGTCGAGCCCGGTCCTGGCGTTGCCCCAGCTCTGCGCGTTGCGCAGGTGGAAGTGCACCATCTGCGCCGTGTAGCGCTCCCAGTCCCGCAGGGCGTACGAGGCGTCGGCCGCCTCCCGGAGCGCGTCCAGGGCCCGGCGGCTGCCCTCCTCCAGCCGTGCGAACGGCGCCGGGCGGCCCTTCTCCATCGCCCGCACCCAGTCGGAGTGCCCGACCGCCACCAGCAGGTCCTCGCCCACCTCGTCCCGCAGGAAGGCCAGGTCGTCCTCGCCCTGCACCTTGTTCCCCACGACCCTCAGCGCCACCCCGAAGTCCCGTGCGTACTCCTTGTACTGCCGGTAGACGGAGACGCCCTTGCGGGTCGGCTCGGCCACCAGGAAGGTCGTGTCGAAGCGGGTGAACATGCCGGAGGCGAAGGAGTCCGAGCCGGCGGTCATGTCGACCACCACGTACTCGCCCGCCCCGTCGACCAGGTGGTTGAGGCAGAGCTCCACCGCCCCGACCTTCGAGTGGTAGCAGGCGACCCCCAGGTCCGATTCGGTGAACGGGCCCGTGGCCATCAGTCGTACGGCCCCGCCGTCGAGGGGCACCTCCCGCGCGCACGCCGCGTAAATCGGGTTGTCCTCGGTGACGCGCAGCAGGCGCGATCCGGCGCCGGGAGGCGTCGTCTTGATCATCGAATCGGCCGAGGCGATCCGCGGGTTGGAGCCCCGCAGGTACTCCTTGATGAGGGGGAGGTGGGCGCCGAGCGCGGGGAGGGCGGCCGCCTGCGCGTCGTCGAGGCCGAGGGCGGCGCCGAGGTGCTGGTTGATGTCCGCGTCGACGGCGACGACGGGCGCGCCCGCCGCGACGAGGTGGCGGATGAACAGGGAGGACAGGGTGGTCTTGCCGCTGCCTCCCTTTCCGACGAAAGCGATCTTCATGTTCACGAAGGGTAGCCGTTCGATCGCTTTGGGTGGTGGGGGTGAGTGGGGAAGACCACTCCAAGGAGGGGTCGGTGGCACGGCCCGGCAGTGCGTAGGCTCCCTACCTATGAGTAGCGCTGCCGACCCGCTGGCCGCCCTGGGCTCCCTGCCGGGCGTCGCCGAAGCCGTGGATTCCGTACGCAAGGCCGTGGACCGGGTCTACGGGCACCGCGTCATGCGCCGGCGCAGCGGCGAGATCACCTCCGAGGCCGCCCTGCGCGGCGCCCGTGCCAGCGCCGCCCTGTCCGGGGCGGACTGGGCGCTGGAGGAGGTGCGCCGCCGCACCGACTTCAGCGCGGACGCGGAGGCGCGCACGGTCGGCGCCGCCCTCCGCCTCACCGCGGAGGCGGGCCAACTCCTCAGCATCTGGCGCCAGTCGCCCCTGCGCGTGCTGGCCCGCCTGCACCTGGTGGCGGTGGGCTCGACGGCCGACGGGGACGCGGTGGGCCGCCCGCGCCTGGCCGGGGAGCCGGTGGACGAGCCCCTGGTCGTGCAGTCGCTGCCGTCGGCCGACGAGGTCGCGGGCCGGCTGGACGGCCTGTCCCGACTGGTCCTCGCCGGGAGTTCGGCCCCGGCGCTCGTGATGGCGGCGGTGGTGCACGGCGAACTGCTCGCGCTGCGCCCCTTCGCCTCCCACAACGGCCTGGTGGCGCGGGCCGCCGAGCGGATCGTGCTGATCAACAGCGGCCTGGACCCGAAGGCCGTCTGCCCCGCGGAGGTCGGCCACGCCGAACAGGGCCGGGACGCCTACCTGGAGGCCTTCGAGGGCTACCTGTCGGGCACGGCCGAGGGCATGGGCCGCTGGATCGCGCACTGCGGCCGGGCGGTCGAGCTGGGTGTCCGCGAGTCGACGGCGGTGTGCGAGGCGCTCCAGCGCGGCGCGGCCTGAGGGCCCGTACACACGGGTTGCGGCGACACCGTCCTGCTGTGGTGTCGCCGCTGGCACTCCCGCCGGGTTACCAAGCGTCCTCGATATGTGCCCATCAGGCCGGGGTCTTTGCCCGGTTGCCTGGTGCGGCTGGCCCGTAATCGACGGGTCGACGTCGCGTGGGTGCTCGGCGTTCGTGCATTCGGTCCGTGGGCCTTACTGCGTTCTTAAAGATGATCCTCTCGGATGTTCTTCGGTCTCGCGGGCCGTGACTCCTTTGTACTCCGCTTGCCGGATAAGTGGAACCCCTTGCTGCTTTTTTTACTTTCCGGGGCGCACAGGGGCGAATCGGACGCCCTGAGTGCGTGCGGGCCGGTGCGGGGGAGCGGGGCGCCGCGGGCTCAGGCGGTGGCGGCCGTGGCGGCCGCGGCGAGGGCGCCGGCCCTGCGGCGGCTCGCGTACCAGACCAGGCCCGCGGTGGCGGCTGCGGCGCCCACCGCGGCGGCGGCGACCAGGGCCGGGCGTGCGGGCATGGAGAAGCCGGGCAGCCGCTGCTTGAGCCGCACGGGCCGGTTGAACACCAGCACCGGCCATTCACGGGCCGTCGCTTCACGCCGCAGCGCCCGGTCGGGGTTGACCGCGTACGGGTGCCCGACCGCCTCCAGCATCGGGACGTCGGTGATCGAATCGCTGTACGCGTAGCAGCGGGAGAGGTCGTAGCCCTCGGACTCGGCGAGCTCCCGCACCGCCTCCGCCTTGGTGGGCCCGTACGCGTAGTACTCGATGTCGCCGGTGAAGCAGCCGTCCTCGCCGATCACCATGCGCGTGGCGACGACCCGGTCCGCGCCGAGCATCTCGCCGATCGGCTCGACGACCTCCGCGCCGGAGGTCGAGACGATCACCACGTCCCGGCCGGCGGTGTGGTGCGCCTCGATCAGGGACGCGGCCTCGTCGTAGATCAGCGGGTCGATCAGGTCGTGCAGGGTCTCCGCGACGATCTCCCGCACCTGCTGCACGTTCCACCCCTTGCACAAGGCGGACAGGTACTCCCGCATGCGTTCCATCTGGTCGTGGTCGGCGCCGCCGACCAGGTAGATGAACTGGGTGTAGGCGGTGCGCAGCACGGCCCGGCGGTTGATCAGGCCGCCGTGGTAGAACGACTTGCTGAACGTCAGCGTGCTGGACTTCGCAATGACCGTCTTGTCCAGGTCGAAGAAGGCTGCGGTGCGGGGCGACGAGTGCGGCAAGGGCTGGATTTCCACGCCCCGAGCATATGCGCCCACCATTCGGCGTAAGGTGTGGCGCGTGGGTTTGCCTGAGAGGCCTCTCGGGTACACCATGGAAGTCACGGATCGTTCGCGACCGTGCTAACCCGGTCTGGCTCCTCCCCCCCCGAGTCGGACCGTGGGGACGACCCCCGCTCTCCCCCCCGGCGGGGGTCGTCGCATGTCCGGACGCGGTTCGCGTCCCTTCCGCCGGTCTCCATCGCTCACTGCCGCCCCCTTGTCCGTCCGCCGGGCCGGCGCGGTGCAGGCCCTCACCCCTCCAGACTCGTCACGGTGCGTGATGGTTCCGCAGCGCTGGGGAACTCGCCTGCGAGGGTGACGGAGTTATTCACAAGGCTCCCGTTGTCCACGGTTTTCGAGCAAGATCCACTTCTTTTTCCCGATCGCTGCACGGTGATTGCGGGCCGCGAAGTCCGCGGCGCCGGGATTTGCAGCGAGAAGGGCCGAGATCGTGGCTGGATCGAAGTCGGGCAACATGACGAACCGGATGGGCGCAGGCGGAATCCGGACGGCGGAGGCCGCCGGCGGGGCGGTGCCGCCGGGCGGACGCCCGCTGATCATCACCGAGGACCCGTTGCTCCTGGACGACCTGCTGCGGCTGTGCGCCGCCGCGGGCGCCGAGCCGTACGTGCACCACGGGCTGCCGGAGCCAAACGGAAGCGGAGGCAGCCGACCCGCCGACGGCGCGCCCCCTGGCGTGGAACCCGGCGGCGCGGGCGGCGGGCCGCCCGCCGCACCGCCCGGCAACGGATGGGAGTCCGCGCCCCTCGTCCTCGTCGGGGACGACGCGGCCCGCAGGGTCCGCGGGGCCCCGCGACGCGGCGGTGTCCTCCTCGTCGGCCGGGAGGCGGCCGAGGGCGACCCGGCGGTCTGGCAGCGCGCGGTGGAGATCGGCGCGGAGGAGGTACTGCGGCTCCCCGCGGCCGAGGGCCGCCTCGTCGACCGCATCGCCGACGTGGCGGAGGGAGCCGGCCGCAGCGCCCTCGCCGTCGGGGTCATCGGCGGCAGCGGCGGCGCCGGAGCGTCCACCCTCGCCTGCGCCCTGGCCGTCCGCGCCGCGCGGGCCGGCGAGCGGACCCTCCTCATCGACGGGGACCCCCTCGGCGGCGGGCTGGATGTCCTGCTCGGCGGCGAGAGCGCCGCGGGCCTGCGCTGGCCGGACCTCGCGGGGTCCCGCGGCCGGGTCGGGGCGGGAGCGCTGGAGGAGTCGCTGCCCGAGCTGCACGCGCTGCGGGTGCTCAGCTGGGACCGCGGGGAGCGGGTGGCGGTGCCGCCGGGCGCGGTGCGCTCGGTCGTGGCCGCCGCCCGCCGCCGCGGCGGGGTCGTCGTCGTCGACCTGCCGCGCCGCGTCGACGAGGCGGTCGCCGAAGCCCTGGCCCAGCTCGACCTCGTGCTGCTGGTCGTCCCGGGCGAGCTGCGTGCGGTGGCCGCCGCCGGCCGGGTCGCCGCAGGCGTGCGCATCGCCGCCCGGGACGTGCGTGTGGTCGTACGGGGCCGCTGCTCCGGCGGGCTCGATGCCGAAGCGGTGGCCGGGCTGCTGGGCGCGCCGCTCGCCGGGGAGGTGCCGGTCGAGGTGGGCCTGCCGGGGCGCGTCGCCGACGGCGAACCGCCGGGGGCGCACGGGCGGGGGCCGCTCGCCCGCTTCTGCGACGGCTTCTGGCGGCGGGCCCTGGGCCCCGTACCCGAGCGGGAGGTGACGGCATGAGCGCCGTACTCCTGGACGCGGTGCGCCAGCGGCTCGCCGAATCGGGGGCCGAGCCGACCCCGGCCCGGGTGGCGGCGGCCCTGCGAGCCCAGGGCCGCCTCCTCGGGGACGCCGAAGTGCTGGGCGTCGCCGCCCAGTTGCGGTCCGAGCTCGTCGGCGCGGGCCCGCTGGAGGCGCTCCTCGCCGACCCCGCCGTCACCGACGTGCTGGTGGCCGCCCCCGACCGGGTGTGGGTCGACCGGGGCGGCGGGCTCGAACTGACCGCCGTCACCTTTCCCGACGCGGACGCCGTCCGGCGGCTGGCCCAGCGGCTGGCCGCCGTCGCGGGCCGCCGCCTCGACGACGCCCGACCCTGGGTGGACGCCCGCATGCCCGACGGCACCCGGCTGCACGCGGTGCTGCCCCCGGTCGCCGTCGGCTCCGCCTGCCTCTCCCTGCGCGTGGTCCGGCCGCGCGCCTTCACCCTCGACGAACTCGTGGAGGCAGGCACCCTGCCGCCCGGCGGCCAGCACCTCTTCCGGGACATCATCGGCGCGCGGCTGTCCTTCCTGGTCTCCGGCGGTACCGGAACCGGGAAGACCACCCTGCTGAGTGCGCTGCTGGGGCTCGTCGGCGCGGGGGAGCGCATCGTCCTCGCCGAGGACTCGGCCGAGCTGCGCCCCGACCATCCGCACGTGGTGCGGCTGGAGACGCGGCCCGCCAACCAGGAGGGGGCGGGCCTCGTCACCCTGGCCGACCTGGTCCGGCAGGCGCTGCGGATGAGGCCGGACCGGCTTGTCGTCGGCGAGGTCCGGGGCGCCGAAGTCGCCGACCTGCTCGCGGCCCTGAACACGGGTCACGAAGGCGGCTGCGGCACTGTCCACGCCAACGCGGCGGCGCACGTCCCGGCCCGCCTCGAAGCGCTCGGCACGGCCGCCGGCCTCGACCGGGCCGCCCTGCACAGCCAGCTGGCGGCCGCCCTCACGCTGGTGGTCCACCTGGTCAGGGACCGGGCAGGGCGGCGCCGGGTGGCCGAGGTGCACGTACTGGAGCGGGATGCCGCCGGCCTGGTGGTCACCGTGCCCGCGCTGCGCTGGTCGGCCCGCGGCTTCGTACGCGAGCAGGGCTGGGAGCGGCTGCGGCCGCTGCTGGGAGGGGCCCGGTGAACGCCGCGGCGGTGCCCGTGCCGGTGTTCGCCGGCGTGCTGTGCGCGGCCACGGCCGCATGGACGCTGGCCGGCTGGGAGCGGGCCGCCCGCCGGGCCCGGATCGTCCTGGCCGGAGGCGGCGCCGAGCCACGCGGGCCGGGCCGCGGGCAGCTGCTGGCGGCCGCGGTCCGGGTGCGGGCCGAGCGCTGGCGGGAGTGGGCCGGCCTCGGCGCCGGGCTGCTGCTGGCGCTGATCGGTGCGTCGGTGATCCCGCTGGTGGCCGGCGCGGCGTCGGTGCCGCTGCTGAGGCGTTGGCTGCGGGCCCGGCAGCGGCAGCGGGAGCGGTCGGCGCGCCGGGCGGAGGTCGTCGCCCTGTGCGGGGCCGCCGTGGGCGAACTGCGGGCCGGGGCGCAGCCGGGCCAGGCGCTGACCGCGGCCCTGCGCCGGTCGGCCGTCGGCACCGGGGCGCCGGGGCCGGCGGAGACGGCGGTGCTGGCGGCAGCCGCGTTCGGCGGGGACGTGCCGGCGGCGCTGCACGAGGCGGCCCGGGAGCCGGGAGCGGAGGGGCTGGCCGGCATGGCGGCCTGCTGGCGGATCTCGGTGGACGGCGGCGCGGGCCTGGCCGCCGGCCTGGACCGGCTGGAGGGGGCGCTGCGGGCGGAGCGGGACCGGCAGGAGTCGCTGCGGGCCCAGCTGGCCGGGGCCAGGTCGACCACGGCCGTGCTCGCCCTGCTCCCGCTCGTCGGGCTGCTGATCGGCTCGGGGCTCGGCGCGGACCCCCTGCGGGTGCTGCTCCACACCCCTGTCGGCTGGGGCTGCCTGCTCGCGGGAAGCCTGCTGGAGGGGCTGGGGCTGCTGTGGTGCAGCCGCATCGTGCGTGAGGCGGAGCGGTGACCGGCGCGATGGCCGTCCACAGGCTGGGGGCAGTGCTCTGCCTCGCGGCGGCGGTGCTGTGTGCGGCCGCCGCGGTCGCCGCGCGGCTGCGGCTGCGGGCCGCCCGGCGCAGAACGGCCGCCGTGCTGGCGCTGCCGCAGGTACGGCGGCGGCCCCTCCCCGGGCCGCGGGTGCGGAGCGCCGCTGCCGAGTGGGCGGTCCCGGCGGTGGTGCTGGCCGCGGTGTGGCTGCTGGTCGGCGGCCCGGTGGGCGCTGCCGCGGGCGGCGCGGCGGCGCTCGTGGTGCGGCGGCTGCGGCGCCGGCCGCGGCCGGACCCGGGCACGGAGGTGGATCCGCGGGAGGTGGAGCGTCGGCTGCCGTTCGCGGCGGACCTGCTGGCGGCCTGCCTGGCCGCCGGGGCCGGGCCGGTGCAGGCCGCGGAGGCGGTCGGCGAGTCGCTGGGCGGGCCCGTCGGCGAGGGGCTGGCGCTGGCCGGGGCGGAGGTGCGCCTCGGCGGCGAACCGTACGCCGCGTGGGGGAGGTTGGCCGCGATACCCGGCGCGGCCCCGCTGGCGCAGTGCCTGGAGCGGGCCGCCCGGACCGGGGCGCCGGCCGCAGAGCAGGCCGCCCGCCTGGCGAACGCGCTGCGCGAGGAGCGGGCCCGGTCGGCGGGGGCCCGGGCGCAGCGTGCCGCGGTCCTCGTCACGGCGCCGGTGGGGCTGTGCTTCCTCCCCGCGTTCCTGGCGGTGGGAGTTGCCCCGGTCGTGATCGGAATGGCTACGGGCCTGCTCTCCACCCGCTGAACAGGAATCAGAAGTGCCGGATGGGGCGCAAAGAGAGCTGAGAGAACGTCAGTAAAAGGATTTCCACAGGAGGTTGCCGTGAAGATGATCTGGTTTCGTGTGCGGGCCGCGGTCGGCGGGCGTGCCGGCGATGCCGGGATGTCGACTTCGGAATACGCCATGGGGACGATCGCGGCGTGTGCGTTCGCCGCGGTTCTGTACAAGGTGGTGACGAGCGACGTGGTCTCCGCGGCGCTCCAGTCGACCATCGGAAAGGCGCTCGATGTGCCTTTCTGAGGAAAAGCCGCGGCGGGCTCCGGTTCGGCCGCGCGACGGCGGATTCGCCACCGCGGAGGCCGCCCTGGTGATTCCGGCCCTGGTGCTGTTCGCCGCCCTGCTCGTGTGGGCGCTGATGGCGGCCGCCGCGCAGATCCGCTGCGTGGACGCGGCCAGGGTCGGCGCCCGGGCCGCGGCCCGCTCCGAGCCGGGGCAGGACGCGGCCGCGGCGGCCCGGGCGGCCGCCCCGTCCGGGGCGGAGGTGGCCATCGAACGCAAGGGCGACTTGTGGCACGTTCGGGTGGATGCTCCCGCGCCGGGGCCGGCCGGGCTGCAGGTGCGGCTCGGGGCCAGGGCGGCGGCCCTGGCCGAGGACAGCGTGGGGCCGCCGCCATGAGGGGCGACCGGGGCTCGGCGACCGTGTGGGCGGCCCTGGTGGCCACTGCCCTCGGAGCGGTGTTCGGCGGGGTGCTCCTGCTCGGCCAGGCGGTGAGCGCCCGCCACCGGGCGGCCGCAGCCGCCGACCTGGGGGCGCTTGCAGCGGCCGCCACCTGGGCCCACGGCCCCGAGGCCGCGTGCGGCGCCGCCGGGCGCGTGGCGGCGGCGCAGGGCGCCTCCGTCGCCGCCTGCGCCCTCCACGGGGAGGTCGCCGAAGTGGCGGCACGCCCCGCCGCGGGCCCTTTCACCCCGGTGATCACGGCCCGCGCGGGCCCGCCCCTCACGGACGACGCGCCGCCCCCGGCGGGGACGGGGCCGTCTCCGGCCGGGGACGGGCCGCCCCGTGCCGGTGATCCGTCCTCGGCAGGGGGCAGGTCGCACGGCTCAAGGGATGGGCGGGTGGTTCTCGGGGGCGTCCGGGGCGGGGGCGTTGGCGAGGAGGCGGGTCAGCAGGCGGATCGCGCCGCGCTTGTGGAGCGGGTCGTTGCCGTTGCCGCATTTCGGGGACTGGATGCAGGAGGGGCAGCCCGCCTCGCACTCGCAGGAGGCGATGGCGTCGCGGGTCGCCGTCAGCCAGGCACGGGCCGTGTGGAAGGCCCGCTCCGCGAAGCCGGCGCCGCCGGGGTGGCCGTCGTAGACGAAGACCGTCGGCAGCAGGGTGTCCGGGTGCAGGGGGACGGAAACACCGCCGATGTCCCAGCGGTCGCAGGTCGCGAACAGCGGCAGCAGGCCGATGGAGGCGTGCTCGGCCGCGTGCAGGGCCCCGCCGAGGATCTCCGGGCCGATCCCGGCCTCGTCCAGCTGGTCCTCGGTGACGGTCCACCACACGGCGCGGGTGCGCAGGGTGCGCGGTGGCAGGTCCAGCTTGGCCTCGCCGAGGACCTCGCCGGTGATCAGCTTGCGCCGCAGGTAGGACACCACCTGGTTGGTGACCTCCACCGAGCCGTAGCAGAGCCGGGCGTCCCCCCAGGGGACTTCGGCGTCGGTCTCCAGCACGGAGATGGCGGTGGTGTCGCGGGCGGTCGTGGAGAAGGGCGGGCTGGCCTCCTCGACCAGGGCGACGGAGTCCTCCAGGTCGAGGCGCCGCACCAGGTAGGTGCGGCCCTGGTGGAGGTGGACGGCGCCGTCGTGGACGGCGGTGTGGGCGGCGGACTCGTCCACCGTGCCCAGCAGCCGCCCCGTGGCGGCCTCCACGATCTGCACCGGGCGGCCGCCGCCGCCCCGGATGTCCGCCAGGTCGGCGGCCCGCTCCCGGCGCGTCCAGTGCCAGGCCGTGGCCCGTCGGCGCAGCAGCTTCGCGGCCTCCAGCTGCGGGACGAGCTCCCGGGCGGCCGGCCCGAACAGCGGAAGGTCCGCCTCCGTCAGCGGGGCCTCCGCGGCGGCCGCGCACAGGTGCGGGGCCAGGACGTACGGGTTGTCCGGGTCGAGGACGGTGGCCTCCACCGGACGGCTGAACAGCGCCTCCGGATGGTGCACGAGGTAGGTGTCGAGCGGGTCGTCGCGGGCGATCAGCACCGCGAGGGCGCCCTGGCCGGAGCGGCCGGCCCGGCCCGCCTGCTGCCACAGCGAGGCCCGGGTCCCCGGATATCCGGTGATCAGGACCGCGTCGAGCCCCGACACGTCCACGCCCAGCTCCAGGGCCGTCGTCGCGGCCAGGCCCAGCAGCTCGCCGGAGTGCAGGGCCGCCTCCAGGGCCCGCCGCTCCTCCGGCAGGTAGCCGCCGCGGTAGGCGGCGACCCGCCCGGGGAGCGACCGGTCCACCTCGGCGAGCCGCTCCCGGGCGATCACCGAGATCAGCTCGGCGCCCCGCCGGGACCGGACGAACGCCACCGTCCGGACGCCCTGCACGACCAGGTCGGTCAGCAGGTCGGCGGTCTCGGCCGTGGCCGTGCGGCGCACCGGGGCTCCCCGCTCGCCCCGCAGGTCGGTCAGCGGCGGCTCCCACAGGGCGAAGACCACCTCGCCCCGCGGCGAGGCGTCGTCGGCGACCTCGCGGACGGACAGGCCCGTCAGGCGGGACGCGGCGGCCGCCGGGTCGCTCGCGGTGGCGGACGCCAGCAGGAACACCGGGTCGGCGCCGTAGCGGGCGCACAGGCGCCGCAGCCGGCGCAGCACCTGCGCCACGTGCGAGCCGAAGACGCCCCGGTACGTGTGGCACTCGTCGACGACGACATAGCGCAGGGCGCGCAGGAAGGAGGACCAGCGGGCGTGGGCCGGCAGGATCCCGCGGTGCAGCATGTCGGGGTTGGTCAGGACGTAGTTGGCGTACTGGCGCACCCATTCGCGTTCTTCCACCGGCGTGTCGCCGTCGTACACGGCCGGGCGGACCGAGGTGCCGAGCGGCGCCGCCAGTTCGCGCACGGCGCGCCGCTGGTCGGCGGCCAGGGCCTTCGTCGGGGCCAGGTACAGGGCGGTCGCGCCCCGCCCGTTCGGGGCCTCGCTGCCGTCCGCGAGGGCGGACAGGACGGGCGCCAGGTACGCCAGCGACTTGCCGGAGGCCGTCCCGGTGGCGACGACCACGGACTCGCCGTCCAGGGCGTGCTCCGCGGCCGCCGCCTGGTGGGCCCAGGGGTGCTCGACACCCGCGGAGCGGATCGCGGCCACGACATCCGTTCGGATGCGGTCCGGCCACACTGCATGACGGCCCTCCCGAGGGGGCAAGTGCTCCGTATGAGTGATGCGTGCAGCCCTGTACGGCCCCCGTGACAGGCGGTCCAGGACCGTGCCGGGAGCGGGTTTCGGGTCCCCGGGCGCCATACGGCGACCGGGGCGGTGAGTATTGGCCATTGGAACCGAGTGTGTCACCGGCGTGCAGGACAATGGTCGGAAGGCGTCGTGCGCGCCTGCCGGTAAGTGGTTGAATGCCATCGCGGCAGCCAATCTCTTCCCCGCCCGCGGGTGGGGGAGGCCCCTGGGGGGCGCCGCTCGATAGCAAGGTGCTGGAGGATCCGTGGACCTGTCCCTGTCGACTCGCACTGTCGGCGACCGCACGGTCGTGGAGGTCGGTGGCGAGATTGATGTGTATACCGCGCCCAAGCTGCGCGAGCAGTTGGTCGAGTTGGTGAACGACGGCAGCTACCACCTGGTTGTCGACATGGAGCGGGTGGACTTCCTCGACTCCACCGGCCTCGGTGTGCTCGTCGGCGGCCTCAAGCGCGTCCGCGCGCACGAGGGCTCGCTGCGCCTGGTGTGCAACCAGGAGCGCATCCTGAAGATCTTCCGCATCACGGGTCTGACCAAGGTGTTCCCGATCCACACGACGGTGGAGGACGCCGTCGCCGCCACCGACTGACGTCCGTCCCCGCCCCGGGCGCGGCCGTACGGCCGCACCCGGGCAGCGGGGGCGCCGGAGAGGAGCGGGGGCGCGGGCCGCAAGCGGCCCGGGCCTCCGCAAGGCACGCCCAGTCCGAGGGGGACGCAATGGCCACCGTTGAACTCCGCTTCAGCGCCCAGCCCGAGCACGTCCGCACGGCCCGCCTGGTCGCGGCCGCCGTGGCACGGCGGGTCGGCGTGGACGAAGCCGTGCTCGACGAGGTCCGCCTCGCCGTGGGCGAGGCCTGCTCGCGCGCCGTCGGACTGCACCTGAGCAACGGGCTCACCGCGCCCGTCCGGGTCGTGCTCACCGAGGAGGAGAAGTCGTTCTCCATCGAGGTCGGCGACGAGGTCCCCGGCCCGTCCGGCGGGGCCGTGCCCGGCCTGGAGGCCGCCCTGGACCCGGACGGCGACGCGGAGGACGAGATGGGGCTCGCCGTGATCAGCGGCCTCGTCGACGACGTCGAGGTGATCAGCGGCGAGGCCGGCGGCACCATCCGCATGAGCTGGCCCGTCTCCGGCTCCGGCGAAGGCGAACTGCCTTAGCCGGTGTTCCCTGAATATTTTTGGATCTTATTCAAGGCCCTGCCGAGCAGGGCCTTTTCTCATGCCCGGGCCGGTATTCCGGATCAATGACCAGGCGTCAATGCCTTTGCACCGTTACTTCTTTCGGGGGTAATGGAGTGACGCGATCTATTGGTGGGGTGCAAGAGCAGGCCAATTCCGTTTCCCGTGCACTGTTTTGATGCGGAAGAGGTCCCTACAATCCGTCCACATCTTGAGCTCATCACGTCAAGGAGGACGAATGACGGGGCTCTTCACCCCCAACGCGCCGGACGGCACCACCGATCTGGCAGCCGCAGTACTCACCGAAGACAATCGGCTCATCGTCATGGTGATCGCGGCCGTGGCAATCGCCGCACTCGTCGTCGCGCAGATCCTGGTCCGCCAGGTCCTCTCCGCCGACGAGGGAACCGACAGCATGAAGAAGATCGCCGCAGCCGTCCAGGAAGGCGCCAACGCCTACCTCGGCCGGCAGCTGCGCACCCTCGGAATCTTCGCCGTCGTCGTGTTCTTCCTGCTGTTCCTGCTGCCCGCCGACGACTGGGGCCAGCGGGCGGGCCGCTCCGCCTTCTTCCTCGTCGGGGCCCTCTTCTCGGCGATCACCGGCTACATCGGCATGCGCCTCGCCGTCCGGGCCAACGTCCGCGTCGCCGCCGCCGCACGCGAGGCCACCCCGGCCGAGGGCGAGCCCGCCAAGGACCTGACCGATGTCTCCCACCGGGCGATGCGCATCGCGTTCCGCACCGGCGGCGTCGTCGGCATGTTCACCGTCGGCCTCGGCCTGCTCGGCGCCTCCTGCGTCGTCCTGGTCTACGCCGCCGACGCCCCCAAGGTCCTGGAGGGCTTCGGCCTCGGCGCCGCCCTGATCGCGATGTTCATGCGCGTCGGCGGCGGCATCTTCACCAAGGCCGCCGACGTCGGCGCCGACCTGGTCGGCAAGGTCGAGCAGGGCATTCCGGAGGACGACCCGCGCAATGCCGCGACCATCGCCGACAACGTGGGCGACAACGTCGGCGACTGCGCGGGCATGGCCGCCGACCTCTTCGAGTCCTACGCCGTCACCCTCGTGGCCGCGCTCATCCTCGGCAAGGCGGCCTTCGGCGACCTCGGCCTCGCCTTCCCGCTCATCGTCCCCGCCATCGGCGTCGTCACCGCGATGATCGGCATCTTCGCTGTCTCCCCGCGCCGCTCCGACCGCAGCGGCATGACCGCCATCAACCGCGGCTTCTTCATCTCCGCCGCGATCTCGCTGGCCCTGGTCGCCGCCGCCGTCTACGCCTACCTGCCGTCCTCGTACAAGGACCTCGTCGGCGTCGAGAACGCGGCGATCACGGGCCACTCCGGCGACCCCCGGATCCTGGCCCTGGTCGCCGTCGCCATCGGCATCGTCCTGGCCGCACTGATCCAGCAGCTCACCGGCTACTTCACCGAGACCACCCGGCGCCCCGTCCGCGACATCGGCAAGTCCGCCCTGACCGGGCCGGCCACCGTCGTCCTCGCCGGCATCTCCGTCGGCCTGGAGTCCGCCGTCTACACGGCGCTCCTCATCGGCCTCGGCGTCTACGGAGCGTTCCTGCTCGGCGGCACCTCGATCATGCTCGCGCTCTTCGCGGTGGCCCTGGCCGGCACCGGCCTGCTCACCACCGTCGGCGTGATCGTCGCCATGGACACCTTCGGTCCCGTCTCCGACAACGCCCAGGGCATCGCCGAGATGTCCGGCGACGTCGAGGGCGCGGGCGCCCAGGTCCTGACCGACCTCGACGCGGTCGGCAACACCACCAAGGCCATCACCAAGGGCATCGCCATCGCCACCGCCGTGCTCGCCGCGGCCGCGCTGTTCGGCTCGTACAACGACGCCATCTCCACCGCGGTGAAGGAAGTCGGGGCCAAGGCAGGGGAGATGAACCTCAGCCTCGACATCGCCCAGCCCAACAACCTCGTCGGCCTGGTCCTCGGCGCCGCCGTGGTCTTCCTCTTCTCCGGCCTCGCCATCAACGCCGTGTCCCGCTCCGCGGGCTCCGTCGTCTACGAGGTGCGCCGCCAGTTCCGCGAGCACCCCGGGATCATGGACTACACGGAGAAGCCCGAGTACGGGCGAGTCGTCGACATCTGCACCAAGGACGCGCTGCGCGAACTCGCCACGCCCGGCCTGCTCGCCGTCATGGCGCCCATCGCCGTCGGCTTCGTCCTCGGTGTCGGCGCGCTCGGCGCGTTCCTCGCGGGGGCCATCGGCTGCGGCACCCTGATGGCGGTGTTCCTCGCGAACTCGGGCGGGGCCTGGGACAACGCGAAGAAGCTCGTCGAGGACGGCCACCACGGCGGCAAGGGCAGCGACGCCCACGCCGCGACCGTCATCGGCGACACCGTCGGCGACCCGTTCAAGGACACCGCCGGCCCGGCCATCAACCCGCTGCTGAAGGTCATGAACCTGGTGGCACTGCTGATCGCGCCCGCCGTCGTGCAGTTCAGCTACGGCGCCGACACCAGCCCGACCGTCCGCGCGATCGTCGCGGCCGTCGCGATCACCGTCATCGTTGCCGCGGTCTACGTCTCCAAGCGGCGTGACATCGCCGTCGGCGACGGCGGCGACGGGGCCGCGGCCGAACGGGTGGCCAAGCCGTCCGACCCCGCGGTGGTCTCCTGACCCGGTCGGACCCCTCGGCGGACCACGGAGGCGGACGGGCGGCGCGTACGGGCGCGCCGCCCGTCCGCCTTTCCGCGGCGGGCCGCGGCGGCCGTGTATCTTCCCCGCGGAGAGCCTCCTCGAAGGGACCGATCCGGTGAACAAGAAGCTTGCGGCCGCGGTATCCGGCTGTGCGGCGCTGGTGCTCGTGCTGTCCGGCTGCGGCGACGACGGCGACGAGAAGGCCAACGCCTGGGCCAAGAAGGTCTGTGACGTGTGGCAACCCCACCTGGAGAAGATCGAGAAGGCGAACGCCGAGATGAAGCGGGTCTCGTCGCAGGACAGCAAGTCCGACGAGGTCCAGAGGGTCGACTCCGCCGCCTTCCAGACGCAGGCCGAGGCGTACACGGCGATGGCCAAGGCCCTGCAGGACGCCGGGGCACCGCCCGTCAAGGACGGGCAGTCCACCCTCGACGCGTCGGCCGGCGGCTTCGAGACGGCGGCCAAGGGCTACGCGGACGTGAAGACGAAGATCGATGCGCTGGACGCGAAGGACCCGGCGAAGTTCGCCGACGGCCTCGAAGCGCTCGGCGGCGACATCGACGCGGCGAACCAGGGCAGCAAGAACGCCTTCGGCGAACTCAACGAGAGCGGCCTGGCGAAGGCGTTGAACGCGCAGAAGGGCTGCAAGGTCGCGGCCCCCGCGCCGACGGGCTGAGCCGCCGGGCCGCCGCCCGGCGCCCCCGGCCGCGCGCCGCACGCATCGGCGGCGCCGGCCGACACAATGGACGGGTGAGTACCTCCAGCCTCCCCACGCCAGACCGCGCCGCCGAACTCCGCACCGCGCTGCTCGCCGCCGGCTTCACCGCCGACGGGCTGCTCGACCTGCTCGGCGCCCCCGCCTACGCCGCCCTGGCCCGCAGCGAGACCGTGCCCGCCCTGCGCGCCACGCGGAGCGCCGGCAGCAGCCCGCTCGCGAGCCTGGTCCGGCTGTTCCTGCTCCGGCAGACCGTGCCGACCGCGGACGCCGCACGGGCGCTGCCTCTTGAGGCCGCACTGGCCGACGGCTGGCTGCACCGCGCGGACGGCGCCGGCGGGGACGCGGTCCGCGCCGCCGTCGACGTCCGCCCGTACGGCGGGCCGGACGGCGAGGACTGGTTCATCGTCTCCGACCTCGGCTGCGCCGTCGGCGGGGCCGGCGGGATCGGCTCGCGCGAGGAGGGCGTCGTCCTCGGCGTCGGCGGCGCCTCCACCACCCTCGCCGGGATCACCGTGCGCACCCCCGTCGGCACCGCCCTCGACCTCGGCACCGGATCCGGCATCCAGGCGCTGCACGCCGCCGGGCACGCCACCCGCGTCACCGCCACCGACGTCAACCCCCGCGCACTGGAATTCACCCGTCTGACGCTCGCGCTGTCCGGGGCGCCCGAGGCCGAGCTGCTCCTCGGATCGCTGTTCGAGCCCGTGGGGGACGCCGCGTACGACCTCATCGTGTCCAACCCGCCGTTCGTCATCTCGCCCGGAGCCCGGCTGACGTACCGGGACGGCGGCATGGGCGGCGACGACCTGTGCCGGACGCTCGTCCAGCAGGCCGGCGCGCACCTCAACCCCGGCGGCTACGCGCAGTTCCTCGGCAACTGGCAGCACGTGGAGGGCGAGGACTGGCGCGACCGGGTCCGCTCCTGGGTGCCGCGCGGCTGCGACGCCTGGATCGTGCAGCGCGACGTCCAGGACGTGACCCAGTACGCCGAGCTGTGGCTGCGTGACGCGGGCGACCACCGCACCGCGCCGGAGGAGTACGCGCGCCGGTACGAGGAATGGCTCGACGAGTTCGAGGCGCGCAAGACCAAGGCGGTCGGCTTCGGGTGGATCACGCTGCGCCGCAGCGGCGCGGAGGAGCCGTCGATCGTGATCGAGGAGTGGCCGCACGCGGTGGAGCAGCCGCTCGGCGACGCGGTCGCCGCGCACTTCGCCCGACAGGACTACCTGCGCGACCACGATGACGCGGCCCTGCTGGAGGCCCGCTTCGTCCTGGCCGGCGAGGTCGTCCAGGAGCAGGTCGGGGCGCCCGGCGCGGAGGACCCGGAGCACGTGGTGCTGCGGCAGAACCGGGGCATGCGGCGGGCCACCAAGGTCGACACGGTCGGGGCCGGCTTCGCGGGCGTCTGCGACGGCTCGCTCAGCGCGGGCCGGATCCTGGACGCCATCGCGCAGCTGGTGCAGGAGGACCCGGTGGGGCTGCGGGACCGGACCCCGGAGGCGATCCGGCTGCTCGTCGAGCAGGGGTTCCTGGAGCCGGTCGCCGACCGCTGAGCCGTCACCCGGGGTTCGCCCTCCGTTCCCCTGCGGCTGGCATGCTCCGGCCAAGGGGTACGGCCCCGGGGGCCCCGGAGTGCCGGGGGGACGCCGGGGCTCCCGGGGGCGGCCCGGGCGACGAGGGGGGAACGGCATGGAACGCGGTCCGGCGGTGTTCGCGGCAGCGGTGTTCCTCCTGTACGGGACCGCCCTGCTGGCCTGGACGGGGGCGTGCGTCCGACGCGGCGCGCCGGTCGCCGAGGGCGTGCGCCCCTCGCTCGCCCTCCCGGCGGCCCTGCTCGGCGCGGCGGTGTCCCTGGGCCTCGGGGCGTGGTGCCTCGCACACCTCTGACTCCGCGCGCCCGGCAGGCCGCGGCCCGCGGAGCAAAGCGGGACGTCAGGAGGGGTGCGGGGGCGGGGCCAGACGGCCCCCTGGCCACTCGGGCCGGTGATCGGGACGGGTCCGGCGGGGTATCCGGGCGGCAGAAACGGCACTAGTCGGGTTACCGTTCGAGTGGCCGTTGCGGGCTTGTGCCGTTTGACACGGGGGCGGGTTGTACCGTCACACTCCGCAGCGTCGCCGTACTGCGACCGAGTGCCGACCGGAGAGAAGAGCCAAGTTGTCCCCGACTAGCGAGACCGCACAGGGCGGCCGCCGACTCGTCATCGTCGAGTCCCCTGCCAAGGCGAAGACGATCAAGGGCTACCTCGGCCCGGGATACGTCGTCGAGGCGAGCGTCGGGCACATCCGCGACCTCCCGAACGGCGCCGCGGAGGTACCCGAGAAGTACACGGGCGAGGTGCGCCGCCTCGGCGTGGACGTCGAGCACGACTTCCAGCCGATCTACGTCGTCAACGCCGACAAGAAGGCCCAGGTCAGGAAGCTCAAGGAGCTGCTGGCCGAATCCGACGAGCTCTTCCTGGCCACCGATGAGGACCGCGAGGGCGAGGCCATCGCGTGGCACCTCCAGGAGGTCCTCAAGCCCAAGGTCCCCGTCCACCGGATGGTCTTCCACGAGATCACCAAGGACGCGATCCGCGACGCCGTCGCCAACCCGCGCGAGCTGAACCAGCGCATGGTCGACGCCCAGGAGACCCGCCGCATCCTCGACCGGCTCTACGGCTACGAGGTCTCCCCGGTGCTGTGGAAGAAGGTCATGCCGAAGCTCTCGGCGGGCCGCGTGCAGTCGGTGGCCACCCGCCTCGTCGTCGAGCGCGAGCGCGAGCGCATCGCCTTCCGCTCCGCCGAGTACTGGGATCTGACCGGCACCTTCTCCACCGGCCGGCCCGGCGACCCCTCCGACCCGTCCACCCTCGCCGCCCGCCTGAACACCGTCGACGGCAAGCGCGTCGCCCAGGGCCGCGACTTCGGTGCGAACGGGCAGCTGAAGAACGCCGAGGTGCTGCACCTCGACGAGGCGAACGCCCGCGCGCTGGCCGCCGCCCTCGCGGACAGCTCCTTCACCGTCCGCTCGGTCGAGTCCAAGCCGTACCGCCGCTCCCCGTACGCCCCGTTCCGTACGACGACGCTCCAGCAGGAGGCCTCGCGCAAGCTCGGCTTCGGAGCCAAGGCGACCATGCAGGTGGCGCAGAAGCTGTACGAGAACGGCTTCATCACCTACATGCGAACCGACTCCACGACGCTGTCCGACACCGCCGTGGCCGCGGCCCGGGCGCAGGTCACGCAGCTCTACGGCGCCGACTACCTGCCGGAGAAGGCGCGCGTCTACGCGGGCAAGGTCAAGAACGCGCAGGAGGCGCACGAGGCGATCCGCCCCTCGGGTGATCGTTTCCGAACGCCGGCCGAGACCGGTCTCACCGGCGACCAGTTCCGGCTCTACGAGCTGATCTGGAAGCGGACCGTCGCCTCCCAGATGAAGGACGCGACCGGCAACTCCGTCACCGTCAGGATCGGCGGCACCGCACGCGACGGCCGGGACGCCGAGTTCACCGCGTCCGGCAAGACCATCACCTTCCACGGCTTCATGAAGGCGTACGTCGAGGGCGCGGACGACCCGAACGCCGAGCTCGACGACCGCGAGCGGCGCCTGCCGCAGGTCGCCGAGGGCGACGCGCTCGCCGCCGACGAGATCACCGCGGACGGCCACGCCACGAAGCCGCCGGCCCGTTACACCGAGGCCTCGCTGGTCAAGGAGCTCGAAGAGCGCGAGATCGGCCGCCCGTCTACGTACGCGTCGATCATCGGCACGATCCTCGACCGCGGCTACGTCTTCAAGAAGGGCACGGCCCTCGTGCCGTCCTTCCTGTCGTTCGCCGTGGTCAACCTGCTGGAGAAGCACTTCGGCCGGCTCGTCGACTACGACTTCACCGCCAAGATGGAGGACGACCTCGACCGCATCGCCCGCGGCGAGGCCCAGGCG
This sequence comes from Streptomyces sp. NPDC031121, assembly GCF_055570615.1. Taxonomy (NCBI): domain Bacteria; kingdom Bacillati; phylum Actinomycetota; class Actinomycetes; order Kitasatosporales; family Streptomycetaceae; genus Streptomyces; species Streptomyces sp. NPDC031121. The sequence continues at coordinate 115,653 of NZ_JBVIGV010000014.1, forward strand.
GTGCCGTGGCTCAAGCGCTTCTACTTCGGCTCCGAGGAGGCCTCGGGCATCGTGCCGGCCGACGGCGACCACCTCGGCGGCCTGAAGGAACTCGTCACCGACCTCGGCGCGATCGACGCCCGCGAGATCTCCTCCTTCCCGGTCGGCGAGGGCATCGTGCTGCGCGTCGGCCGCTACGGGCCGTACGTGGAGCGCGGCGAGAAGGACGCCGAGGGCCACCAGAGGGCCGACGTGCCCGACGACCTCGCCCCCGACGAGCTGACGGTGGCGTACGCGGAGGAGCTCTTCGCCCGGCCGAGCGGCGAGTTCCAGCTGGGCGCCGACCCGGTCAGCGGCAACCAGATCGTCGCCAAGGACGGCCGGTACGGGCCGTACGTGACCGAGATCCTGCCCGAGGGCACGCCCAAGACCGGCAAGAACGCGGTCAAGCCGCGCACCGCCTCGCTGTTCAAGTCGATGTCCCTGGACACCGTCACCCTCGACGACGCGCTGAAGCTGATGTCGCTGCCGCGCGTCGTGGGCACCGACGCCGAGGGCGTCGAGATCACCGCGCAGAACGGCCGGTACGGCCCGTACCTGAAGAAGGGGACGGACTCGCGGTCGCTGGAGTCGGAGGAGCAGCTCTTCACGATCACGCGCGACGAGGCGCTGGCGATCTACGCCCAGCCGAAGGTCCGCGGGCGGGCGGCGGCCAAGCCGCCGCTGAAGGAGCTGGGCACCGACCCGGTCAGCGAGCGGCCCGTCGTCGTCAAGGACGGCCGCTTCGGCCCGTACGTGACGGACGGCGAGACGAACGCGACGCTGCGGCGCGACGACGACGTCGAGACGATCACGCCGGAGCGCGGCTACGAGCTGCTCGCCGAGAAGCGGGCGAAGGGGCCGGCTAAGAAGACGGCCAAGAAGGCCGCCGTGAAGAAGGCCCCGGCGAAGAAGGCGACGGCCGCGAAGAAGACCGCCGCGAAGAAGACGGCGGCGGCCAAGACGACGACGGCGAAGAAGGCCGCGGCGAAGAAGGCGACCACCGCGAAGGCGGCGGCCGCGAAGAAGACGGCCGCGGCGGCAGCCGAGGAGTAGGCGGAACGGCAGGATCCGGCGGGGGCGGGGCGTCGCCGCGCGTCAGCGCGGGGCACCCGCCCCCGCCGCACGTCCGGCCCGTGCGGCCTTTGCCGTGCCGGCGGTGCCGGGTGGTGCAGGGGGAGGCCGGGCGGGAGCGGGGGAGGGGCGGCCGGGGTTGTCCACAGGCCTCCGCAGCCGTCCGGCGCAGCGGATAGGCTGGGCGGATGACGCGAGCCGAGCAGCCGACTGGCGTGACCGCCCCCGTGAACCCCTCCTACGACGAAGCCCTCGCCGCGGACTCCCGCGAGCGGGCGGTGCGCGCCCTGCTGCGCACACCCAGGCTGCGGCGGCTGTGGAGCGCCCAGCTCGTGAGCGGCATCGGCGACGCCCTCGCCCTGCTGGTCCTGGTGCTGCTGGCCTTCCAGACAGCCGTCTCCCAGGAGGCGTTCGGCGGCGGCTACCGCGGCTGGGCCCTGACCGTCGCCGCCGTCTTCGGCGTCCGCATCGCCGCGACCCTGGTCTTCGGCGCCGTCCTGCTCGGCCCGCTCGCCAAGCTCACCGCCCCCGGCGGCAAGCTCGACCGCCGCTGGACCATGATCGCTGCCGACGGCGTCCGGATCGGGCTGTTCGTCGTCGCCCCGCTGTGGCTCGACTGGATCCCGGCGCACGCGCTGACCGCACTGCTGGCCACCGTCTTCGTCTCCGGCGCCGCCGAGCGGCTGTGGACCCTGGCCAAGGACAGCGCCGCCCCCGGCCTGCTGCCCGCCGCGCCGCCCGAGGGCGCCGCCGTACGGCCGCTGCCCGACCACCTCGACGCGCTGCGCCGGCTCACCCTGCGCACCTCCTTCGCCGCGATGCCCGCCGCCGCGGGCGTGCTGCTCGCCGCCACCCTGATCGGCAAGGCCCTCGGCCTCGGCGTGGACTGGCTCGCCGCGAACCAGGCCGCCCTCGGCTCGTACGTGGCCGCCGGACTGTTCGCCGCGTCCCTGTCGCTGCTCGTCCCGCTGGTCCTGCCCGACGGCAGGACGCCCCGCCCGCGCTCGCCGCTGGAGGGGCTGCGCGCCCCCAAGGCGGGGGACCGGCCCGACAAGGGGCGCACCGGCTCCATCCCGCTGTTCGTCCTGGCCTGCGCTGCCGTCGCCGGAGCAGTCGCCGGCGCCGCCGCCGTCGCCGTGCTGCACGCGTACGACCTCGGAGGCGGCCCCGCCACCTTCGCGCTGCTCGTCCTCGCCCTCCTCGGCGGGACCGCCGCCGGCATCCGCGCCACCCAGGCCGGGAAGGTGCTGCCCGCCCTGTCCCGGCGCCGCCTGCTCGCCCTCGCCACCGCGGTCGCGGGCGCCGCACTGCTGCTGAGCGGCCTGGTGCCCGACACCGCGACCGTGCTGCTGCTGTCGCTGCTCGCCGGCGCCGCCGCGGGCGTCGCCGCGAACACCGGGCACACCCTGCTCGACCTGGAGACCGAGGAGCTCCGCCGCGGCCGCGTCACCGAGCACCTGCAGGCCGTCGTACGGGTCGGGGTCGGGCTCGGGGCGCTCTGCGCCCCCGTCGTGGCGGCCGGGATCGGCCCGCACCGGCTCACCGCCGGCGACCTGGTGTTCCGGCACGGCGGCGCTGCCTACACGCTGATGATCGCCGGTGCGCTGCTCCTGCCGGTCGCCGTGATCGTGCTCGCCAAGGCCGACGACCGGGGCGGCGTACCCCTGCGCCGCGACCTGCGTGACGCGCTGCGCGGCGGGGAGCCCCTCCAGGCCCCGGCCGCCTCCGGTTTCTTCATCGCCCTCGAAGGCGGCGACGGCGCCGGCAAGTCCACCCAGGTCCAGGCCCTCGCCGAGTGGATACGGAGCAAGGGCCACGAGGTCGTCGTGACGCGCGAGCCTGGCGCCACCCCCGTCGGCAAGCGGCTGCGCTCCATCCTGCTCGACGTCTCCTCCGCGGGGCTGTCGAACCGGGCCGAGGCCCTGCTGTACGCCGCCGACCGCGCCGAGCACGTCGACACGGTGGTCCGGCCCGCCTTGGAGCGCGGCGCCGTCGTCATCAGCGACCGCTACATCGACTCCTCCGTGGCCTACCAGGGCGCCGGCCGCGACCTGTCCCCGACCGAGATCGCCCGCATCTCGCGCTGGGCGACCGACGGGCTCGTCCCCCACCTGACCGTGCTGCTCGACGTCTCCCCGGAGACCGCGCGCGAGCGGTTCACCGAGGCCCCCGACCGGCTGGAGTCCGAGCCCGCCGAGTTCCACCAGCGGGTCCGGGCCGGCTTCCTCACCCTCGCCGCGGCCGACCCCGGCCGCTACCTCGTCGTGGACGCCGGGCAGGACCCGGAGGCGGTGGCCACCGTCGTACGCCACCGCCTGGACCGGATGCTCCCGCTCTCCGAGGCGGAGGCGGCCGCCCGGGTCGAGGCGCGCCGCAAGGCGCTGGAGGAGGCCCGGCGCCGCGCGGAGGAGGAAGCCGCGCGCAAGGCCGAGGAGGAGCGGCTGCGCGCCGAGGAGGAGGCCCGCCGGGCCCGCGAGGCCGAAGAGGCCCGCCGCCGCGCCGAGGCCGAGGCCGCCGAGGCACGCCGGATCGCCGAGGAGGAGGCCGCGCGCAAGGCCGAGGAGGAGCGGCTGCGCGCCGAAGAGGAAGCCCGCGCCCGCGCCGAGGCCGAGCGGCTCCGCGCCGAAGCCGAGGCGAAGGCCCGCGCCGCCGAGCAGGAGCGGCTGCGCCTCCAGGCGGAGGAGGAGGCCCGGCTGCGCGCCGAGGCCGAGGAGCGGCGCCGGGAGAAGCAGCGGCGCGCCGAGGAGGCGCTGCTGAAGGCCGAGGAGGCGCGCCGGCTGGCCGAGGCCCAGGCGACCGCCGCCGCAGCGGAGGCCGCCCGCAAGGCCGCCGCGGCCGCTGCCGCCGCGCCCGCCGAACCCGCCCCGCGGGTCTCCATGACCAAGGAGCCCCACCCGGACGACGCGGTGACCGTGGAGACGCCCATGGTCCGGCCGCCGGTGGACAAGCGGGTCGTCCGCCCGGACGACGTGACGCAGACGGTGCCGATGCCGAAGGCGGACCCGGCGGGCTCCGCCGACCGGGCCGCCGACCGGGCCGCCGACCGGGTAGATCCGGCGGCGGAGACCGCCGTCCTGCCGCCCGTGCCGGCGTCCGGCCCGGCCGACGAGACGGCCGTTCTGCCGCCCGTACGCCCGGACGGGCCCCGGCCCGGCGGGCGCGGAGCGGACGAGGCCCGTCCGCAGGCTCACTCGGCGGTCCGGCCGACGGCCCGGCGCCCCGACCACGACCCGGCGGACCGGGTGCCGCCGGGCATCTTCCGGGAATCCGGCGACGACGCGACCCGCGAGCTGCCGCTCCTCGACGAGGCCGGCCGGCCGCGCGCAGGGCGCCCGTCGTGGGCGGAGGACGCCCCCGAGGACGACGACCTGCCGACCCTTGCGGACGAGCTGCTCGGCCCGCGCCGGGACGACGACGAGGACGGCCGGCGCCGCCGCTGAGCGGGGCGGGGACGGCAGGCAGTGAAGGCGCCTGGCCCATGCGCCGGCCCGGCTCCGGGCCGGGATCCCGGGCCGGAGCCGGGCACGGCCGGGACTGTCGGCGGCGGGCGCCACACTGGAGGGCGCACACGCCGGTCCGGAAACGGCCGCACGGCCGTCACCGACAGCCGGGCGAATGGCACAGGAGCACGTGGAAGGCGGTGGGCGGGATGCCCGTGTGGGACGACCTGGTGGGCCAGGAGCGGGTGCAGGCGCAGCTTGCCGCGGCCGCCCGTGACGCCGACGCCCTGGTCACGGCCGTGGAAGCCGGGCAGGAGCCGCCCGCCGCGTCCAAGATGACCCACGCCTGGCTCTTCACCGGCCCGCCCGGCTCCGGCCGGGCCTCCGCAGCCCGCGCCTTCGCCGCCGCCCTCCAGTGCACCAGCCCCGACCGGGCCCTCGGCGGCGAGCCCGGCTGCGGCTTCTGCGACGGCTGCCACACCACCATGGTCGGCACCCACGCGGACGTGGAGATCGTCCGGACCGACCTGCTGTCCATCGGCGTCAAGGAGACCCGCGACCTCGTCCGCCGAGCCCAGCTCTCCCCGGCCGTCGGCCGCTGGCAGGTCATCGTCCTGGAGGACTCCGACCGCCTGACCGAGGGCGCCGCCAACGTCCTCCTGAAGGCCGTGGAGGAGCCCGCTCCGCGGACCGTGTGGCTGCTCTGCGCCCCCTCCCTGGAGGACGTGCTCCCCACCATCCGCTCCCGCTGCCGGCACCTGACGCTGCGGACCCCGCCGGTCGCAGCCGTCGCGGACGTGCTCGTACGGCGCGACGGCATCCCGCCCGACATGGCCGCCTTCGCCGCCCGGGCCACCCAGGGGCACCTCGACCGCGCCCGCAGGCTCGCCCAGGACCAGTCGGCCCGCGCCCGGCGGGCCTCCGTCCTGAAGCTGCCGCTGCGCGTCGGTGACGTCGGCGGCTGCCTGAAGGCCGCCCAGGAGCTCGTCGACGCCGCCGCCGAGGACGCCAAGCAGCTCGCCGAGGAGGTCGACGCGAAGGAGACCGAGGAGCTGAAGGCCGCCCTCGGCGCCGGAGCCGGCACCTCCGGCCGGCTGCCGCGCGGCACGGCCGGCGTGATGAAGGAACTGGAAGACCGCCAGAAGCGCCGCCGCACCCGCACCCAGCGCGACAGCCTCGACCTCGCCCTGACCGACCTCACCGGCTTCTACCGCGACGTCCTCGCCCTCCAGCTCGGCAGCGCCCTCGCCATCGCCAACGAGGACCTGCGCCCCGACCTCGAACGGATCGCCCGGGCCGGCGGCCCCGAGCGCACCCTGCGGCGGATCGAGGCGATCAGCGCCTGCCGCGAGGCCCTCGACCGCAACGTGGCGCCGCTCCTCGCGGTCGAGGCCATGACGATGGCGCTACGCGCGGGCTGACAGCCGCGGGCCCCTCCGCCCGCCGGAGCCGGGCCCGCCGCAGTCGACCGCGGTTGACCCCTCACCCGTACGAGCGAACCGCCCGGTCGCGGCGCACGAACGCCGGGCACCGTCCGGGCGGCCGCCCGAGGCTCACCCGGCCGGGCCGCCCGCCAGCACGTAGGCTCCGAGGATGGACACCAGTCGCCTCCTGCGCACCACCGGCACCGTCCTGGCGGCGGCCGGGCTGCTGCTCTCCGGCTGCACCTCGGACGGCTCGACCGCCTCCCGCGCCTCCGCGTCCGCGGTCCGCGGCACCACGCCGTCCCCGCAGCCGACCGCCGTGCCCGCCGCGCTGCGCCCGTACTACGAGCAGAAGCCGGCCTGGCGCGACTGCGGTGTCCCCGGATTCCAGTGCGCCACGATGAAGGCCCCGCTGGATTACGACCACCCCGAGTCCGGCCAGGACGTCGACATCGCCGTCGCCCGCCGCCCCGCCACCGGCCCCGGCAAGCGCCTCGGCTCGCTGGTCGTCAACCCCGGCGGGCCGGGCGGCTCCGGTATCGGCTACCTCCAGGCCTTCGCCGGCATCGGCTACCCGGCGTCCGTGCGCGCCCAGTACGACATGGTGTCCTTCGACCCGCGCGGCGTGGACCGCAGCAGCCCCGTCCAATGCCTGACCGGCCCCGGCATGGACAAGTACACGCAGGTGGACCAGACCCCCGACGACGAGGCGGAGCGCGCCCGCCTCGTCGCCTCCTTCAAGGAGTTCGCGGCCGCCTGCCGGGAGCGCTCGGAGCGCATCCTGCCGCACGTCTCCACCGTCGACGCGGCCCGCGACATGGACATGCTGCGCGCGGTCCTCGGCGACGAGAAGCTGACGTACGTGGGGGCCTCGTACGGCACCTTCCTCGGCGCCACGTACGCGGACCTCTTCCCCGGCCGGGTCGGCCGGCTCGTCCTGGACGGGGCGATGGACCCCTCCCGCTCGGCGATCGACATGAACCGCGACCAGACCGCCGGCTTCGAGACCGCCTTCCGCTCCTTCGCCCGGGACTGCGCGAAGCAGCCGGACTGCCCGCTCGGCAAGGGCGGACCGGACGCGGTCGCCGCCCGCCTCGGCGAGTTCTTCACCGCGCTCGACGCCGAGCCGGTGCCGAGCGGTGACCCGGCCCGCCCGCTCGGCGAGTCCCTCGCCACGACCGGCGTGATCGCCGCCCTGTACGACGAGAGCGCCTGGCCGCAGCTGCGCGAGGCGATCGCCGCGGCGATGGACGGCGATGGCTCGGGCCTCCTCGCCCTCGCCGACACCTACTACGAGCGCGAGCCCGACGGCCGGTACGCGAACCTGATGTACGCGAACGCCGCCGTGAACTGCCTCGACCAGCCGCCCTCCTTCTCCGGCCCCGAAGCCGTCCAGGCCGCCCTCCCCTCGTTCCGCAAGGCGTCCCCGGTGTTCGGCGCGGGCCTGGCCTGGGCCGCGCTGAACTGCACGTACTGGCCGGTCAAGGCCACCGGGGAGGCCCGCCCGCTGACCGCGAAGGGGGCCGCGCCGATCGTGGTCGTCGGCACCGTCCGGGACCCGGCGACCCCGTACAAGTGGGCGCAGGCCCTGGCGGGCCAGCTCGACTCGGGCGTCCTCCTCACGTACGACGGCGACGGCCACACGGCGTACGGCCGCGGCAGCACGTGCATCGACAACACGATCAACACGTACCTCCTGGAGGGCAAGCCGCCCCAGAACGGCAAAAAGTGCACGTAACACCCCCGCCCGGCGGCCGCCTCGCAACCCGGTTCGGGGCACCCCGTCCGAGCCTGTAGACTAGGCGCCGCTGCTGATGAGCGAACCCCACCAGGGGAACACTTGTCTACCGGCGGTGCCGCCTTAGCTCAGTTGGCCAGAGCAACGCACTCGTAATGCGTAGGTCTCGGGTTCGAATCCCGAAGGCGGCTCAGAGAAAGGCCAGGTCAGATACCAGCTGACCTGGCCTTTTCTGTTGCTCGAGGCATGATGAGTCACACGCCCGGAGTGCCGTGACTTTGTCGGCGTATTTCTTCCGCCTGGCCTTCGCCGTCCCGGTCTTCTACGCCTCCTCAGCGGCAGGACTGGCCTGCGCTTCTCGCTCGGTTTTGGGGCTTCTCTCGATCATGCGAGCGATCTCCGGCCATGGAGCACGCAAGGCGTCGAAGAGCGACCAGTAGTCGTAGGCAGCTCGAACCATGGCGCTGACGCCGAGGCGGGTGGCTTCGGGATCGATGGCGCCTATGACGCGCCGTGTGATTCCGCCGGCACCCCGAGCTGCTGGGGCGATCCCGTTGCCGAGCAGGAGCGTGGCGGTACGGAGGGCGTCCAGCGTCGGTGGTGTCGCCATCTGTGCGAAGCGCCCAAAGATCAGGGGGCGCCAGCTCGCCCTGGTACGCGCCCAGGCCAGGCGTTCCAGCCCAGTACCGAGGTCAACGGCCATCCGGTCCGGGTGATCCGTGTTCCACAGGAGGACGATGTCGCCAAGGGTGAGGTCCAGGTGGCGGAAGCGCAGTGTGATGCCTTCGACCTGCCGTCGGCGCCACGGGGTGAGCGCTCCGTAGATGCTCAGGTGCCGTGCATGAAAGCCGAGTTGGGAGAGGACGGTCAGCCAGCCGTCGAGGATGGCGCCGTACTCGTCCAGCCCGACTATGGGTTGGACTCGGGAGACGTTGACGAAGGAGGTTAGGAAGCCGTCCATCAACTGGCCGTCCGCGTCCCTTTGGCCGGTGAAACGGACGACCGGCTGCGGAATGAATCCGCTGCGATATGTACGCAGTTGGCCGTTCTTGAGGACCGGGTCCAGGGCCTGGACGGCGGAGATCGTCAGTTCAGTCTCCCTGCCCCATCGGAGTGGGAGGCAGGCGTCACGTGGGGCGCCGTCCCGCGCGAAGCCGGCTTCCAGGGAGTCGAGGATCTCCCTCCACGTGGGTGATCTGCGTGGCGGCTGGTAGGGGCTTCCCCGGTGCGGGTGAAGAATCTCGATGTGGGGGCCGTCGGCGGTGAACTCCCAGTGGGGGCCTAACGCGGCGCTCAGTACGTCGGGTATCCGCTGGGCCAGGTCGTCTCCGACGGTGCCGGCGGCGCGGGTCAGCACGATCGGGCCGACATCGCCTGGAAGTGCCGCGCCGGGTCGAAGCGCTGCAGTCCGATCGCCTGGACGCGCTGGTGGTCGAGGCTTTCCGCCTGTTCGATCGCGTCGGCGAGCCTCCGTGCCGCGGTCTCGTCTTCCTCCCTGGGGTCGACGACCGCGACCGCGCCCGTCTCGTCGCACAGGGCGGCGTGGGCGCAGGTTCCTTCGCGCCAGGTCAGGGCGGCCATCGGAGTGCCGGCGCGGAGGGATTCGCCGAAGACCGCGGCACCGGCTTCCACGTACGTGCGGGCGTACGTGTAGACGAAGACTGAGGCGTCGGCGATGGCTGCGGTCTTGGCGGGACCGCCGAGTTCGCCGATCCACTTCACGTGGTCGGCGCCGAAGAGCCGTTCGTGGCGTCGCACGTACGCCTCGTCGAAGACGGGGCCGACGATCCGAATGCGGCGACCGAGGATCTGGGCCGCCCGCACGGCGATGTGCGGTGCCTTCTCCTCGTCGATCCGGCCGAGCCAGACGAGATCGGTGCCCGCGGTGGCCGGCGGCTCCTCCTCGTCGAGGCCGAGATGGACGGCGAGCTCAGGGATCGGCCGGTGGTCCGCGTACCGTTCGATCATCTCGGGCGAGTAGCAGTAGAGCCGCGAGCGCTGGCCGTCGAAGGCGGTGGCGGTGTGCTGGAAGACGGGCGAGTGCTGGAAGGTGGCGACGTCGCAGTCCAGCTCGTTCCAGGTGCGCGTCCACGCGGGAAGCGACGGGTACTCGTGGCCGACGACCAGGAGGCCGTACCCCGTGTCGCGCAGCTCGCGCTCGGCGAGCGATCCGGTGGAGATGTCCTCGAGCCGGACCGGCTTGCGGACCCAGTCGTGCTCCAGGTCCGTGAGCCAGCCCGGCCCGAGGAGGTGTACGTCGGCGCCTGCGGCACGGGCGCCTACGGCGACCGCCCACAGCCATCGTTCGATCCCGCCGTATCCGGCGGGTGGAAAGGCGTGGCTACCAGGGAAGTCGCAGACGCCGACGAGCACGTTATGCCTCCGGTGTTCCGTCCGCCGAGATACGGCGGAAGCCGAGATACGGGAAGAGTGATTCGGGCAGGACGATCGAGCCGTCCTGCTGCTGGCACTGCTCAAGGAGCGCGGCCAGGGTGCGGCCGACAGGCAGACCGGAGCCGTTGAGGGTGGCGACGAGCTTGGGCTTGCCGTCCTCGCCGCGGGTCCGGATGTTCGCCCGGCGGGCCTGGAAGGTTCCGAAGTTGGAGACCGAGGAGATCTCGCGGTACGTGTTCTGGCTCGGGATCCAGACCTCGAGGTCGTACGTGAGCTGGGCGGAGAAGCCGGTGTCGCCGGCGGGCAGCTTGATGACCCGGTAGGCGAGGCCGAGCTCCTTGAGGCACGCCTCGGCGTGGCCGACCATCTCCTCCAGCTCGGCGTCCGCCGTCTCCGGATCGACGATCTTGACCATCTCGACCTTGGCGAACTGGTGCTGGCGGATGAGACCGCGGGTGTCGCGGCCGTACGAGCCGGCCTCGGACCGGAAGCACGGAGTGTGCGCCGTGAACGCGAGCGGCAGCTCGGCGGGCGGGATGATTTCGTCTGCGTGGAGGTTGGTCAGCGGAACCTCGGCCGTCGGGATGAGGAACAGCTCCCGGTCGGCGACGCCGGTCTTGAACAGGTCCTCCTCGAACTTCGGGAGCTGGCCGGTGCCGGTCATCGTCTTGCGGGTGACCAGGTACGGGACCGCGTACTCGACGTACCCGTGGCGGCGGGTGTGGAGGTCGAGGAAGAGCGCGGCCAGGGCTCGCTCCAGAGCAGCGCCGGCGCCGCGGGAGACCGCGAAGCGCGGGCCGGACAGCTTGGTCGCGCGGCCGAAGTCGAGGATGCCGGTGGCCTCTCCGAGATCGACGTGGTCCTTCGGCTCGAACGGAAACGCGGGAGGCGTGCCGATGCGCCGGATCTCGATGGCGAACTCCTCGGAGTCGCCATCAGGCGCCGAGTCGTCCGGCAGGTTCGGGATGCTCAGGAGCAGATCACGGAGCTGGGCCTCGATCTCTTCCTGCCCCGCTTCGATGTCGCGGACCTGCTCCTTGATCTCGCGGGCGCGCTCCTTCAGCTTGCTGATGTCGCCGCCCTGCTTGGCCGTCTGCTGAACCTCACTCGCCACCCGCTTGGACTCGGCCCGCAGCTCGTCAGCCGAGCGGATGTTCTGGTTCCGACGAGTCTGGAGCGACTCCAGCTCGGACAGGTCCAGGGAGTAACCGCGACGAGCGAGCCGACGAACCGCTTCGGCACCCATTTCAATCAGGGCGCGGGCATCATGCATGAGGAAGATCCTTCTGATCCGGCGAGTGGTGGGATACGGGATCGACGGTAGCAACCGCGGCCCCTTCGCCGATCCGCATTACCTCCCTGTCACCAGAGCCGACCGCGTGATCGAGAACGCCAGTTTCAAGATCGTTCATCAGGGCCCCGACGAATACCGGCAACTCGTCATCGGGGATGGCGACCGGCTCGATGTACGGGGCTTCCGGGAAGAAGAGGGGCATGGCCCCGCCAGGAGTCCGTTCGCGGTGCCACAGAAGCACGGAGACCAGCAGGCCGTGGGCCACCAGGACGCGGGGTCCGGGGTGCTCCAGGGCCGCGAGCACCCCGGTGAGCATCCTGCGGATGCCCTCGCGCTGCGACTCGCTGCCGTCGGGCGGGCGCTCGTGGGCGCCGTGCCCGTCGAGCCAGACGGCGTATTCCAGGAACGGGTTTCCCTCGAATTCTCCGTAGTCGAGTTCGTTCAGCCGAGGATCGGTGATCAGTTCCGGCCCGGGGACTCCCATCAGGAGGTTGGCGGTCTGCTGAGCGCGGGGGAATTCGCTGGCCAGCCACGTTTTCACGCTGTGGAGGGGGACGCTGCTCCATCCTCTGTTCAGCGACCGGCGGCCTTCCTCGCTCAGGCGGATGGGCTTGGTCGGATCGCCGTTGACGAGATAGCGCCGGCTGTAGTTCGTCTGTCCGTGACGGAGGACGTAGGTCGTCATGATCGGTTCCTTGGGGTCGGCGCCGACAGCCACGCGAGGACGTCGGCCATCCTCGGCGCGCGCGGATCACCGGTGTCGAGGTAGAAGAGCAGGCCGTCCAGGGCCAGGGCCCTGCACCATGGCGCCAGGACGGGCACGGGGATGCGGGAGATCCGGGCGGCTGTGGCCAAGCGAGCGTCCGTGCCGTGCCCGAGGTCGTAGTACACGGTCCAGAAGGCCCAGTCGAAGGCTGCGTCGCCCACCATCGGCAGGGGATCGATCAGGCGGGGGTGGCCCAGCCAGTCGAAGAGGACGTTCTCTCGGTAGAGGTCCGCGTGCAGGACGGTGGATCGAGCGGAGTCCTCCTCCAGGGCCACGAGGGCCGGGACGGCCGCGTCGACGTGCTCCTGCCACGGGCTGGCGTCGACCGATTCCAGTCGGCGCCGCACCCTGGGGCGTACCTCCTGGTCGAGGTACGTGGTCAGGAGCGGAAGGTGACGCGGCCGGCGCCGACGGCGGCCGAAGGTGTGGAGGCCCTGGAGGGCGGCGGCCACGGTCGGAAGCTCGCGAGGCGGTCGCTCATCGCCACCGGGGCTCTCTCCGATCATCTCCAGGGCCGCCACGGCCAGGTCGTCCGCCGCCTCGACGACGCCCGCCGTTGGCCCGCCCGCCCACAGGCGTAGGGCGTTGCCCTCGTTGCGGAACCGGGCGGGATCGGCCCACGCCTTGAGAAGCAGCGGACGCCCGTCGAAGGTTCCGGCCGTGACGACCACCGAGGCGTGTCCGGCGTCGTGGTAAGTCCCTAGCGTGAGCTTCCAGCGCTCCGCCGCGCGCTCCATCAAGGTGGGCACGGCGTCGAGCCAGCCGGAGACTCCAGGACCGTAGTGCGTGACCAGCCGCCGTCGGCATTCCTCGGAGACCTCGCCGAGCGTCCGCTCCTCCATCAGCTCAGCACGATCCCGTCGGAGACCAGCTCGTCCGTGAGGGCGGGGAAGCCCTCCAAGGATTCGGCGACGAGGGCCTGGACCTTGTCAGTCTCGACCTCCGAGGAGGACAGCCGGACCAGGATCCGCCACGGCTGGTCGAGGCGCTGGCCGGTGGTGCTGACGAGGTGCACCTCCGCGTGCCCGTCGGTGGCCTCGTACAGCCGCTGGGCCAGGCGCTGGGCGGCGATGTTGTAGAGCTTGCCGACGTGGTAGACGGGGTTCTTGCCGTTGGCACCCTCCAAGTTCATCGGCCGCAGTGGCGTGATCAGTCCGTTGACCCGGTTGCCGCGGCCGACGACGCCCTCGTCGCCGGACTCGATCGAGCTGCCGGTGTAGGTGAGGTACAGCTCGTCCTTCTCCGGCACGTCGCGCGCGTTGAGCCGGAAGCGCGTCTCGGCTCCGGGCAGGCGGCGGCCGGCCATCCGGTGGCACTCGGCGAGGACGCTCTCGGTGTTCCGCACGTACTCCGCGCGGCTGGCGACGAGCCGCGACTTCTGCGGGACGCAGAGGACGACGTCCGCCTGTTCACCGTCCCAGTAGCCCATGAGTTTCACGTCCGATCCGCACCAGGCATGGGAGAGGGTGAAGTCGCTCTCCCCGGAGAAGTGGTCCACCAGCTCGCGGACGAACGACTCGAAGGGGTTCTCCGGCGCCCAGCCGGTTCCGAGGGAGGTGTCGTTCGACAGCCGGACCCGGCGCTCACGCAGGTCGTCGATGGAACGGGGGTTGAACCAGCGGGTGCGGTCCGGCACCGCGTCACCGGTGAGGACCGCTCCGGGGCTGGAGTTGCTGGTGATGTTAAAGGTGATGTTGAGGTGCTCCGACACCTCCGGGAGCCGCTCGGCGAAGAATGCCCCGACCTCGGCCTCGACGATCTCCTCGACGGGGATCTTCTCGCCCCCGCACATGGGCGCGGCCCGCCCGTTGACCAGGACGCGCACAGGGGCTGTCATGCGGCCAGCGCCGTAGCGGACCTCGCTGGCACCGCCGAGGAGGGCGAGCTTGTCGAAGTTGTGGTGCAGCACCGAGCCGAAGCGCTCGACGGTGTAGCGGCTGTACGCGCGGGACAGTCGCTCGGCGAGGTGGTCGGCCAGGGTGTCCGGGTGACCGAGCCCCTTCCTCTCGACGATCGTGGTCGCACCGGGCTTGGCGGTGCCCGTCTCAATGGACAGGTAGCCACCCTCGGTCGTGATGGTTTCGCGCATGACAAACTCCGATCTCTCAGCCTGAGGAAGACGGGTGGGACGGATGAACGTCCTCGGTCAAAGCCGTTTGCCACGGGCTGAGTTGCTCGCATCGCCCTGCGGCGTTCTCGGTCTGCTGCGACAGTAGCCAGGGCACCCCAGGGCACCCCGGAAATTCCTTCCGGGGTCCACTTCGGCCACGAGGTGATGATCAGGACATGCGCGGGATGACACAGAACCTGACCATCGGGGAGCGCGTCGCCTGGTACCGGCGTCGGCGCGGCCTCTCCCAAGAGGTCCTGGCCGGCCTTGTCGGCCGGACGACGGACTGGCTGAGCAAGGCGGAGAACAACAGGATCGAGCTTGATCGCCTTTCGGTGATCACCTCACTCGCCGACGCGCTCGACATCTCCCTCGGAGACCTGCTTGCCGAGCCGACCCTCATGGAGTGGTCGGCCGACAGCGGGCGCCGGACCGTCCCTGCGCTGCGCGAAACACTCATGGACTACAAGCAGCTCACTCCTTTACTGAGCCTCGCAGCCGAGGATGAGCCACCTGCCCTGCAGGACCTTCGAGGCAACGTGCGCGATGTGCTCGATGCCTACCAGGCATCCCGGTACGGCTTTGCCACCCGACGTCTCCCCCTTGTCCTGGCCGATGCCCTCGCCGCGTCCCGCGCCTACTCGGGGCACGAGGCAGAGGAAGCCCAGGCGCTGCTCGCTCTCGCCTACCACGGGGCGGCCATGGTGCTGGGCAAGCTGGGAGAGCCCGAGCTGGCATGGATCGCCGCGGACCGCGGCCTGGCAGCAGCACAGTCCAGCGGCCGCAGCGAGGTTACGGGCTCGCTCTTCCGAGCAGTCACACACTGTCTCCTGGCCACCGGGCGCTTCACAGCCGCGGTCCAGCTGGTGAACGACGCGGCAGCCGTCATGCAGCCGGAGTTGGGCGACGCCAATAACGAGTGCCTCTCGGTCTACGGCACGCTGTTCCTCGCCGGCGCGATGGCTGCCGCGCGGGCAGATGACCGGGCGACCACGCAGAGCTTCCTCCGCGAAGCCGACGAGGCCGCGCAACGACTCGGCACCGACGCCAATCACATGTGGACGGCCTTCGGCCCGACCAACGTGGCTATCCACTGCGTGGCCACCGCCGGCGAACTCGGCGACATCCAGATCGCCGCAGATCTGGGCTCACGAATCGACACGACCGCCCTGCCGGTGGAGCGGCGCGTACGACACAGCCTCGAAGTCGCCAGAGCGCTGAGTTCCTGGAACCGCACCGACGAAGCCCTGGCCGTCTTGCTGGACGCCGAACAGGCCGCGCCTGAGCAGGTGCGCCACCACTACCTGAGTCGGGAATTGGTCATCGGCTGGATACGTGGCACCAGGGGCCGGCCTTCCCATCCCGTGGCAGATCTGGCCCGCAGACTGGGCGTCGTCGCGGGCAGCTAGAGTCCGAACCGTGAGCGAGAACGAGCACGAAGCGAAGATGGCCCGCCCCCGCATGGCTGCCGGCGCTCTCTTCTTCGATGAATCCGATCGAGTCCTCCTCGTCGAACCGTCCTACAAGGACTACCGCGACATCCCAGGAGGCTACGTCGAAGAAGGGGAGTCACCTCGACATGCCTGCGTACGCGAGGTCCAGGAGGAACTCGGCATCGCACCACACATCGGCCGCCTGCTAGTCGTCGACTGGGCACCGAACCCTGGAGAGGGAGACAAGGTCCTCTACCTCTTCGACGGCGGCCGCCTGAGCGCAGAAGACCGCCGCCAGATCGCCCTGCAAGCAGAGGAGCTCCGCGGCTACGACTTTCACGACGCAGTCCAGGTGTCGGACCTCACCATCCCCCGCCTGGCTCGCCGAATTGCCGCGGGAATCAAGGCCCGGACGAACGGTCTCACCCTCTACCTCGAACACGGGGAGTCACCGACAAGGGAGAGCTGACCCGCTACGGCAAGCGAAGCTGTTCGTCCAGTGGCACGGTCGCTGGAGGAAGCGTGGTGATCAGCAATTCCTCGGCTGATCTCTTTCCGGAACGTCCAGCTGCCGAGTAGCGCGTGGCGACCAATCTCGTGGTAATCCGCCACTGCCGCACGCCGAGAGTCTCGCGACTTCGTTTCGTGTCAGCACATCGGTGACATCGTCGAATCCGACCCCCGATGCGCCTGCGTCGCGAACGACTGCCAGCCGAGATTGAATGAGTTCCGACTCGTTGGGCAGCGGCGCAGTGCCGCGGACTCGAAGCAGGATGATCTCTTGATCTTCGAGTATGAAACCGGATTCTGTGTTGTCTCCCGCGACGGCAAGAAGGAAGCCGCCCCTCGGAACTCCCCCGACCTTCTCCTTCTTGAAGTCATCGGTCAGCACCACAGCTGAGTCGTAGTCCAGACGGTAGATACCGCCGACCGGTACGCAGCCCCTGTTGATTAGCGCAGTCAGTGGCTTCTTGAGTTCGATCGACTGGGACAGCCCCTGAGTGATGCTCAACGCGTCTCGCCCCTCTACCAGCCATGCCGGTGGAGGCGCGGCTGCGGTGTGGATGTGGTCCAGAGTCGTTCTGGACGGTACACGCGACCACTGACAAAAGTAGCCCATACGGCGGATGTTGACGGCAGGTCAGCATGGCCGGCCGCGAGTGCTTGGCTGTGCCGCGTCGCGTCGTCGACTGGAGGTACTCGATCAGATCCGATGGGGTGCTGACCGGCGGGGCGGCATCTGGATGCCGCGGTCCGGGTCGTCTGCGGCACGACCGGGAACCTGCGGCTTTGCGGTCGCCGGACGCTCTTCTTGCGTGAGCGCTGCGTGAGCGGACTTGGTGGCACCAGGGCGGACGAGCCGTCACCCTGATCAAGGTCGCAAGCCTCTGATCAGCGAAAACGGGATTCGGTGGCATCTTCCGGCACCACCCGGGATGATCTTGCGGGCCCTCGTAAGGCCTAGGTCTCGGGTTCGAATCCCGAAGGCGGCTCAGAAGAGGCCCGGATCACCCATGGTGATCCGGGCCTTTCGCATGGGCGCGGGGCGGGTCTGGCAGCGGTCGCCGGGGGTGGGGGGTGGGGCTAGCGTGGGAGGGGTCGGGCTTCGGGTTGGAGGCCGGGATGGTGACACGGTGGCGCAAGGCGGCGGTGGGGGCGGTCGCGGCGGGGCTGGTGGCCGTACCGCTCGGAGGGGGCGTCGGGTACGCCCTGGAGGCGGCGGCGCCGCCCGCGGCGGTCGCGCCCGCCCGGGACGACGGGGACTTCACGCAGCTGACGCCGGCCGTGGCCCGGCAGTTGGACGCCGCCGTGCGGAAGGTGATGGCCGAGGCCCGCGTGCCCGGGGTGATGGTGGCCGTGTCCGCGCCCGGCAAGGGCGAGTACGTGCGTACTTTCGGCGTTGCCGACAAGGCGACCGGGGCGCCCATGGCCACTGATCTGTACATGCGCATCGGGAGCGAGACCAAGACCTTCACGGTTACCGGGCTGCTGCGGCTCGTCGACGACGGGAAGGTCGGGTTGGACGATCCCATCGGGAAGTACGTCTCCGGTGTCCCCAACGGGGATCGGATCACGTTGCGGCAGCTCGCGGGGATGCGGAGCGGGCTCTTCAACTACTCCGAGGACGAAGGGTTCTTCAAGGCGCTGACCAGTGATCCGCGGCGGCCGTTCACGCCGCAGGAGCTGCTCGGGTACTCGTTCAGGCATCCGGTGCTCTTCCAGCCGGGCGCCAAGTTCGACTACTGCAACACCAACCTGATCCTGCTCGGGCTCGTCATCGAGAAGGTAAGCGGCAGGGGGTTGGGTGACTTCCTCGCCGACGAGGTCATCGAGCCGGCCGGGCTGAAGCGGACCGCGCTGCCGCCCGGTGCCGCGTGGCCGTCGCCGCACGCGCAGGGCTACACCGACCAGACCGCCAGCGGGAACGTCGAGGACGCCGCCGACTGGAACCCGTCGTGGGCGTGGGCGGCCGGAGCGATGTACTCCGACCTCGCCGACCTGCGCACGTGGGCCCGCGTCGTCGCGACCGGCACGCTGCTGGAGCCGGAGACGCAGAAGGAGCGGCTGGAGATCGATCCGGCGCTGCCCGGTACGGGTTACGGGCTCGGGATCTTCGTCGACCACGGGTGGGTCGGGCACAACGGGTCCCTGCCCGGGTACCAGTCCCTGACCCTGTACCTGCCGGAGGCGCAGGCGACCCTGGTGGTGCTGCTCAACACCGACATCTCCGCCGAAGGCGAGGAGCCGAGCACGCTGTTCGGGCAGGCCATCACAAAGATCGTGTCGCCCGACAACGTGTTCTCGCTGCCCGCTCAGCCCGCCGCCGGGAAGTGACCCCCCTCATTTGGCGTCCGCGTAGCACTCCACGATCGCCGTCGTGAACGGGAAGCGGACCGGGATGTCGCCGAAGGCGATGCGGGAGGCGCGGTCGCCCGCCGCGCGGATCGCCTCCGCGACCACCTCCGCCTCCTCGGCCGGGCAGTGCACTATCACCTCGTCGTGCTGGAAGAACACCAGCTCCGCCCGCATGCCCGCCGCCGCGATCGACTGCCGCAGCGCCGCCAGCATCAGCAGCGCCCAGTCCGCCGCACTGCCCTGCACCACGAAGTTGCGGGTGAAGCGGCCGCGGGCCCGGGTGTTCGTCGAGGCGTAGCTCGGGGTCCAGGCGTCGGTCTGGTGGGTTTCGGCCCCGTCGGCGGGCGGGGCGCCCGGTTCCTGCGGGATGCCGGCCTCGCCGTACGGGTCGTCGGCGGCCGAGCCGGAGTGGGCGGGCGGCGGGCAGGTGCGGCCCAGCCAGGTCCGTACGAGGCGGCCCTCCTCGCCGGCCCGCGCCGCGTCGTCCACGTACGCGACCGCCTGCGGGAAGCGGCGGCGCAGCGCGGCCAGGTTCTTCAGGCCGTCGCCGGACGTCTGCCCGTACACGGCGCCCAGTACGGCGAGTTTCGCCATCTCCCGGTCACCGGAGAAGCCCTGGCGGGAGACGGCCGTGTACAGGTCCTCCGCGCGGCCCGCGACCTCCATGAACGCCGGATCGCGGGAGATCGCGGCCAGCACCCGCGGCTCCAGCTGGTCCGCGTCCGCGACGACCAGGCGCCAGCCGGGGTCCGCGACGACAGCTCTGCGGATGACCTTGGGGATCTGCAGGGCGCCGCCGCCGTTGGTCACCCAGCGTCCGGTCAGCGTGCCGCCGGGGACGAACTCCGGGCGGAAGCGGCCGTCCCGGACCCAGTCCTGGAGCCAGGACCAGCCGTGCGCGGTGTAGATCCGGTACAGCTTCTTGTACGCGAGGAGCGGCGCGACGGCCGGATGGTCCAGGCCCTCGATCTCCCAGCGGCGGGTGGAGGTCAGGCGGATGCCCGCCCGGGCGAACGCCTTGGTGACGTCCGCCGGCAGATCCGGGCGGACGCGGCGGCCGAACGCCGCGGACACCGCGTCCGCCAGCTCGGCCAGGCGGCGGGGCTCGCCGCCGCCCGCGTAGCGCTCGCCCAGCAGATCCGTGAGCAGGGCGCGGTGGATGTCCGCCCGCCACGGCATGCCGGCGCGGTGCATCTCCGCCGCGATCAGGAACGCCGCCGACTCGGCGGCGGTCAGCAGGCGCATGCGGTCCGGGTGGGCGGCGGCGTCGTGCCGGCGGGCCTGGTCCTCGTAGACGGCGATCAGCGCATCGAGGGGAAGGGGCGCGGGCAGCGGATCGAACAGGGAGTCCTGCGCGCCGGGCGCCGCCGCGCGCGCCGGAGGGTCCGGCGGTACGGGCGCACCCGTGAGGCGGGCCCACGCGGCCGCGGCCGAGCGGGGCTCGCCGGAGCGGCCCTCGTGGCCGAGGAGAAGCAGCTCGGCGACCTCCACGTCGTAGCAGCGGTCGATGCGGATGCCGGCGGAGAGGAGGCGGGGGTACACGGCGGCCGTCGACTGCCAGATCCAGCGGGTGCCGGCGGGGGCGGCGCGGATCGCCTCCGCGGGGTCGCGGGTGCGGAGGGGACGGGGTGCGGGAGTGGGGGTGAGGGCGGCCGCCTGCCAGTGGCCTTCGGCGTCTTCGGCCAGGGCCCAGCGGGGTGCGGGGTCGCTCATGCATGCGAGTGTCCCACCGGGGGCTGACAGCAGGGCCGCGGCCCGGCCGTGCGGGCTGGTGCGGGGGCGGGGTGCCGTTTCCGGGGGCGCCGCCCCGGGCCCTGCGCCTCAAACGCCGGCGGGGCTGGAATGGCCGGCCGGGGCGGGCGGTGGTGTGAGGGCGCGGCCCCGGGGGTGGTTCGGGGCTCTGCCCCGGGCCCCGCGCCTCAAGCGCCGGCGGGGCTGGTTTTGCGGGCCGGGGTCGCAGACGTCGGGGCGGGCGGGCTGTGGTGGTGGGGCGATTCCGGGTCGGTGGTGGTGTGAGGGCGCGGCCCCGGGGTGGTTCGGGGCTCTGCCCCGGGCCCCGCGCCTCAAGCGCCGGCGGGGCTGGTTTGGCGGCCGGGGTCGGAGACGACGGTGGGGCCGAACCGGGTCGGTGGTGGTGTGGGGGTGCGGTCGTGAGGGGGCCGGCCGCGGGGGTGGTTCGGGGCTCTGCCCTGGGCCCCGCGCCTCAAGCGCCGGCGGGGCTGGTTTGGCGGCCGGGTCGGAGGCGCCGGGGGCGGGCGGGCTGTGGTGGTGGGGCGGTCCGGGCCGTGGGGCGGTCCGGGTCGGTGGTGGTGGCTGGTCGTGGGAAGGTGGTGGGGTGAAGGGGATTGTTGAGCGGGGCTGTGAGCTGGCGCTTTATGGGCAGGGTGATGCGGGGCTCGATGCCGGGGCCTCGCTGCTGGCTGCCGACGGGCAGCAGTGGGGCGGGGTGGCGCGGGAGCTGATCGCGCGGGGTGAGGGGTATCTGCGGCAGGCCTGGGAGCGGGGGTGGCAGCCCGCGGACGTGCTGCGGCTCGTGCGCCGGGACCTCGCCGACCGGCATCTGCGGATCACCGCCGACCTGGTCGCCGCCGAGGCGCGCAGCTACGCGCGGCTGCCCGAGCGGTGGACCGACGCCGAGGTGTGGTGGGGCGACGACGACGCGCGGTACGGGGAGCAGCTCGCGCTGAGGGAGAGGGCGGACCGGTTCTCGCTGGCCACGGCCGTGCTGGAGGTGTTCCGGCTGCTGATTCGGCTTCCGTCGGTCGAGCCGGTGGGGCCTGTGCCGGGGGATCCTGCTGCCGATGCCCTTGCGCACGTGCACATCGAGCCGCGCATGCTCGGCCGTATCCGGGCCCTCCTCGCCAAGGCCGAGGCCACCTCCTATCCGGAGGAGGCGGAGGCGCTCAGCGCGAAGGCGCAGGAGCTGATGGCCCGGCACACGGTGGACGAGGCCCTGCTCGCCGCGAGCGGCAAGGCGCCCGCGCAGGCGCCGTCGGCCTGCCGGATCGGGGTGGAGCCGCCGTACGAGGAGGCGAAGGCGGTGCTGCTGGACGCGGTCGCCGGGGCCAACCGGTGCCGGGCGGTGTGGAACAGCGGCTTCGGGTTCTCGACGGTGGTCGGCTTCGAGAGCGACCTGGAGGCGGTGGAGCTGCTGTACACCTCGCTGCTCGTGCAGGGGACGGCCGCCATGACGCGGGCCGAGGCCGGGCAGCGGGCCGGCGGCCGCAAGCGTACGAAGACGTTCCGGCAGTCGTTCCTGCTGGCCTACGCGAGCCGGCTCGGCCAGCGGCTGGCCGAGACGGCGGAGCACACCGCCGGGGAGGCCCCGGACAACCTGCCGGCGCTGGTGGCCCGCGACGTCGCCGTCACGGCCCGCGCCGACGAGATGTTCCCGAAGACCACGACGACCCGGCTTCGCGGGGCGACCGACCTCGCGGGCTGGAACGACGGGACCGCCGCCGCCGACCGGGCCAGCATGGGGCGGGACGGGTCGCGGCGTCCGCTGCCGCGGTAGCCGCCTGACGCCCCGCGCCCAGCGGAGCGTCTGCTTCCGTTGCCCCTCACCGTGACCGGCGCACCACCCTCCGCGTGCACGTGCATCTGCCCATGCAGCTACTCGTGAACACAGCTATGATCCGGTGGAGTTGACATCTGCACTATCGGGGGCTTCCTGTGGACCACGCGTACAACGGGATGGCAGCTGCAGAACTCGACGGGGTGACCTGGCAGAAGAGCAAGCACAGCAACTCGCAGGGCTCCTGCGTGGAGTTCGCGAAACTGCCGGGCGGCGCCGTCGCCGTGCGCAATTCGCGGTTCCCGGACGGACCGGCTCTCGTCTACACGCCGGCCGAGATCGAGGCGCTGCTCCTGGGCGTCAAGGACGGCGAGTTCGACCACCTGATCCACTGAGGGCGGGCTCGGAAGACTTCGGAACGGTGCCGCAGATCCAGCCGTGCACGTGCACCGGCCGGAATCGATCCATGATCGATCCCGGCCGGTGGTTGCGCCCTCGTGCCCAGCCGCCGCCTACTCGTGGAGCATGAACAGCGCCCACACGACCTTGCCGGTGAGCCGGCCCGCGAGCGGGTGCCAGCCCCAGCTGTCGCTGTAGGCGTCCACGAGGAACAGTCCGCGCCCCGACTCCAGGTCGCAGTTCTCCTCCGTGTGCTCCGGTTCGAACGCGCCGCCCGGCCGGTCCTCGCTGGGGTCGCGCACCGCGCACACCAGCCGGGAGCTCCACCGCATCAGGTGCAGCCGGACGGCGGCCTCCGGCTCGCCGCACCCGGCCCCGGACGGCCGCGGATCCCCGGGAAGGGCGTGGCGCAGCGCGTTGGTGACGAGCTCGGAGACGACCAGGGCCACGTCGTCGAAGCGCTCGTCGAGGCCCCACTGGGCCAGCGTCGAGCGGGTGAACGACCGGGCCCCGCCCACCGCCTCGAAGCGGGCCGGGAGGGAGCAGGAGGCAGACCCGGACACAGCCGTGGGGTCGACCGGGGGCAGGCCCTGCCGTAACGGCTCGAGCATGGTCGATCCATTCGTCCCCATGCGAGGCACTCCCGGGATTCGCGGACGTGGCGGCGGCTTGCGTCCAGAAAGAACTGCGGGGTGGGTCGGTCCGGCGCCGGCGCGAAGAGCACGCAGGTGCGCGGCACCATCGTTCCGAATGGCGAAGCCGGATGCAAGGGCAGATGCACGTGCACGCGCCGGACCTGTCCCCACCCGTGATGGTTCTTGCTCATTTCTTCCTACGTACACTTACGGACTTCTTTTACGGCAGCCCGGATTCCGTTACAGAACGAGTACGGGCCGATGCGTTTTGGTGGCAGACTGCGAGCCCTGGGGACACGGGGGCCCAGCGATGCAGCACACACGCGCAGACCACGCGTATCCATGGCGATGGGGAGGGCAGGACTAGTGACCGCAGAAGCAGGCGGTTCCGTGGTGCGCCGCATCCTCCTGGGCTCACAGCTCAGGCGACTCCGAGAATCCCGCGGCATCACCCGTGAGGCGGCCGGCTACTCGATCCGCGCATCCGAATCGAAGATCAGCCGCTTGGAGTTGGGAAGGGTGAGCTTCAAGGCAAGGGACGTGGAAGACCTCCTCACGCTCTACGGGGTCACGGACGGCACCGAGCGCGAGTCCCTCCTGGGCCTCGTCCGCGAGGCCAACGCGGCGGGCTGGTGGCACAGCTACGGCGACGTGCTGCCCGGCTGGTTCCAGACGTACATCGGCCTGGAGGGCGCGGCGTCCCTCATCCGCATCTACGAGGTGCAGTTCGTCCACGGCCTGCTCCAGACGGAGGCCTACGCGCACGCCGTCGTCAGCCGCGGCATGCCCGGCGCCGGCAAGGCCGAGGTCGAGCGCCGCGTCGCGCTGCGCCTGGAGCGGCAGAAGGTGCTCGTCTCCGAGAACGCCCCGGTCTTCCACGCCGTGCTCGACGAGGCCGCGCTGCGCCGCCCGTACGGCGGCCGGGACGTCATGCGGGGCCAGTTGGAGCACCTGATCGAGGTCTCGCAGCGGCCGAACGTTCAGCTCCAGGTGATGCCGTTCTCCTTCGGCGGGCACTCCGGCGAGAGCGGGGCCTTCACCCTGCTGCGGTTCCCCGAGTCGGACCTCCAGGACATCGTCTACCTGGAACAGCTCACCAGCGCCCTCTACCTGGACAAGGACGAGGAAGTGGCGCAGTACGAGCGGGCGATGGAGCGGCTTCAGGCCGACTGCCCGGACCCCGACCAGACCCGGGATCTTCTCCGCGGTCTCCTCCAACTGTCTTGATCCGCACGTACTATGACGTCTGATCAGTGCATGACCGAACGGTCTCGGGTGCAGCGCCCGGGTGCGCGCTCGCAGTAAGGGATGGCATGTCCATATTCGAGGACCTGGCTCACCAGTACATCGACGGCACCTGGCTGGCCGGCAACGGCTCGTGGGACATCATCGACGTCAACCCGTACAACGGGGAGAAGCTCGCCGCCATCACCGTGGCCACCGTCGAGCAGGTGGACCAGGCCTACCGGGCAGCCGAGCGCGCGCAGCGCGAATGGGCCGCCACCAGCCCCTACGCGAGACGCGCCGTCCTGGAGCGGGCCCTGCGGATCACGGAGGAGCGCGAGAAGGAGATCGTCGAGGCGATGATCGACGAGCTCGGCGGGACCCGTCCCAAGGCCGAGTACGAGATCCACCTCGCCAAGGAGTTCATCCGCGAGGCGATGCAGCTCGCCGTCCGCCCCGAGGGCCGGATCCTCACCTCGCCCGTCCCGGGCAAGGAGAGCCGCGTCCAGCGCCTTCCCGTCGGCGTCGTCACCGTGATCAGCCCCTTCAACTTCCCCTTCCTCGTCACCCTGAAGTCGGCCGCCCCCGCCCTCGCCCTCGGCAACGCCGTCGTCGTCAAGCCCAACCAGAACGCGCCCGTGGTGGGCGGCGGCGTCATCGCCCGGATCTTCGAGGAGGCGGGCCTGCCGGCGGGGCTGCTGAGCGTCCTCGTCACGGACATCGCCGAGATCGGCGACGCCCTCCTGACCCACCCCGTCCCGAAGGTGATCTCCTTCGCCGGCTCCGACCGCGTCGGACGGCACGTGGGCGCCGTCGCCGCCCGCCACTTCAAGCGCACCGTCCTGGAGCTCAGCGGCAACAGCGCCCTCGTCGTCCTCGACGACGCCGACGTCGACTACGCCGTCGAGGCGGCCGTCTTCAGCCGCTTCGTCTACCAGGGCCAGGTCTGCATGGCCGCCAACCGGATCCTGGTCGACACCCGCATCGCCGACGAGTTCGCGGAGAAGTTCACGGCCCGTGTGCGCGCCCTGCGCACCGGCGACCCCCGCGAGGCCGACACCCACATCGGCCCGCTGATCAACTCCTTCCAGGCCGAGGCCCTCACCGCGCTCGTCGACCGCGCCGTCGCCTCCGGCGCCCGCGCCCTCGTACGCGGCGCCACGCGCGGCAACCTCGTCGAGCCGACCGTGCTGACCGGCATCCCCGAGGACTCCCCGCTGCTCACGCAGGAGATCTTCGGCCCGGTCGCCCTGCTGATGGTCTTCGACGGCGAGGAGGAGGCCGTCCGCATGGCGAACGCCACCCCGTACGGCCTGAGCGGCGCCGTCCACACCCGCGACATCGAGCGCGGCATCCGCTTCGCCGAGCGGGTCGAGACCGGCATGATCCACGTCAACGACTCGACCATCGGCGACGAGCCGCTGGCCGCGTTCGGCGGGGAGAAGGCCTCCGGCCTGGGCCGGCTGAACGGCGAGTCGACCGTAGAGGCCTTCACCACCCAGAAGTGGATCTCCGTCCAGCACGGCAGGAGCACCTTCCCCCTCTGACCCCCGTCCGCTCTAGACTCGGCGGAGTCGGCGGCGGGCAGCGTTTCGGGGGAGTCATCAGTTGAGCAACATTCCGGAGACGGGGCGGACGCCCCGGGTCCAGAACCGCCTGGTGGTCATCCAGGTGGTCGTCTTCTCGCTGCTGCTCACGCTCGGCGGCCGCCTGTGGTACCTCCAGATCCGCAACGGAGAGGAGTACACGGACGAGGCGAAGAACAACCACGTCCAGCAGGTCGTCCAGCCCGCCGTGCGCGGCTCGATCCTCGACGCCCGCGGCGTCCCCCTCGCCGACAACGAGACCCGCATGGTGGTCTCCGCCAGCCGCACCGAGCTGAGCAAGACCAAGGACAAGGGCAGGGAGGTCCTCACCCGCCTCGCGGGCGTCCTCGGCCTGAACCCGGACGACGTCGTCAACAGCGTCCGGCTGTGCGACGCGAAGACCCCCAAGCCGTGCTGGAACGGTTCTCCGTACCAGCCGATCCCGATCACCGACGAGGCGACCACCGAGCAGGTGCTGGAGATAAGGGAGCACGCCGAGCGCTTCCCCGGCATCACGGCCGAGCCGACCGCCGTACGCCGCTACGCCGGCCCCGAGGGCGCCAACACCTCCCAGGTCCTCGGCTACCTCTCGCCGGTCACCGACGCCGAGATCACCAAGGCGAAGAAGACCGACTCCCCCTACCTGCGCTCCGACCAGGTCGGCCGCTCCGGCCTGGAGCGCACCTACGACAAGGAGCTGCGCGGCAAGGCGGGCATCACCCGCTACGAGGTCGACAACCTCGGCCGGGTCATCGGCCTGGCCAAGGCGGACAAGCCCACCCCCGGCGCGAACATCGTCACCTCCATCGACGCCCGCGTGCAGGCGGTCGCCGAGCGCGAGCTGCACAACGCGATGGTCGAGGCCCGCAAGGGCTACGACCGGAACACGCGCCGCAACTACGAGGCCGACTCCGGTGCCGTCGTCGTCATGGAGGCCAAGACGGGCCGGATCGTCGCCATGGCGTCCAACCCCACCTACGACCCGAACGCCTGGGTCGGCGGCATCTCCGCGAAGGACTACGAGTCCCTCACCGACAAGGAGTCCAACTACCCGCTCCTGAACAGGGCGATCCAGAGCGTGGCCGCGCCCGGCTCCATCTTCAAGGTCGTCACCTCGACCGCCGCGGTCAACGCCGGCTACCCCTTCAACGCCCGCTACCCCTGCCCCAGCTCCTACTCGGTCGGCCGGCAGACCTTCACCAACTTCGAGTCCCAGGGCTACGGCGACATCACCATCGGCCGCGCCCTGGAGGTCTCCTGCGACACCGTCTACTACTACCTCGCCGACAAGGAGTGGAAGAGGGACGGCGGCATCAACCCGAAGAAGGAGCCCGCCGACTGGTTCCTGAAGACGGCGCACCAGTTCGGCCTGGGCAAGCCGACCGGCGTCGACCTGCCCAACGAGGTCGGCGGCCGCGTCCCCGACCGGCAGTGGAAGAAGGACTTCTTCGAGGCCAACAAGGCCGCCTGGTGCCGCGACGGCAAGAAGGACGGCACCTTCGCCGAGCGGATCGCCTACGAGAACTGCCGCCAGGGCAACCAGCTGCGCGAGGGCGACGCGATCAACTACTCCATCGGCCAGGGCGACACCCTCGTCACCCCCCTGCAGATGGCCTCCGTGTACGCGGCCCTCGCCAACGGCGGCACGCTGCACCAGCCCAGCATCGGCAAGGCCGTCGTCAGCGCGGACGGCACCTCCGTCAAGGAGATCGCCCCCAAGGAGCGCGGCAAGCTCCCCATGGACGCCAAGCTGCGCAACGACATAGACGCCGCCCTGGAGTCGGTCGTCACCTCCGGCAGCGCGGCCTGGCGCTTCGGCGGCTGGCCGCAGAAGCAGATCCCGATGCACGCCAAGACCGGCACCGCCGAGGTGCAGGGCAAGCAGACCACCTCCTGGTTCGCCTCGTACACCGAGGACTACGCGATCGTGATGACGATCTCCCAGGGCGGCACCGGCTCCGGCGCCTCCGGACCGGCCGTCCGCAAGATCTACGAGGCGATGTACGGGCTCGACGAGAAGGGCGCCCAGGACCTCTCCAAGGCCCTCCTGCCCAAGCCGATGACGGAACTCCCCGCGATCCGCCCGGACAACGGCTCCTGAGGCCCGAATTAGGACACCGTCTGACCGCGTCGGACCCTACCGTGGAGGTGTCAGCAGGACGGTTCACGGCACAGAAGGCGGTAGGTCCATGCCCACTTTCGTTACCGCAGAGGCTCACGGCGACGAGCGCGGCGCGCTCCTGTCCTACGTGGAGGCCCAGCGCGGAGGACTGCGCCGCGCGCTGCTCGGCCTGACCGAGGAGCAGGCGGCGAGCCGGCCGAGCGCGAGCGGGCTCTCCCTGTCCGGTCTGGTCAAGCACAGCGCCGAGGTCGAGCTGAACTGGCTGCGCCTGGCGCAGCAGCAGCCCAACGAGCGCCAGTACAGCTCGGAGAACTGGGGCGACAGCTTCCGCCTCGTCGGCGACGAGACCGTCCCCGAGATCCTCGACTTCTGGGACGGCGTCACCGCGGAGCTGGAGAAGTTCGTCCGCGGGCTGCCGAGCCTCGACGACACCTTCCCCCTGCCGGACGTGCCCTGGTTCCCCAAGGACACCCGGGTGTCGATGCGGTGGCTGCTGCTCCACCTGGTGGAGGAGTTCGCCCGCCACGCGGGCCACGCCGACATCATCCGCGAGTCCCTGGACGGCGCGACCGCCTTCGAGCTCGTGGGCCGCGCCCAGGCCGGGGAGGGGACGACCGCCTCCTGACCCGCCCTCCGACCGCCCTCCGACCGCCTTCCGACCGCCTCCCGACCGCCTCCGGCGCGGCCCCGGCCGCGCCGGCTTGCACCTCACGCGGCGTGAGGAGGCAGAGTTCCCGGCGAGAGAAAGGGCGGAAGCAAATGAGCTACTCCGTGGGCCAGGTCGCCGCGTTCGCCAAGGTGACGGTGCGCACCCTGCACCACTACGACGAGATCGGCCTGCTCTCGCCGAGCGGCCGCAGCAGTGCGGGGCACCGGCGGTACGGCGACGCCGACCTCGACCGGCTGCAGCGGATCCTGTTCTACCGGGAGCTCGGCTTCCCCCTGGAAGAGGTCGCGGTCCTGCTGGACGACCCGGACGCGGACCCGAGGGAGCACCTGCGCCGGCAGCACGCCCTCCTGTCCGACCGGATCGACCGGCTCCGGCAGATGGCCAAGGCCGTGGAGCAAGCCATGGAGGCGAACAGGATGGGCATCAACCTCACGCCCGAGGAGAAGTTCGAGGTGTTCGGGTCGCACGATCCGGACCAGTACGCCGAGGAGGCCGAGAGGCGCTGGGGCGGCACCGAGGCCTACCGGGAGTCGGCCCGCCGGGCGGCGTCGTACACCAAGGACGACTGGAAGCGGATCATGGCGGAGGGCGAGGACCTCAACCGGCGCCTGGCCGCGCTGATGGACGCGGGGGCGGACCCGGAGTCCGGGGAGGCCATGGACCTGGCGGAGGAGCACCGGGCCTGGATCGAGCGGAACCACTACACCTGCCCGTACGAGATGCACACCTGTCTCGGGGAGATGTACGTGGCCGACGAGCGGTTCACGGCCTTCTACGACGCTGTGCGGCCCGGCCTGGCGGTGTTCCTGCGGGACGCCATCACCGCCAACGCCGTCCGCCGCGGCTGATCCCGCACGGCCGCCATCCGGGACCTGGAACCGGGTGGTGGCCGTGTGCGTTGATAATTGAGACGATCCCCTCCGTCCGCCCCACCCCCTTCATCCGCGGACGCCCCCCGATCCAGGAGAGACCGGCACCCGTGTACACGCTTGCGCTCGGCCCCGAATGGCTGTCCCCGGACTATCTGATCTCGCACTTCGGCCTGATCGGCATCCTGGTCATCGTCTTCGCGGAATCAGGACTGTTCGCGTTCCTCCCCGGGGACTCGCTGCTGTTCACCGCGGGCCTGCTCGTCGCCAACGGCGAGTACATCAAGCAGCCGCTGTGGCTGGTGTGCACGCTGATCACGATCGCGGCGATCGTCGGCGACCAGGTCGGCTACATGATCGGCAAGTACTTCGGCCCGAAGCTCTTCAACCGGCCGAACTCCAAGCTGTTCAAGCGGGAAAACCTGGACAAGGCGCACGAGTTCATGGAGAAGCACGGCCCCAAGGCCATCGTGCTCGCCCGTTTCGTCCCGATCATCCGCACCTTCGCGCCGATGGTCGCCGGCGCCGGCTCCATGAGGTACCGGACCTTCCTCACGTACAACGTGATCGGCGGCATCGCCTGGGGCACCGGCATCACGGTCGCGGGCTACTGGCTCGGCCAGATCGACTTCATCAAGGAGAACATCGAGCCGATCCTCGTCGGCATCGTCCTCGTCTCCGTCATCCCGGTCGTGATCGAGGTCCTGAAGGCCCGCAAGGAGGGCAGGGAGGCGGCCGAGGTCCCCGGCCAGAGCGGCCCGGGCGGCAGCCAGGGCGAGCGCCGGCGCCACGCCAAGCGCTGACCGCCGCCACACCCGGTACGGCGCCCCGCGGACCCGCAGCGGTCCGCGGGGCGCCGCCGTTCCAGGGCCTGTACTGACGTTTCGGGCGTCGCGACGCCGCGGGGCGACTCGGTACAGGCCCTAGTACCCGCGGGTGCGCTTGGCGGCGGCGCGGCGCCGGGCGGCGCTGGCGGCCCCCGGGATCCGCATGAAGAGCCGCGAGGCCTCCTGCCCGAGGTTCACCCCGATGGCGATGGCCAGCGCGATGGCGGCGGCGTTGGTGAGCGAGCCGAGGCCGCGGTTGAGCTCGTCCTCGGCGATGAGCAGCAGCCCGTAGTACGTCGCCGAGCCGGGCAGCAGCGGTCCGATCGCGGCGGTGACGAACGGCAGGGCCGAGGCGAAGCGGTAGCGGGAGAACAGCTGCCCGAAGAGGCCGACGAGCCCGGCGGCGACGGCGGTGGAGGGCACCGGCGGGATCCCGCCGGCGTAGTGCAGGGCCCCGAAGGTCACCCAGGCGACCCCGCCGTTGAGCGTCACGATCCACACGGTGGAACGTTCCTGCTGGAGCAGGATCGCGAAGGTGAACACCAGCACCATCGAGGCCGCGATCTGGATCAGCGGCCGCTGCGTGATCTGGAGGGCCTCCTCCGGCCGGGGCGCGGCGCCGAGCTGGAGGCCGAGGTACAGCACCACCAGGACGCCCATGATGATCCCGATGAAGAGGTACATGACCTCCAGCAGCCGGGCCGACGCGGTGATGTAGAAGCCGGTCAGGCCGTCCTGAACGGCCGCGACCAGCGCCCGTCCCGGCAGCAGCGCGAACAGCCCGCCGGTGATCACCGCCGAGGCGAGGACGTCGAGCTCGGTCAGCGCGAGGCCCACGCCGAGCGCCGCGGGCGGCATCGCGGCGACCACGAACTGGTAGAACTCCGGCAGCCCGCGGCCCGCGCACAGCCAGGCGAGCCGGTCGCCGAGCATGGCGCCGATCGCGGCTGCGAAGAAGACAAGGACGCCGCCGCCGACGAGGACGGAGGCGGCTCCGGCGAGCAGCCCGGTGGCCGCGGTGAGCACCCATGTGGGGTACGGGTGCCGGTTGCGGCGGATCTCGGCGAGGCGCCGGTAGGCCTCCTCCAGCGTAACCCCGGCCTCGGGGGTGCTGATGTCGGCCACCAGCCGGAACACCGCCGCGAGCCGGGTGTAGTCCGTACCGCGGCGGCGTACGGTCCGGCTCGCCGATACGGGGTCGCCCACCAGCGAGGGCTGGTGGGTGATGGACAGCATGGTGAAGGTGACGGTCGGCTCGCAGCGGTCCAGCCCGTAGCTGCGGGCCACCGCGAACATGGCGGCCTCGACGTCCTCGGCGCCCTCGCCGCCGGCGAGCAGCAGCTCGCCGATGCGCAGGGTCAGGTCGAGGACGCGGCCGACGGCGGGACCCGGCTCGCCGTGCCGGTGCACGGGCTCGGGGACGGGCCGCACGTCCACCGGCATGCGCAGCATGGTGCGCATCCGGTCCTGCCAGGGGGACTCCGTCATCCGCGCCAGCGGCAGGCCCGGGCCGTGCACGTACGCCGGCGGGGAGTGCTGGGCGCTGTAGACGGAGGGCGGTGCGAACGCCGATCCCTCCGCGGGCTCCGGCGGAGGCAGGGGCAGCCCCTCCGGCACGGTGAACTCGGAGGTCGGCTGGTCGTCGCCGACCGGCTCCGGCCCGGTGCCGAACGGCGGGGAGAAGGCGCTGTGCGCCTCGTCGGATTGCGGCTTCCGGTCCTCTTCGTCCCCGGATCCCTCGGCCTCCGCCACGCGTCCTCCCGTCCCTGGCCGGCCCGGGTATCAGTATGCGGAACGGTTTCATCCGGGGCGACCACGAGTCCGCCCACCGGGAAACGCCGCGGCGGGCGGCACCCGGTGGGGTGCCGCCCGCCGCGGACGGGGCGCGGGCTCGCCGGAGCCCTCACCGGCCCGCCGGGGCGGACCGGGGCGGCCTCAGTGGCCGCCGTGCTCCTGGAGGCGCTTGAAGGAGCGCTCGATCTCGGCCTCGGCCTCGGCGCGGCCGACCCAGTTGGCGCCCTCGACCGACTTGCCCGGCTCCAGGTCCTTGTAGACCTCGAAGAAGTGCTGGATCTCCAGGCGGTCGAACTCGGAGATGTGGTGGATGTCGCGCAGGTGCTCGACGCGCGGGTCGGAGGCCGGCACGCACAGCAGCTTGTCGTCGCCGCCCGCCTCGTCGGTCATGCGGAACATGCCGATGGCGCGGCACTTGATCAGGCAGCCCGGGAAGGTGGGCTCGTCCAGGATGACCAGCGCGTCCAGCGGGTCGCCGTCCTCGCCGAGGGTGTTCTCGACGAAGCCGTAGTCCGTCGGGTAGCTGGTGGAGGTGAACAGGCGACGGTCCAGGCGGATCCGGCCGGTCTCGTGGTCCACCTCGTACTTGTTCCGCGAACCCTTGGGGATCTCGATGGTGACGTCGAACTCCACGTCCTGCTCCTCCATGATCAGCTTCGTTGCTCGAGTGATAGCGCGTCCGGACCCAGCCCTGCCGGGTGGGGTGCCATGCTCGCGGCAAGACGCAGTGGTTAAGTGTCCCTCACGCACATCCGTGATCGCGAAAGGGGCTGGTGCGAGGTGCCTCTGGTCAAGACGTGGCAGCTCATCGCGGGGTCGACCGCCGCCGGTCTCGCCCTGTCGGTGGCCGCGGTGTCCGCGGCCGGTCCTTGGGACTCCGGTCAGCGTAAGGCCGAGCGGGACAGGGCCGCCTCCTGGGAACCGGCGGGTGGCGCAGATCACGCCGCGCCGCCCCTGCCGCAGCCCGCGCCGAGCGCCCCCGGCGTGCTCGCCGGCATCGGCCCGGGCCTGGGGCAGGCCGCCGGCGCGGTCGGGGCCGCGGAGCCCGCGGGGCTCGCCGAGGCGCTGCGGCCGCTGCTGGCCGACCCCGCACTCGGCAGCGCCCGTACCGCCTCCGTCGTGGACACCGCCACCGGCCGGGTCCTGTTCGAGTCCGGACACGGCCGGCCCATGACGCCCGCCTCCACCACCAAGATCGCCACGGCCGCCGCGGCGCTGACCGCCCTCGGACCCGACCACCGCATCCGCACCACCGTCGCCCCCGGCACCGACCCCGGGCAGATCGTCCTGGTCGGCGGCGGCGACCCCTCCCTCACCGCGAAGAAGAAGCCCCCGGCCGGCTCCGGCGGCAGCCTCGTCGCCCTCGCCGCCGACACCGCCCAGGCCCTCAAGGCCACCGGCCGGGACACGGTCGCCCTCGGCTACGACGACAGCCTCTTCACCGGCCCGGCCAGGCACCCGATCGGCGTCAACGGCAACCTCGCCCCCGTCACCTCCCTGATGGCCGACGAGGCCCGGCCCGACGACTCCGTCTCCGGGCCCGTGGCGCGCGCCGAGGACCCCGCCGCCGACACCGCGCGCTCCTTCGCCGCCCTCCTGGCGGAACGCGGCATCACCGTCACCGGGGAACCCGCCCGGGCCAGGCCCGCAGCGGGCACCCAGCCGCTCGCCGTCACCCTCTCCACGCCCGTCTCGGGGCTCGTCGAGCGGATGCTGACCCACAGCGACAACGACATCGCCGAGGCGCTCGCCCGGCAGACCGCCCTCGCCTCCGGCCGGCCCGCCAGCTTCGAGGGCGCCGAGCAGGCCGTGTCCTACCGGCTCGCCTCCCTCGGCCTGGACGTGGCCGGCTCGCGCTTCGCCGACGGCAGCGGCCTGAACCGCGCCGACCGCCTCACCGGAAGCCTGCTCACCGGGATCCTGGCGAAGGCCGCCGACCCGCACCACCCCGAGCTGCGGCCCGTCCTCACCGGGATGCCCGTCGCCGGGTTCACCGGCACGCTGCGCGCCCGCAACGCGGGCGACTCCCCGGCGGCGGGCCTCGTCCGCGCCAAGACCGGCACCCTCAGCGGGGTGAACGCCCTGTCGGGCACCGTCGTGGACGCCTCCGGGCGGCTGCTCGCCTTCGCGTTCCTCAGCGCCGAGGCCCCCGACGGCCCCGCCGCCGAGAAGCGGCTCGACCGGCTCGCCGCGGCCGTCGCCGCCGCCCGCTAGCGCCTGCCGGGCCCTGATCCGCCGGACAGGCCCCGGAGCGGGCCCGCGCCCGAGGCGTTACACCGGCGGCTGCGCGGGGGATCCGCAGCGGGCCCGGTCCACGTACCGTTGACGCATGACGAGCATCGGTGGTGCCGAGATGGTCGACTGGAACCTCGCGGTGGCGACCGCGACGCGGCTGGTCCGGCCGGGTCCGGAGGTCACGCGCGACGAGGCCCGGGCCGTGGTGGCGGAGCTGCGCCGGCACGCCAGGACCTCCGAGCGCCACGTGCGCGGGTTCACCCGGATGATCCCCGAGGGGGCGGAGGTCCCCGACACCCCCGTCCTGGTCGTCGACCGGGCCGGCTGGGTCCGGGCCAACGTGGCCGGCTTCCGCGAGCTCCTCGCGCCGCTGCTCGGCAAGATGCAGGACCGCCGCGCCGGCACCCCCGGCGCCGGGGTCCTCGGCGCCGTCGGCGGCAAGGTCACCGGTGTCGAGCTCGGCATGCTGCTGAGCTTCCTCGCCTCCCGGGTGCTCGGCCAGTACGAGACCTTCGCGCCCCTGGAGCGCGACCTCTCCCGCGGCTCCGGGGCGGCCGCCGGCGGCCGGCTGCTGCTCGTCGCCCCCAACGTCGTCCACGTCGAGCGCGAGCTGGACGTGCACCCCCACGACTTCCGGCTGTGGGTCTGCCTGCACGAGGAGACGCACCGCACCCAGTTCACGGCCGTGCCCTGGCTGCGCGACCACCTCGAAGCGGAGATCCAGAGCTTCCTCGGCGCGACCGAGATGGACCCGGCCGCCCTCCTGGAGCGGCTGCGCGAAGCCGCCCAGGCCTTCGCCGGGGCCCGGCCCGACGCCGAGCGCGGCGAGGAGGGCCGGACCCTCGTCGAGCTCGTCCAGACGCCCGAGCAGCGCGAGGTGCTGGGCCGCCTCACCGCCGTGATGTCCCTGCTGGAGGGCCACGCCGACTACGTGATGGACGGCGTCGGCCCCGCGGTGGTGCCCTCCGTGGCCGAGATCCGGGAGAAGTTCCAGCAGCGCCGCGCCACCGGGGCCGGCCGGCTGGACGCCGCGCTGCGCAAGCTGCTCGGCCTCGACGCCAAGCTGCGCCAGTACCGGGACGGTGAGCGCTTCGTGCGGGCCGTCGTCGGGCAGGTCGGCATGGACGGCTTCAACCGGGTGTGGACCTCCCCCAACACGCTGCCGACCAAGGCGGAGATCGCCCGGCCCGCGGACTGGGTGGCCCGCGTGCACGGCTAGCGCTGTGGCCGGGAGGGTTTGCGGGGTCGCGGTGTCCGGTGCGGTGCATCGCAAGGCGGAGGGCCGCGGCGCGTACGGGGCGTACGAGCGCGGTCCGGCAACGCCGCGAGGCGCCGGGCCGGGCGCCGCGACCCGGTGAACTCTCCCGGTCACGGCACCAGGGGCGGCGAAGCGGGCGAAGGGGAGTGACCCGGCAGGCGTAAACCTGTCTCATGGAGGGAACGAGCGTCACCCGTCCGAGGGACCGTGAGGCGTGGAAGGGCGTGCGATGCTCAGGGAACGGCTCGGTTCTGTCACCATCGACGCACTCTGAGTGACAACCGCCATCCCCGCGGAGGCCGCTCCCGGCCTCCCACGGCATCTGACGAAACTCCACCGAAGGGCACCGGACATGGGTCCCCATCCTGCGGTCGCGGCGATACGCCTGGCGGTCCGCCGCGTTCTCCACGACGTCCTGACCGACCTCACCGAACGGCCCGCCGACCGAGGCGGCGCCGGCCGGGGCGCGCTCCACCCGGCGCCCGGGGGAGGCACCCCGCCGCTCGTCCTCGTCGCCTGCTCCGGCGGCGCCGACTCCATGGCCCTCGCCTCGGCGCTCGCCTTCGAGGCGCCCAAGCTGGGCATCCGGGCCGGCGGCGTCACCATCGACCACGGCCTCCAGCCCGGCTCGGACCTGCGGGCGGCCGAGGTCGCCACCCGCATGGCCGCCCTGGGCCTGGACCCGGTCGAGGCGGTCACCGTGCGCGTCGGCCGCGAGGGCGGTCCCGAGGCCGCCGCCCGGGACGCCCGCTACGCCGCCCTGGACGACGCCGCGAACCGGTTCGGCGCCGCCGCCGTGCTGCTCGGCCACACGCGGGACGATCAAGCGGAAACCGTCCTGCTGGGGCTGGCCCGGGGTTCCGGAATCCGCTCCCTGTCCGGCATGCCCGAGGTGTCCGCCGGCCCCGGCGGCCAGGGCGCCCCCGGCCGCACCCACCGCTACCGCCGCCCCTTCCTCCGGGTCGACCGGCAGACCGCCCGCAAGGCGTGCATGGTCCAGTCGCTGCCCGTGTGGGACGACCCGCACAACATCGACCCCGCCTACACCCGCTCCCGGCTGCGGCACGAGGGACTGCCCGCGCTGGAGAAGGCCCTCGGCAAGGGCGTCGTCGAGGCGCTCGCCCGCACCGCCCAGCTCTCCCGCGACGACGCGGACGCCCTCGACGCCTGGGCGGCCGAGGCCGAGGCCGGCGTACGCGACGACGACGGACGGCTGGAGTGCGCCAAGCTCTACGCCCTGCCCCCGGCCGTCCGCCGCCGCGTGCTGCGCCGGGCCGTGGTCGCGGCGGGCTCCCCGGCCGGCTCCCTCTTCGCCCGCCACATCGAGGAAGTCGACCGGCTCATCACCGGATGGCGGGGCCAGGGCGCCATCAACCTGCCCGGCCGGGTCGAGGCCCGGCGCCAGGGTGGCAGACTTGTCATCCGGCAGGGCTGATAGGTGCTGAAACACGGCTGAGTCCTCCGGGGTCGCCCCCCGGGGTCCCGGCCGACAACGAAAGTGATGCGGGTGGACGAGAAGGACATGGGCAGCGACCTGGCGTCGGTGCTCATCACCAAGGAAGAGATCGACGCGAAGCTGGCCGAGCTGGCCGCGAAGATCGACGCGGAGTACGCGGGCAAGGACCTGCTCATCGTCGGCGTCCTCAAGGGCGCGGTGATGGTGATGGCGGACCTGGCGCGTGCCTTGTCCACCCCGCTCACCATGGACTGGATGGCGGTGTCCTCGTACGGCGCCGGCACCCAGTCCTCCGGCGTGGTGCGGATCCTCAAGGACCTGGACACCGACATCAAGGACAAGCACGTCCTGATCGTCGAGGACATCATCGACTCCGGCCTGACGCTGTCCTGGCTGCTGTCGAACCTGGGCTCCCGCCAGCCGGCCTCCCTGGAGGTCGTCACCCTGCTGCGCAAGCCCGACGCCGCGAAGGTCGCCATCGACGTGAAGTGGGTCGGCTTCGACATCCCGAACGAGTTCGTCGTCGGCTACGGCCTCGACTACGCCGAGAAGTACCGCAACCTGCCGTTCGTCGGCACCCTCGCCCCGCACGTCTACGGCGGCTGACACAGCTCCTGCGCGGGGGCTCCGACCGGGGTCCCCGCCGGGGAACCCCCGGCCGCCCCCCGCCGTTGAAGCAGGGGAAAGCAGTTCTGTCAGCCGTCCCACGGGCCGCGGGTGACAATACAGGGGTACATTCCGAAGAACAGTCTTTACTCACAGCAGCATTTACCTACGGGCAGGAGGGACGGGGCGCCTTGCGTCCCGTATGGATGGACGTGAAGCGATACTTCCGTGGGCCGGTCATGTGGATCGTGCTGGCCGTCCTCGCCGTGGTCGTGTTGATGAACGTCGTCAGCTCAGGCGGCGGCTACAAGTCGGTGGACACCAGCGAGGTCATCAAGGCGATCAACAGTGGCCAGGTGGAGCAGGCGCGCCTGACCACCGGCGACAGCCAGATGATCAAGATTGACCTGAAGAAGAACGAGAAGCTCGGCGACAAGTCCGGCACGAAGTTCCAGGCCAACTACATCGGAGACCAGGGCGTGCAGCTCGCCCAGAGCCTCCAGACCAAGTACGAAGCAGGTCAGATCCCCGACGGGTACTCCGTCGCCCCGGACAAGACCAGCCCCTTCCTGAGCGTGCTGCTCTCGCTCCTGCCCTTCGTCCTCATCGTGGTCGTCTTCCTGTTCCTGATGAACCAGATGCAGGGCGGCGGCTCCCGGGTGATGAACTTCGGCAAGTCGAAGGCCAAGCTCATCACCAAGGACACCCCGAAGACGACCTTCGCGGACGTCGCCGGATCGGACGAGGCCGTCGAGGAGCTCCACGAGATCAAGGAGTTCCTCCAGGAGCCGGCCAAGTTCCAGGCCGTCGGCGCGAAGATCCCCAAGGGCGTCCTGCTCTACGGCCCGCCCGGCACGGGCAAGACCCTGCTGGCGCGCGCCGTCGCCGGCGAGGCGGGCGTCCCGTTCTACTCGATCTCCGGTTCCGACTTCGTCGAGATGTTCGTCGGCGTCGGCGCCTCCCGTGTGCGCGACCTGTTCGAGCAGGCGAAGGCCAACGCCCCGGCGATCGTCTTCGTCGACGAGATCGACGCCGTCGGCCGGCACCGCGGTGCGGGCCTCGGCGGCGGCCACGACGAGCGCGAGCAGACCCTGAACCAGCTGCTCGTCGAGATGGACGGCTTCGACGTCAAGGGCGGCGTCATCCTGATCGCCGCCACGAACCGCCCGGACATCCTCGACCCGGCGCTGCTGCGCCCGGGCCGCTTCGACCGGCA
The DNA here is from genome assembly GCF_055570615.1 of Streptomyces sp. NPDC031121. NCBI lineage: Bacteria > Bacillati > Actinomycetota > Actinomycetes > Kitasatosporales > Streptomycetaceae > Streptomyces > Streptomyces sp. NPDC031121. The sequence continues at coordinate 154,611 of NZ_JBVIGV010000014.1, forward strand.
GATCGCCGTCGACCGGCCGGACATGCAGGGCCGCCTGGAGATCCTCAAGGTCCACCAGAAGGGCAAGCCGGTCGCCCCGGACGTCGACCTGTCGGCCGTCGCCCGGCGCACCCCCGGCTTCACCGGTGCCGACCTGTCGAACGTGCTGAACGAGGCCGCGCTGCTCACGGCCCGCTCGGACAAGAAGCTGATCGACAACCACATGCTGGACGAGGCGATCGACCGCGTCGTGGCGGGCCCGCAGAAGCGGACCCGGATCATGTCCGACAAGGAGAAGAAGATCACCGCGTACCACGAGGGCGGCCACGCCCTGGTGGCGGCGGCGTCCCCGAACTCCGACCCGGTCCACAAGATCACGATCCTGTCCCGCGGCCGGGCCCTGGGCTACACGATGGTCCTGCCGGACGAGGACAAGTACTCGACCACGCGCAACGAGATGCTCGACCAGCTGGCCTACATGCTGGGCGGCCGCGCGGCGGAGGAACTGGTCTTCCACGACCCGACCACCGGCGCCGCGAACGACATCGAGAAGGCCACGGCCACGGCCCGCGCGATGGTCACCCAGTACGGCATGACCGAGCGGCTGGGTGCGATCAAGTTCGGCGGCGACAACACCGAGCCGTTCCTGGGGCGCGAGATGGCGCACCAGCGGGACTACTCGGAAGAGGTCGCGGCGCTGGTCGACGAAGAGGTCAAGAAGCTCATCGAGACCGCGCACAACGAGGCCTGGGAGATCCTGGTCGAGAACCGGGACGTGCTCGACAACCTGGTCCTGGCCCTCCTGGAGAAGGAGACCCTGGGCAAGGAGGAGATCGCCGAGATCTTCTCCACGGTGGTCAAGCGCCCGGCCCGCCCGGCCTGGACCGGCTCGGCGCACCGCACCCCGTCGACCCGCCCGCCGGTGCTCTCCCCGAAGGAGCTCCAGCTGACGAACGCGGCGAACGGCACCTCGGCCGCCGTGTCGGTGGAGAAGGAGCCTGTCACGGAGGACCGCGCCGAGTAGGCGCAGGCCGGGGCAGGTCCCGGAATGGAAGCCGCGCCCCCCGGGTTCTAGCCTGGGGGGCGCGGCATTTTCGTATGCCCGTGTGAGCGAAGACAGGAACGAGGCACAGATGACCGACCCAGTGACGCTGGACGGCGAGGGCACGATCGGCGTGTTCGACGAGAAGCGGGCCGAAGCAGCCGTCCGCGAGCTCCTCCTGGCGGTCGGCGAGGACCCGGACCGGGAAGGCCTCCTGGAGACGCCGGCGCGCGTGGCCCGGGCCTACCGGGAGATCCTCGCGGGCCTGTGGCAGAAGCCCGAGGACGTCCTGACGACGACGTTCGACCTCGGGCACGACGAGATGGTCCTGGTCAAGGACATCGAGATCGTCTCCCTCTGCGAGCACCACCTGCTGCCCTTCCACGGCGTCGCCCACGTCGGGTACATCCCGGCGGAGAGCGGGAAGATCACCGGGCTGTCCAAGCTGGCCCGCCTCGTCGAGGTCTACGCCCGGCGCCCGCAGGTGCAGGAGCGGCTGACCACGCAGATCGCGGACTCGCTGATGGAGATCCTGGAGGCGCGCGGCGCGATCGTCGTCGTGGAGGCCGAGCACATGTGCATGTCGGTCCGCGGCATCCGCAAGCCGGGCGCGAAGACGACGACCTCGGCGGTCCGCGGCCAGCTCCGCGACTCCGCCACCCGCAGCGAGGCCATGAGCCTGATAATGGCCCGCTGACGCGGCGGCCCCGCCGGTGCGCGGGAGGGCGTGCCGCCCGGTGGCCGGAGCCGCCGGGCGGGGCCCGGGCGGCGGTCAGGCCCGCGAGGGGGCCTGCGGCGGGGCGGTGTCGTCGTCCTCGGGGAGCTTCAGGACGCGCTCCAGGAAAAGGGCGGCGGCGATGACAGCGATGCCCGCGAGGACCGAGAACGCCGCGTACCAGGCCTGGTCCCGGCGGGCGGGCACCTCCAGGCCGTCGGCGAGGAGGAAGACGCCCACGCCGCCGTACATGCCCGCGACGAGCGCCGCGACCAGCGCGCTGGCCTGGCCGAAGACCAGCGCCCGGGCGGCCATCAGCGGCTCGACGCCCTTCGCGTCGGGACGGCGCTCCCGCTGGGCCTTCAGCCGCGAGCGCAGCGACAGCGCCGTGGCGAGCAGCACCACGGCGATCACGCCGAGAACGACGGGCGCCGCCAGGGGGACGCCGGGCAGGCTGCCGTAGGCGTTCCACAGCCGGGCGCCCGCCCAGGACAGCACCCCGGCCACGGCGAAGATGCCCGCCAGGACGGCCGGCTTCAGTTGCTTCACGTGCCCGCTCCCCGCTTTCCGCGCCGGTTCCCCGGCTGTCTGGCAGTGACCAGGCTAACGACTACTCGGGCAGGCGGAGTTCCAGGTCGGGGCGCGGCGTCACGCCGCCGCGGCCGAGCCCGTCCAGCAGGCCGGCGACGGGCCCGCGGCCCGGGATCCGAGCCTCGGGGTCGACGTCGTGCCAGGGGGCCAGCACGAAGGCCCGCTCGTGGGCCCGGGGGTGCGGCAGGGTGAGCACGGGGTCGTCGGAGACGACGTCCGCGTACGCGACGATGTCGACGTCGATGGTGCGGGGGCCCCAGCGCTCCTCGCGGACGCGGTCGAAGGCCTCCTCGATGGCGTGGCCGCGCTCCAGCAGGGAGGACGGCGGCAGGGTCGTCTTCACCAGCGCCACCGCGTTCAGGTACGAGGGCTGCGAACCGGGCTCGACGCCCCACGGCTCGGTCTCGTAGACGGGGGAGACGGCCTTGACGCGGATGCCGGGGGTGTCGCCGAGGGCGTCGACGGCGCCCTGGAGGGTCTCCATCCGGTTGCCCAGGTTGGAGCCGAGGGCGATCACGGCCCACTTCGGGTTGGACAGGGTGACGTCGGCGGCGTCGACGGCTTCGACGACGGACGCCGGCACCGGCTGGACGGTCGGGTCGCTCTGGGCGTTCAGTCCGTTGTTCACGCGCGGCTCCGGGTGATCGTGATGGTCACGTCGTCGAAGGGGACGGTGATCGGCGCGTCCGGCTTGTGGACGACCACCTCCACCTGGGCGACGGCCTCGTGCTTGAGGCACTGCTGGGCGATCCGCTCGGCCAGGGTCTCGATGAGGTCGACGGGCTCGCCCTCGACGACGGCGACGACCTCCTCGGCGACGACGCCGTAGTGGACCGTCTTCGCCAGGTCGTCGTCCGCCGCGGCCGGGCGGGTGTCGATGTGCAGCACGAGGTCGACGATGAAGGTCTGGCCTTCCTCGCGCTCACGGGGGAAGACGCCGTGGTGCCCGCGGGCCTTGAGGCCGCGCAGCGCGACACGATCCACGCGAATCACTCCTGCTTCGTAGTGCTTGCGGTCCGGGACTCCCCGGATCCTTGGGCCTGCGCCGAGTGCGGTCGGCGTCGTCCGCCGTCGAATCTACCTGCGAACGGGGCCCCGGCCTGCCGTAGGGGTCAGCCGGAGGGCTCCTCGTCGTCCTCGTCGGTGTCCGCCAGGACCGGGGATCCGTGGTGGGACCACAGGCGCCAGCCCTCGGATGTGCGTCTGAACACATTCGTGGCGACGACGAGCTGGCCGACGAGCGGGCCGAGTTCGCCGCCGTCCTCGGCGGGCCCCCCGCTGAGGATGTTCTCGGTGCAGGTGACCAGGGCCGTGTCGCCCAGGACGGCGACCTTGGTGTCGGTGAGGAAGAACTGGATGTAGTCGGTGTGCGACATGATCAGCGCGTACGAGCGCAGCACCTCCCCGCGGCCGCTCAGCACGGGCCAGCCGGGGTGCACGCAGGAGACCTCGTCCTCCAGCCAGAGCGCCGACATGGTGTCGAAGTCCCCCTGCTCCATGGCCTCGTAGAAAGCCGTGTTGACCTCTTCGACCGCTTCGATGTCGGTTCTGCTCACCTTGCCCCTTTCCGGGTGGGTCGGGCCTCGGGTGCGGGACCGGTCACAGAGCCCCTTCCACGGCGCGGGCCACCCGAACCGCGTCGGCGGTGGCCCGTACCTCGTGGACCCGTACGGCCCAGGCCCCCTGGTGGGCGGCGATGGCGGAGACGGCCGCGGTGGCGGCGTCGCGCTCGCGGGCCGGCGGCGGCGCGGCGTCGGCGGCACCGGCCAGGACCCGGCCGAGGAATCGTTTGCGCGAGGCGGCGACGAGCAGCGGGAACCCGAGGGCCCGCAGGTCGGGCAGGTGGGCGACGAGGGCCAGGTCGTGCTCGGCGTTCTTCGCGAAGCCGAGCCCGGGGTCGACGACGAGCCGCTCGGGGGCGATGCCGCCGGCGACGACGGCGTCGATGCGGTCGCGGAGCTCGGCGGTGACCTCGGCGAGGACGTCGCCGTAGACGGCGAGGCTGTTCATGCCGGCGCTGAAGCCGCGCCAGTGCATCACGACGAACGGCACCTCGGCGGCGGCCACCGCGGGCACCATCCCGGGGTCGGCGAGGCCGCCGCTGACGTCGTTGACCAGGCGGGCGCCGGCCGCGACGGCCTGCGCGGCGACGGAGGCCCGCATGGTGTCGACGGAGACGGTGACGCCCTCGGAGGCGAGGCCGCGGACCACGGGGACGACGCGGCGCAGCTCCTCCTCCTCGTCGACGCGGGTGGCGCCGGGGCGGGTGGACTCGCCGCCGACGTCGACGAGGTCGGCGCCGTGCGCGACGAGGTCGAGGCCCCGCTTGACGGCGGCGGTCGTGTCGAAGAACCGGCCTCCGTCGGAGAAGGAGTCGGGGGTGACGTTGACGACGCCCATGACCCCGCAGCGGTCCCATTCCGGCAGGCCTGCGACCCGGCCCCTGCCGACGGCCCCGTGCGTGTTGTTCATGGTCCCAGGGTAGGGCTGCCCCGCTCCGGGCACGGCCCGGGCGGCGGCCGGCCGGTTACCCGTGAGTAGGCGCCCGCGGGGCACGGCCCGGGAAAGCACGGAGCCCGGCCCCCGGGCGGACCGGGGGCCGGGCGATGCGTACGACTGCTGCCGCTGATGCCGCGGTGGCGGCGGGCGGGGCGGGGCTCAGGCCGCCTGGACCTCGCGCTCCGGCGCCTTGGCCGGGGCGGCGGCCGCCCGCAGGTGGGCGTGGGCGCAGGTGCGGGCCGGCTTGGGGCGGCGGCGGGCGGCGAAGAGCCGCGGCAGGGCGAGGGTCACGAAGCCCTCGGCCTGCATGGCGGCGAAGCCGATGCGGGGCAGGTCGCCGGTGCTGCGGAAGACCACGAAGCGGGGCTCCCAGCGGGGCCGGAACTTCGCGTTGAACTTGTACAGCGACTCGATCTGGAACCAGCGGGAGAGGAAGACCAGCAGGTTGCGCCACATCCGCAGGACCGGGCCGGCGCCTATCTTCTCGCCGCGGGCCAGGGCGGAGCGGAACATCGCGAAGTTCAGCGAGACCCGCTCGATGCCGAGGGAGGGGGCGGCCTCCAGGGAGGCGACGATCAGCAGCTCGTTCATGCCGGGGTCGGCGGCCCGGTCGCGGCGCATCAGCTCCAGCGACATGCCGTCCTTGCCCCACGGCACGAAGTGCTGGATGGCCTTGAGGTCGCCGAAGGGGCTGGTGTCGCCCTCCTCGGTGCGGTGGGCCGTCGCGATGATGCAGTCGCCGTCCTCCGGGTCGCCGACCCGGCCCAGGGCCATGGAGAAGCCGCGCTCGGTGTCGGTGCCGCGCCAGGCCTCGGCGGCGCCGCGGACCTGCTCCAGCTCCTCCTCGGTCAGGTCGGAGACGCGGCGGACCTTGGTGGTGTAGCCGTTGCGCTCGATGCGCTTCACCATCTGGCGGACGTTGCGCATGGCGCGGCCGGTGAGGGAGAAGTCTTTGACGTCGACGATCGCCTCGTCGCCGAGCTCCAGGGCGTCCAGGCCGGTCTCGCGGGTCCAGACCTCGCCGCCCGTCTCGCTGCAGCCCATGACGGCAGGGGTCCAGGAGTGGGCCTTGGCCTCCTCCATGAACCGCTCGATGGCGCCGGGCCAGGCCTCGACGTCGCCGATCGGGTCGCCGGAGGCGAGCATCACGCCGGAGACCACGCGGTAGGTGACGGCGGCCTTGCCGCTGGGGGAGAAGACGACGGCCTTGTCGCGGCGCAGCGCGAAGTGGCCGAGGGAGTCGCGGCCGCCGTGCCGGGCGAGCAGTTCGCGCAGCTTGGCCTCGTCGTCGGCGGTGAGGCGGGCAGCCGGGTGCTCGGGGCGCAGGGCGAGGTAGATGGTGGTGAGCGCGGTCAGCATGCCGAGGGCGCCGAGGGAGTAGCCGACGGTCCAGGACACCCGTCCGGCGTAATCCACGGGTCCTTCGAAGCCGAACAGGCCATAGATCACATGGGTGATCTGCTCGTAGATCCCCGGACGGCCGATGACGCGGCCGGGGTGGGAGTTGACGATGACGAGTCCGAGGCCGATGGAGCCGGCGCTCATCAGCACGAAGTTGGCCAGCGCCTTCCAGCGGCTGCGCGGGTCGGGCAGCGCCTTGAACTCGCCCTGGTACCGCAGCAGGAGGCCCAGCAGGAGCGCGGCGATGACGACGCCGATGACCGAGTGCCGGTACGTGAACTGCGCCGCGGCGCCCGCGGGCAGCAGGACGACGGCGGCGCGCCAGGCGCGGCGCTTGCGCCGCTTCAGGCCGTGCGCGAGCAGGAGGAGCAGCACGCCCGCGCTGATGGAGAGGGCGGCGGCGAAGGGGCCCAGCGAACCGGGCAGCACCTCGGTGACCGCGTGGATCCGGCTGTGCCTGAACCGCGGGAAGACACCCGCGGCGATGTCGAGGAGGCCGACGATCGTGACGGCCGTACCCACCAGGCCGGGGACCGACTCAGGTCGTGGTCCGCGGAGGATTCGGCGCACTCCGCTCGGAACCTGTCCCGACTTATCGCCATCTATCCTGCTAGACATCGCTTCCCGTTGCTCCGCGAGAGATCATGTGGCCGAAGGCCGCGACGACAGCCTCCGGAGTGTGGTGCGTCCACTAGGACGACGCCGGGGTCGAGCGGGTTCACTCTTTCGCCGAGAAAATCCAGTCCTGCCATCAGAAAGTCGACTGACTGCTCATGGGTCTCACCAGTAACACGGTTCTGGCGCTGGCCGTCGCCGCCGGTGTGCTGCTCTTCGCGGCCACCGTGTACCTCTGGCCCCGGCTCTCGGGCCGCACCTGGCGTGCGCTGCTCGGCCGGATCGGCCTCCTGCTGGCCACCCAGCTGGCGATCTTCGCGGCGGTGGGCCTCGCCGCGAACCAGTCGTTCTCCTTCTACGGCTCCTGGGCGGACCTGCTCGGCAAGGAGACCTCCGTCGGCAAGGTCGTCGACCACTCCCTGAGCAGCAAGGACATCAAGGTCGTCGACAAGCAGAAGCTCGACGTCCCGGGCGGCGCCCAGCCCCAGGTGGGCGGCCAGATCCTCAAGGTCTCCATAACCGGCGAGAAGTCGAAGATAACGAGCCCCGGTTACGTGTGGCTGCCGCCGGAGTACTTCCAGCCGCAGCACAAGGACGCCAACTTCCCGGCCTCCATCGTGCTGACCGGCTACCCGGGCACCGCGGAGAACCTGATCAAAGGGCTGAACTACCCGATGACGGCCTTCAAGCAGGCCAAGGCGGGCAAGATGAAGCCGATGATCCTGGTCATGCTGCGCCCGACCGTCGCGCCGCCGCGGGACACCGAGTGCGTCGACATACCCGGCGGCCCGCAGACCGAGACCTTCTTCGCGCAGGACCTGCCCCAGGCCATCCAGAGCACCTTCCGGGTCGGCAAGAAGCCGGAGAACATGGGCTTCATCGGCAACTCCACCGGCGGCTACTGCGCCCTGAAGATCGCCGCGCACTACCCGCAGACGTTCGGTGCCGCGGCCGGCCTGTCCGCGTACTACGAGGCCCCGAACGACGCCACCACGGGCAACCTGTTCCAGGGCGACGACAACCTGAGGAAGCGCGCCGACATCCTCCACAGCATGGAGCGCAAGCAGCCGGCGGGCACCTCGTTCCTCGTCACCAGCAGCGAGCAGGGCGAGCCGAACCTGGAGGACACCCGCAAGTTCATCAAGCTGGTGAAGGGCCCGGACCGGGTCTCGTCGATCATCCTCGACAGCGGCGGCCACAACTTCAACACCTGGCGCCGCGAGATCCCGCCCATGCTGGTGTGGATGAGCAACCGCATCCAGGCCTGACCGCCGCCCCGGGAGCACCGGGGCGGCGCCTTCACACCCGGACGAGACCGGCCCCCGCGGCCGGTCTTCCGCGTTACCGGGGCCTGCCGCCCCGTCAGGAGCCGCCGTCCTCCGCGGCCTCCGCGCGCCGCAGCGCCCGGTGCACACCCTGCGGGGTCAGGACGCCGGCGAGCCGCCCCGACTCCGGGTCCGCGACCCCGATCCGCCCCGCGTCCTGCCGGAGCAGTGCGGCCAGCGCCTCGCGCAGCGAGGACCCCAGCGGCACCGTGGCCGCCGGGGCCGGCCCCTCGGCCGGCTCCAGGTCCCCGGCCCGGACGGGGGTGACGGCCAGCCGCTTCAGGCCGCGGTCCGCGCCGACGAAGGAGGCCACGTACGCGTTGGCGGGCGCGCCGAGCACGGCGGCCGGGCGGTCGAACTGCTCGATGGTGCCCGCCCCGTACACGGCGATGCGGTCGCCGAGCCGGACCGCCTCGTCCAGGTCGTGCGTGACCAGCAGGATCGTCTTGCGCACCGTCCTCTGCAGGGCCAGGAACTCGTTCTGGAGGCGCTCGCGGACCACCGGGTCCACCGCGCCGAACGGCTCGTCCATCAGCAGCACCGGCGGATCCGCGGCGAGTGCGCGGGCCACCCCGACGCGCTGGCGCTGCCCGCCGGACAGCTGGGCGGGGTAGCGGCCCCCGTACACGGAGGGGTCCAGGCCCACCAGTTCGAGGAGTTCGGCGGCGCGGGCGCGGGCGGCGGCCTTCGGGGTGCCGACGAGCTGCGGAACGGTCGCCGTGTTCTCCAGCACCGTCCTGTGCGGGAAGAGCCCCACCTGCTGGATGACGTAGCCGATGCGGCGGCGCAGCTGCACCGGGTCGGCGGCCGCGATGTCCTCGCCGCCGAGCAGGATCCGGCCGGAGGTGGGCTCGACCAGCCGGTTCACCATCTTCATGGTGGTGGTCTTCCCGCAGCCCGACGGGCCCACGAGGGTGACCAGTTCGCCCTCGGCCACCTCGAACGAGAGGTCGTCGACGGCCGTCGTCCCATCGGCGTAGCGCTTGGTCACGTGCTCGAATCGGATCACCCCGCCATCCTTGCGCACCCGCGGCGCGGACGGGTGGCGGGAGGTGACGGGTGTGTTGCCCCTGTGCGAATGGTTCCGGCCACCCGGGGAACCGGGGGATAGGGTCGCGGAGGACGCCCGGTTCCAGACGGGCGTACGAGCGGCGGCACGGTGAGGGGGTGGGCGATGGCCGGGCAGGGCTGCCTGGTGGCGAACGACTGGCTGTGCTGGGAGTACGTCGCCTCCCGCTCCGAGGAGCTCACCGACGCCACGGTCCAGCATGTGTGGATCACCGCGGCGTCCGTCCTGATCGGCCTCGCCGTGGCCGTGCCCCTGGCCCTGCTGGCCCGCCGGGGCCGGCGCTGGGCCGCGCCCGTGCTCGGACTCACCACCCTGCTCTACACGATCCCCTCGCTGGCCATGTTCTCCCTGCTGCTGCCGCTCTTCGGGCTGTCGGCGGCCCTCGTCGTCACCGGCCTGGTGCTGTACTCGCTGACGATCCTGGTCCGCAACACCCTGGCCGGGCTGGAGGCCGTCCCCGAGGAGGTGCGGGAGGCCGCCCGCGGCATGGGGTACGGGCCGGGCCGGCTGCTGTGGCAGGTCGAACTCCCCCTCGCGCTGCCCGCGCTGCTCGCCGGGGTGCGGATCGCGACCGTCTCCACCGTCGCCCTGACCACCATCGGCTCCATCGTCGGCAAGGGCGGCCTCGGCAACCTCATCGCCCCGGCTGTCAGCAGCGACTTCAAGGCCCAGGTGCTCACCGCCTCCCTGCTGTGCGTGCTGCTCGCCCTTGCCGCGGACCTGCTGCTCCTCGGCGTGCAGCGGCTCCTCACCCCGTGGGCGCGCGCGGCCGGCGCCGACCCAGGCGCCGCGGGCCGGCGGCGGGCGCACCGGAACGGGGAGGTCTGAACGTGGGCGTACCCGGCAGGGTCTTCGACTGGCTGGCGGACGGCGCCAACTGGTCCGGCGAGAACGGCGTGTGGCACCGGCTCGCCGAGCACGCCCTGGTCAGCGGGACGGCCCTGGCGCTCGCCTGCGCCCTCGCGCTGCCCGCCGGACTGTGGCTCGGCCACACCGGCCGGGGCGGGGCCCTGGCCGTGAACCTCTCCAACATCGGGCGCGCCGTACCGGTGTTCGCGGTACTGGCCCTGTTCATGGTCTCCCCGCTGCGCAGCGCCGGCAATGTGCCGACCGTCGCCGCCCTCGTCCTCTTCGCGGTCCCGCCGCTGCTGACCAACGCCTACGTCGGCGTGCGCGGCGTGGACCGGTCCGTCGTCGAGGCCGCCCGCGGCATGGGCATGTCCGCGGGCCAGCTGCTCCTGCGGGTCGAACTGCCCCTGGCGCGCCCGCTGGTGATGACCGGGGTGCGGTCGGCCGCCGTGCAGGTCGTCGCGACGGCCACGATCGCCGCGATGGTCGGCCAGGGCGGCCTCGGCCGGATCATCACGGCCGGGTTCAACACCTACAACACCCCCCAGGTCGTGGCGGGCGCCCTGCTCGTGGCGGGCCTCGCGCTGCTCGTCGAGGGCGTCCTCGTCGCCGTCGACCGGCTGTTCCCCCGCCCGGCGGCGCGCTGACGCACCCGCCCCGCGACCGTACCCACCTCTGGAGGAGCACCCATGAGCAAGCCCGTCCGCGCCCTCGGCGCCGCCCTCGGGGCGCTGGCCCTGGCCGCCTCGCTCACCGCCTGCGGCGGCGACAGCCTGGAGAAGAGCAAGGACGCCGCGGCGGCCTCCGGCGGGGCGGGCGGAGGAAAGGGCGCCCTCGTGGTCGGGGCGGCCGGGTTCACCGAGTCGAACGTGCTCGCCGAGCTGTACGCGCAGGTACTGCGCCACGCCGGCTACAGCACCTCCGTCACCACGGTCAACAACCGCGAGCTGTACGAGCCTTCGCTGGAGAAGGGCGAGATCGACGTGGTGCCCGAGTACGCCGCCACGCTCGCCGAGTTCCTCAACGCCAAGGTCAACGGGCCGAACGCGCCGCAGGAGAAGCCGGCCGCGTCCAGCGACGCCGCGGCGACCGTCGCCGCCTTGGAGAAGCTCGCCGCCCCCCTCGGCCTGAAGGTCCTCCCGGCGGGCGGGGCCGTCGACCAGAACGCCTTCGCCGTGTCGAAGGAGTACGCCGCGAAGAACAACCTGAAGACCCTCTCCGACCTCGGCAAATCCGGGCTTCCGGTGCGGATCGCCGCCGGCGACGAGTGCTCCGTGCGGCCCTTCTGCGCGCCGGGGCTGAAGACGGCGTACGGGATCTCGGTCTCCGGCATCGACCCGAAGGGCGTCGGCACCCCGCAGGCCAAGCAGGCCGTCAAGGACGGCACCGCCCAGCTGGTCCTCACCACGACCACGGACGCCACGCTGGACGGCTACGGCCTGGTCCTGCTGGAGGACGACCGCAAGCTCCAGAACGCCGACAACGTCCTGCCGGTGGTCAACGCCAGGGACGCGGGCGCGCCCGAGGTCGCGGCGGCCCTCGACGGCCTGACGAGGACCCTGACGACCGCCGACCTCGCCGACCTCAACCGCCGGGTCGACGCCCTGCGGGAGAAGCCCGCGGACGTCGCGAAGGCCTACCTGAAGGCCAAGGGGCTGGCCGGCTGACGGGCGCGCGGGCGCGCCGGGCAACGGGCCGGGAACAGATTGCCCGCCGACACCCCCACACGACCCCCACGCCCTGTAAATTTCTGGCCATGCCCCGTGGACGCCACCGCAACCCCGAACCCCTGCACCGGCTGCTCACCCCGACGGCCGTCGCCGGTGTGTCCCTCGCCGGCGCGGCCGCGGCCTGGCTGGTCGACCAGCCCGTGGCGCTGCGGCTGCTCACGGCCCTCGCGGCGGCCGCGGGCACCGCGGGAGCCGTCCTCATGCGCAGCTGGGACCGCGCCGCGGGTAGGCGCGTCGCCGAACTGGCGCGCGAGCGCGTCAAGGACGAGTGGCGGACCGAGGAGCGGATCGCCGAGCTGGAGGTCGCCCTCGAAGAGGCCCGCGTCCTGCGCGGCAGGCTCGACGCCAAGCTGCGGGCCAAGCGGGTCGAACTCGCGGGCCTGCGCGGCGAGCACGCGGCGCTGCTGCGCCGCTACGCCACCGCCGAGACCGAGCGGGCCAGCGCGCTGGAGGGCCGCCGCCTCCTGGCCGCCGGGGCCTCCGCGGGCCCGGCCGACGCCCCCAAGGCGCTCCCGGCGGTCACCGAAGGGCGCACGTCGAGCGGGGCGCCCACCTCTGTCGGGTACGCCCGCGCCCACGCGGCCCTCGCCGCCCTGGCCCGCAAGGCCGAGGAGCGGGGCGGGGGGGGGGGGGGGGGGGGGGGGGGGGGGGGGGGGGGGGGGGGGGGGGGGGGGGGGGGGGAGAGAGCAGGGAGGGCAGAAAAAC
>NZ_JBVIGV010000014.1:167139-218672 GCF_055570615.1 Streptomyces sp. NPDC031121
TACCCCCCCCCCCCCCCCCCCCCCCCCCCCCCCCCCCCCCCCCCCCCCCCCCCCCCCCCCCCCCCCCCGCCGCGTGGCATCGCGCCCGCAGCTCCCGCAGCTCCCGCAGCTCCCGCAGCGCCCGGGGAGGCCGGGGAGGGCGCGGCGCTGCCGGCGCGCCGCCCCGCCGCCCCCGTGGCCCCGTACCAGGCCGCCCGCCGGCCGGCGCCCCGCACGATGGGCGGCTTCGACTTCTTCGGCACGAAGAGCGCCGACCGGGCGCGCGCGGCGATCGAGTCGGTCCAGGACGAGGACCTCGCGGACGTGGTCGGCGCCGAGGCCCTCGAAGCCCACAAGGCGGAGTCCGACCGGGCCGCCGCCGCACCGCAGACCGACGCGGAGCAGGCCGCCGAGGGCCCGGCCGAGGCCGGGCAGCACGACGACGCCGGTCAGGTCATCGACCTGACCGAGCACGACGAGACCGAGCCCATCGACGTCGTCCGCCTCCGCAGCGCCATCTCCTAGGGCTGTGGCCGGGTCGGGGCCGGACGGACCCCGGCCGGCCCTCCCGGACCCGGCGGGCGCGGGAGGGACGGCCCGGCCGCCGCGACCCCCGTGCGCGGCGGATCCTGTGCTCCGGTCAGGGCCGGGCCAGGACGATCAGGACGGCGAGCACCTGGAGGCCCACCTGGGCGCCGTGCGCCGTCGCACGGAACCGGAACGGTGCGGCCACCGCCGCCGCGCAGGCGGCCGCCGCGGCGCCGCAGACCCACAGGAACGCTTCCCACGGGAACGGCGCGCAGCCGCCGTACACCAGGCACCGGCCGCCCGTGTCCGTGGCCAGCACCGCGAGTTCCGCGGCGGCCAGCAGAGGCAGGAACAGCACGAGGGCGATGACCGCCCCCCGGCGGATCCGGGTGGCGCGGGCCGCCTGCGCGGTGGGGGTGGTCTGCCGGTACCAGGTCATGCGGCCATCGTGTCCGGCGCGGCCGGCCGCCGGCATCCGTCCGCCTACTCACCCCCCGCGTGCCGCCCTACTCAGAACAGCGGCAGCTGGCCGGGGACTTCGGACAGTACGAAGCCGTCCAGTGTGGGCGCGGACGCGCCGAGCACGACCCGGGCCCGGGAGCCGGGGCAGGACACGAGGGCGCCCCGGTCCCGCCCGGCCGGCGGGTCGTGCCGGGCGATCCGGCCGGCGGTCACGGCGCAGTCGCGCCCGCAGGAAGGGCAGGCGCGTCGGGGTGAGTGGGCCATGCCCCCAGTCTGCCCTGCGGCACCGACAGCCCGCCCGGCGTCCTGCCGACGGCCGGCCCTACGAGCCGCCGGCCTCCGCCCGGGACGCGAGCCACGCCGCGTGGGCGCGGTCGACCCGGTCCCACAGCGCCTCGCGGTCCTCTTCGGTCAGCCCGCCGAGGTCGCGGCCGAACAGCCCGCCGACGACCGACCAGAACTCGCCCGGCGTCCCCAGCACCCGCTCGGTGTCCCCCTTGACCGGGTCGATGCGGTGCAGGACCCGCCCCCGCAGGGCGTCGACGCCGTCCGCGTCGCGCCGCAGCATCGCGAAGGTCCGTACGAAGCCGGAGTCCTCCGCGGTGGACAGCCGCGCGTGCACGGCCTCGAAGTCGGCCGTCGCGGCCGGCTCCGACAGGAAGTTCACCACCGGGCAGGGGGCGGCCTCGTTCGTGTACCGCCAGCCGGGCGCGTCCCCGCCGAGCGGCTCCAGCCCGTACGTGAACGCCCCCTGCCGGTGCGTGCCGGACCGCAGCGGCAGCGGCTCGTGCGGCCCGTCGCCCAGCCCGGCGTCGACGAAGAACTCCCCGCCGTCCACGCGGACGGTCAGGGCCAGGTGGTCGCCGCTGACGTCGCGCCGCTCGCGGTCCGCGGCCCCGAGCACGCCCGCGACGTGCCGCGTCACGTCGAAGCCGAGCTCCTCCAGCAGCAGCGCGAAGGCGCCGTTCAGGTGGAAGCAGTAGCCGCCGTGCCCGGCGGCGAAGCGGCGCGCGGACAGCGCCGGGTCGATGCCGGGCGGCCGCCCCAGCTGGATGTCGATGTTCTCGTACGGGACGCGCTCCAGGTGGGCGCGCTGCAGGGCGAAGAGGGTCTCGGCCGTCGGGCGGGGCGCCCGGGCGAAGCCGAGCCGCCGCAGGTACCCGCCGATGTCCTCCGCGGGCGTGCCGCCGCCGGGGTGGGTGCATATGCCTGAGGTCATCCCCGCACCCTAACGGCCCCTGGGCGCCCGCTACTTGTCGATGTCGCCGACGACGAAGAACAGCGAGCCGAGGATCGCCACCATGTCGGCGACGAGGGTGCCGGGCAGCAGCACGGACAGCGCCTGGATGTTGTTGTACGAGGCCGAGCGCAGCTTCAGCCGGTACGGGGTCTTCTCGCCCTTGGAGACGAGGTAGTAGCCGTTGATGCCGAGCGGGTTCTCGGTCCAGGCGTAGGTGGCGCCCTCGGGGGCCTTCAGCACCTTCGGCAGCCGCTGGTTGATCGGGCCGGGCGGCAGCTCGGCCAGCCGGTCCAGGCAGGCGTCCGCCAGGTCGAGGGCGTTGCGCGTCTGGTCGAGGAGGCATTCGAAGCGGGCCAGGCAGTCCCCCTCGGTGCGGGTGACCACCTCCAGGACGTCCTGGAGTTCGCCGTACGCCAGGTACGGCTCGTCGCGGCGCAGGTCGAAGTCGACGCCGGAGGCGCGGGCGATCGGGCCCGAGACGCCGTACGCGTGCACCGCCTCGGCCGACAGGACGCCGACGCCGCGGGTGCGGCCGCGGAAGATCTCGTTGCCGTGCACCAGCTTGTCGTAGACGTCCATGCGGCTGCGGACGTCGGCGACGGCGGCGCGGGTGCGGGCCTGCCATCCGGCCGGGAGGTCCTCCTTCAGGCCGCCCACCCGGTTGAACATGTAGTGCATGCGGCCGCCGGAGACCTCCTCCATGACGGCCTGGAGCTCCTCGCGCTCCCGGAACGCGTGGAAGATCGGCGTGATGCCGCCCAGCTCCAGGGGGTAGGAGCCGAGGAACATCAGGTGGTTCAGGACCCGGTTCAGCTCGGCCAGCAGGGTCCGCGTCCAGACGGCCCGCTCGGGGACCTCCATGCCGAGCATCCGCTCGACCGCCATGACCACGCCCAGCTCGTTGGAGAACGCCGACAGCCAGTCGTGGCGGTTGGCGAGCATGACGATCTGCCGGTAGTCGCGGGCCTCGAAGAGCTTCTCCGCGCCGCGGTGCATGTAGCCGACGACGGGCTCGGCGCTGACGATCCGCTCGCCGTCCAGGACGAGGCGCAGCCGCAGCACGCCGTGCGTGGAGGGGTGCTGCGGGCCGATGTTGAGCACCATGTCCGTGCTCTCCGCCGCGCCGCCGATGCCGACCGTGGTCTCCGTCATGCGGGCATTGTCGCAGCCCCGAGGTCTGTCCGGCGGATCAGGGCCGGACGCCGCGGGCCCGGCCGTGGTCCGCCGGGCAGACCATAGGCTGGACCCATGGAAACGGGGACGAAGGACGGGACGGGTCGGCCCGAGTGGGTGCGGCTGCCCGGGGGGCTGCTGGGTCTGCGGCGGCTGCTGCTGGTTCTGTGGACGGTGCCGCTGGCCGTCGTCAGCGCCGTGGTGCCCGCGCTGCTCGCGGGGCCGGTGTGGGCGGTGTGCGGGGGGTTCTGGCTCGCCGTCCTGGCCTGGGGCTGGTGGCTGCTGGAGCGGAACTGGCGTTCCTGGCGGTACGCCGAGCGCGCCGACGACCTGCTGATCGGCCGGGGGGTGCTCTGGCGGGAGGAGACCGTGGTCCCGTACGGGCGGATGCAGCTCGTCGAGGTGGCCTCGGGGCCGCTGGAGCGCCGCTTCGGGCTGGCCTCCCTCCAGCTGCACACGGCGGCCGCGGCGACGGACGCGAAGATCCCCGGGCTGGCGCCGGCCGAGGCCGAGCGGCTCCGGGACCGGCTCACCGAGCTGGGCGAGGCGAGGTCGGCGGGCCTGTGACCGACGGAACCGACCCCTCCGGCCCCTCGACCCCCAGCGGCCCGGCCGCCCCCGAGCCCCGGGATACCGCCGAGCCCGCGGCGCCCGCCGAGCCCGCGGCGCCTGCCGCGCCCGCCGCGCCTGCCGCGCCCGAGCCGGGCGCCGAGCAGCGGCTGCACGTCCTGACGCCGCTGCGCCGCGCCTGGGTGCCGATCGCCGCCACCTTCGGCATCGCCGCCCAGCAGGGCGACCGCGTGGCGGAGTGGGTCGGCGGCCTGAGCCCGGCGCTCCGCGCCGCCGTGCTGGCCGCGCTCGTCGCGTTCTTCTCCGCGTACGGCTTCCTCGGCTGGTGGTTCACGCGGTACGCGGTCACCGCCACCGAGCTGCGCATCCGCAGCGGGCTGCTCTTCCGGCGCACCGCCCACATCCGGCTCGACCGCATCCAGGCCGTGGACGTCACCCGGCCGCTGCTGGCCCGGGTGGCGGGCGTGGCCAAGCTCCGGCTCGACGTCATCGGCACCGCGGACAAGGACGAGCTGGCCTTCCTCGACGAGCGGACGGCCGTCGCGCTGCGCGCCGAGCTGCTGGCCCGCGCGGCCGGCTTCGCGCCCGAGCAGGCCGCCGGGGTGGGGGAGGCGCCGCAGCGTGAGCTGCTGCGGGTGCGGCCCCGGGACCTGGCGGTGGCGCTCGCGCTGACGCTGTCCGCCTGGGCGGCGGTGCCCGCCGTGGCGGCGGCCGCCTTCCTCGTGTGGCGGTACGCCGACAGCGCGTGGGCGTTCGCCGCGCTGCTGCCCGTCCTGGCGGGCGCCTGGGCGAGCACGGCCGGCCGCTTCCTGGCGGAGTACGACTGGCGGGTCGCCGAGTCCCCGGACGGGCTCCGCCTGGACCACGGCATGCTGGACCGGGCCCACGAGACCGTCCCGCCGGGGCGGGTGCAGTCCGTGCGGATCGTGGAGCCGCTGCTGTGGCGGCGGCGCGGCTGGGTCCGCGTCGAGCTGGCCGTCGCGGGGTCGGACAACGGAGTGCTCGTCCCGGTGGCCACCCGGGCCGCGGCCCGGGAGCTGATAGCCCGGATCCTGCCCGGCGCCGATCCGGAGGCCCTGGAGTTCGCGCCCGCACCGCGCGGAGCCGCGCGCTGGGTGGTGCCGGTGTGGTGGAAGGGGTACGCGCTGGCGGTATCCCCGGAGGTCTTCGCGGCCCGCCGCGGCCGGCTGTGCCGCCGTACGGAGATCGTCCCGCACGCCAAGGTGCAGAGCGTCCGGCTCACGCAGGGCCCCTGGGAGCGGGCCCGCGGCGTGGCCGACGTCCACGTCGACCACGGGGCCGACGGCACGGTCACCGCGCGGCTGAGGGCCGCGGACGAGGCCGCGGCCCTGCTCGCCGCCCAGGCGGACCGCTCGCGGACCTCCCGGGCGGGCGCCCGCCCGGACCGCTGGATGGCCGCCGGCTGACGACAGCCGGGCCGGCGGGGCGGGGCCGGGGCGGGCGCTACGCGGCGCCGCCGCCGGCCCGGACCAGCCCCGACTCGTAGGCGAGGACGACGACCTGCACCCGGTCCCGCAGGCTCAGCTTGGTCAGGATCCGGCCCACGTGCGTCTTGACCGTCGCCTCCGACAGCACCAGCCGGGCCGCGATCTCCCCGTTCGACAGCCCCTGCGCCACCAGCAGCATGACCTCCCGCTCGCGCTCGGTCAGCCGCTCGATCTCCTTGTTCTGCGGCTCCTGCGTGCTGGTCGGCAGCATCGGCGCGAACCGGTCCAGCAGCCTCCGCGTCGTCGACGGCGCCACCACGGCATCGCCGCTGTGCACCGAGCGGATCGCGGCCAGCAGCTCCGCCGGGGGCACGTCCTTCAGCATGAAGCCGCTCGCGCCGGCCTTCAGCCCGGAGAAGGCGTACTCGTCCAGGTCGAAGGTGGTCAGGATGATGACCTTCGGGTGCTCCGGGGCCTCGCAGATGCGCCGCGTCGCCTCCACCCCGTCCAGGCGGGGCATGCGCACGTCCATCAGCACCACGTCCACCTTGGTGGAGCGCAGCACCTCCAGCGCCTCCAGGCCGTCGCCCGCCTCGGCGACGACCTCCATGTCGGGCTGGGCGGCGAGCACCATCCGGAAGCCCGTGCGCAGCAGCACCTGGTCGTCGACCAGCATCACTCGGATGGACATCAGTTACCTCGACCTCGTCCTCGTCAACTCTTCTTGAGCGGAAGCAGCGCGCTGATCCGGAAGCCGCCGCCGGGACGCGGGCCCGCGTCCAGGGTTCCGCCGACCATACCGACCCGCTCGCGCATGCCGATCAGCCCGTGCCCGGCGCCGTCGGCCCCGCCGTCCTCGTACATCTCGTGGGCCGCGCCGCGGCCGTCGTCCTCGACGAGCAGCCCGAGGCCGTCGTCGAAGTAGACCAGGCGGACGCTGGCGCTGGCGTCCGGGCCGCCGTGCTTGCGCGTGTTCGTCAGCGCCTCCTGCACGATCCGGTACGCGGTGAGCTCCACCCCGGTGGGCAGCTTGCGCGGCGCGCCCTCCACCTCGAAGGAGACGTCGAGGCCGGCCGCCCGCACCTGCTCCACGAGGACCTCGATCTGCTCCACGTCCGGCTGGGGCACGTAGTCCTCGGACTCCTGCGGCTCGCCGGTGCGCAGCACGCCCAGCAGGCGGCGCATCTCGGCGAGCGCCTGCCGCCCGGTGCCGGAGATCGTCTGGAGGGCCTCCTTGGCCTGTTCGGGGGCCACGTCCATGACGTACGCCGCCCCGTCCGCCTGGACCACCATCACCGAGACGTTGTGCGCGACGACGTCGTGCAGCTCGCGGGCGATCCGGGCGCGCTCCGCGGCGACGGCGACCTTCGCCTGGGCCTCGCGCTCCTTCTCCAGCCGCTGGTTCCGCTCGACGAGCTCGGCGTAGTAGGCGCGGCGCGTGCGCAGGGAGTCGCCGAGCACCCAGGCGAGCGCGAAGGGGACCATGGCGAACAGCGTGAACAGGACGTTCGCCGTGCTGTCGCCCTTGTCGACCGGGAAGCGCAGCGAGTACAGCGGGGCCGCGGCCAGCCCGATGCCGAAGGCGGCCCGGGACAGGGCCCGCGGGATCGCGGCCGAGGCGGCCACCGTGTAGAGGACGACCAGCATGCCGAAGTCGGCGGTGTGGATCGGGACGCCCGCCAGCAGCTGGTAGGCGCCGGCGCCGACGGCCAGCGCGAACACCGACCGCGTCCACCGGCGGCGCAGGGCGACGGCCGCGCCCATGGCGGCCACCGAGGGGACCGCGAGGAGTTTGGCGGCGGTGCCGGAGCCGGAGCCGGCGACCTCGAGCAGCGCGATCCCGCACAGGAGGACAGCCCAGAAGGTGTCGACCCCCGTGGGGTGTCTGCGGAAGAAGTCGTAGAGGCGCTGCACGTCATCAGAGTAGGAAAACGGGATAGGTGCTGGAGTCAACCACAGGGGCGATCCGTCCTCCGGACGTGTACTCCGCAAGGTGGACGTGAGCTTAGCCTGTGGTGGATGAGCACTGAGGGCGGACGCCGCGGCCCGGTCGGCTGGCGCGCGGCGATGGAGGCGGCGCTGTACGGGCCGGGCGGCTTCTACGTGCGCCCGGGCGGGCCGGGCCCCGCCGGGCACTTCCGCACCTCCGTCCACGCCTCCCCGCTGTACGCGCGGGCCGTCGCCCGGCTGCTGTGCCGGGTCGACGGGCAGCTCGGCCGGCCGGACCGGCTGGACCTGGTCGACGTCGGCGCCGGGCGCGGGGAGCTGCTGGCCGGGGTGCTGGCGGCGCTGCCGGAGGAGACGGCCGCGCGGGTGCGCCCGTACGCGGTGGAGAAGGCGGCGCGGCCGGCCGGGCTGGACCCGCGGATCGCCTGGTCGGCCGCGCCGCCGCGGGGCGCGGTGGGGCTGCTGTTTGCCAACGAGTGGCTGGACAACGTCCCCCTGGATGTGGCCGAGGACGGGCGGTACGTCCTGGTGGGCCCGGACGGCGCGGAGAGCCCCGGCGGGCCGGTGGACGGCGCCGACCGGGAGTGGCTCGACCGGTGGTGGCCGGGCCCCGGCCGGGCCGAGATCGGCCGGCCGCGGGACGAGGCGTGGGCGGCGGCCGTCGCGACGCTGGGGCGGGGCCTGGCGGTGGCCGTCGACTACGCGCACACCCGCGCGGCCCGGCCCCCGCACGGCACGCTGACCGGCTTCCGGGAGGGCCGGCAGGTCCCGCCCGTGCCGGACGGCGGCTGCGACGTCACCGCGCACGTCGCCCTCGACTCCTGCGCCGGGCCGGGCGCGGTGCTGCTGACCCAGCGGGAGGCGCTGGCCTCGCTCGGCGTGTCGGGGGCCCGGCCGCCGCTGGCCCTGGCCTCGTCCGACCCGGCGGCGTACGTACGGGCGCTCGCGGCGGCGGGGGAGGCCGCGGAGCTCACGGCCCGGGGCGGCCTCGGCGACTTCGGGTGGCTGGTGCAGCCGGTCGGCGTGGAGGCCTGGCCGCAGGACTGAGCGGCTTGCCGCGGACGCGCGGCGGGGCCGGGCGGCGACGTGCACCGCCCGGCCCCGCCGGACCGTTTCCGCAGGCCGGCCGGAGCCGGTGCCGCTGCTACTCGGTGACCTCGTGGCCGTGGCCGTCGTGGAGGCCGCCGCCGCTGCCGGCGTTGCCGCCGGTCGGCTGCGAGACCACCGGACGCGACAGCGGCGCCAGGTCGTGGGCGTAGTGGCCGACCGCGTCCGCGATCACGTCCACGTTGATGTCCAGGGCCTTCTGGTCGATGTTGGACAGGTCGTCGCCCGCGGCGTGGTAGTTCGGGTCGTAGGCCTTGCCCGCCTCGCCGCCGAACTTGGCCGCCTGCCCCGCGGTCTTGATGCCCTCGGCGCCGGTGAAGGTGCCGCCCGAGGGGATGCCGACCTCGATGAACGGGCCGTAGTCCGAGCGGCCCGTGAAGTCGGTGCCCTCGTGCGGGATGTTCTTCGAGTCCAGGAAGTCGGTGATCCCCCGCTCCAGCTGGGCGGAGCCCTCCGGGCCCGGGCCGGCGCCGACGCCGTCGGAGTCGTCGCCGTCGTAGACGAAGTAGGCGGCGTTCGGCGAGCCGATCATGTCGAAGTTCAGGTACAGCTTGATCTGCTTCTTCTGCGCCTCGGTCAGGCCGCCGACGTACGCCTCGGAGCCGAGCAGGCCGAACTCCTCGGCCGACCACCAGGCGAACTTCACCTTGTTCTTGATCTTCTTCTGGTCGCCCGCCAGGCGCTGCGCCACCTGGAGGATGCCCGCGGAGCCCGAGCCGTTGTCGTTGATGCCCGGACCGGCCGCGACCGAGTCCAGGTGCGCGCCGAGGAAGACGGTGTTGTTCTCGTCGCCGCCCTTCGTCTCCGCGACGACGTTGAACGTCTTGCGCTGCTCGCGCAGCTCCCGGAGGTCCAGGGTGACCTCGACCGGGCCGGCCGCGGTCTCGGCGGCGAGCTTCTCGCCGTCCGCCTGGGTGACGCCGCCCGTCGGGATCTTCCCGGCGGCCGGGTCCCCGAGGGTGCCGTTGAGGGCGCCGTCGGTGTTGTTGTAGATGATCGCGCCGACCGCGCCGGCCGCCGCCGCGTTGGCCTGCTTCACCGCGAAGGTGCAGCCGCCGCGCTTGACCAGGGCGATCTTCCCGGTGAAGGCGCCCGCCGCGAAGTCGCCGGGCTCGCAGCCGTTGGTGCCGTCGGCGTCGACGGGTGCCGCCGCGAGCTGCGCCGTGATGCCGCCCTCCGGGCCGCTCGCGGTGTACGTCATCAGGTGGATGGGCACGTCGCGGCCGCTCGCGCCGTTCACCTTCAGGGTTTCCGCGACCTTCTCGACGTACGTGAATTCGAACTCGTTGCGCGAGACGGTGTATCCGGCGTTCCGCAGCACCGATTCCACGTACTGGGCGGACTGCACGTGGCCCTTGGAGCCGGCCACGCGGTTGCCGCCGTTGTAGTCGGCGATCGACTGGAAGACCTTCAGGTGGTTGTAGGCGCCCTTGCCGGTCGAGTCCTTGACCAGCTTCCTGGCCAGGGCGTCGGCGCGGGCGGCGTCGCTCTGGGGGCTGGTCGCCCCGGCCGGGCCGGCCAGGAGCAGGGGGGAGGCGAGGGCGGCGGCGGCCAGGGCGGCGGTCGCGGCAGCTATACGGCGTGACGGCATGAAGGTCCTTCCACGACGGGTGCGAGCGGACACACGGAAGCGAAACGCGCTACGTGGGGGGAGTGGTGGACGCACGGTATAGACGGGGAGGCGGATCTGGCCAGAGTTTTCGCTGATTCCGGTTTGTGAATTCCATATATCGGTACATCCGTATGGTTCGAAACCGGTCATCTCTACCGCAGGACGCCCTCGATGAAGTCGGGTCCGATCCGGGCAACCGCCCCCAGATCCAACTGGTGCTGCGCATAGCGCCCCTGACGGCGCGTATGCAGCAGACCCGCCTTCTTCAGGGCCGAAAGGTGCCGGGACACCTCCGGAGGGGTGATGCCGTGGACCCGCGCCAGCTCGCTCGTCGTGTACGGCGCCCTCGCCAGGCTCCGGCACAGCATCATCCGCATGGGGTGCGCGAGTGCCTCCATTCGGCGGCGGAGCAGGTCCACCGGGCCCGGGGAGGGCAGTCCGGGCCGGCGCAGCGGATAGTGGACGACCGGCCGCCAGCCGGGGGCGTGCAGCACGAGCAGGTGCGGCCAGCCGAAGTGCGTCGGGACGAACACCAGTCCGGGCCCCAGGTCCGGATCGGTCGCGGTCGCGGTGCCGTGCACCATCTTGTCCGCGGTGATGACGGTCCGCTCCGGATCGACGCCGAGGGCGCCCGAGACCTCCTCCAGCGCGGCCGCCAGCCCCTTGCGGCGCAGCACCTCCGCCTTGTGCCGGGCGTCCGCGGCCTGCTCCGGCTCCACCCGCCGCCACGTCTGCGCGAAGAACGCCTCGTCGCAGTCCTCCAGCAGCCGCCGCAGCCACACCCGTACGGCCGCGGTGTCGTCCAGCAGCCGCAGCGAGAACTCCAGCGGGCCGGGCCCGCGCGCCGCGGCCGTCTCCAGCACCCTGGCCCGCGCCCCCGCGTCGGTCAGCGGGGACGGCCCGCCGCCCTCGTTGTACAGAGCCAGCCAGCAGTGCTCCAGTGCGGCCGTCACGAACCGCTCGTCGTCCAGCCGGTCGAGGACGTCGAGCTCCTCGGCGAGCGTCGCCGCGGGCAGGCCGGTGCCGCCGGGGATCCCGGCGAAGGCCATGAATATGTCGGAGAACGAACTGCGCCACATGAAGTCGCCCTCCAGCAGCCGGTCCGCTATGCACGGATCGAGGCCGGCGGCCGTGGCGGCGGTCCAGGAGGCCAGCCCCGGATGGTGGGCTGGCTGGGACAGCGCGTGCAGGGCCATGCACAGCTCGGCGAGCGGGGAGGGGGCGAACGCGATGCGGTCGTCGGGCAGACCGGCGATGTCGATGGTGACGCTCATCGGCCCATTCTGGCCGCTCACCGCTGTGACCAGGCACGACATGGTCGATTGACGGCATCTGCACATCGTCGTGCGGTCCGGCCCGGACGGGTCCAGGGTGGATGCATGACAGCGATCGAGCAGTACCTCGTCGACACGTACCGGGCGGCCCAGCACGGCACCGCGCCGCCCCCGCCGCCGGGCCGCCACGATGCCGCCGCGGTGCGCGAGGCCCGTACGTACGCCCAGTTCCGCGCGGTCGTCGACGGCCGCGCGGCGCAACACCCCTGGCGGGCGGCGGTCCGCCGCCTGCTGACCCGCCCGCGGCCCTGCTGAGGGCCGCGGGCCGGGCCGGTCAGCCGAAGTTCGGGGCGTTGCGCTCGTAGACCAGGCGCAGCCCCACCAGGGTGAGCCACGGCTGGTGGTCGTCGATCACCGAGGACTCGCCCAGCACCATCGGCGCCAGGCCGCCGGTCGCGATCACGCGTACGTCGTCCGGGTCGCCGTGCGGGCCGGCCAGCTCGCGCGCCATCCGGGTCACGACGCCGTCCACCTGGCCCGCGAACCCGTACACCACGCCCGACTGCATCGCCTCGACGGTGGACTTGCCGATCACGTGCCGCGGCCGGGCCAGCTCGATCTTGCGGAGCTGCGCGCCGCGCACGCCGAGCGCCTCCATCGAGATCTCTATGCCCGGGGCGATCACCCCGCCCACGTACTCGCCGCGGGCGGACACCGCGTCGAAGGTGGTCGCGGTGCCGAAGTCCACCACGATCGCGGGGCCGCCGTAGAGCTCGACGGCCGCGACCGCGTTGATGATGCGGTCCGCGCCGACCTCCTTCGGGTTGTCCATCAGGATCGGCACGCCCGTCTTGATGCCGGGCTCGACCAGCACCGCCGGGACGTCGCCGTAGTAGCGGCGGGTCACCTCGCGCAGCTCGTGCAGCACCGACGGCACCGTCGAGCAGATCGCGATGCCGTGGATGCCGTCGCCGAGCTCGCTGCCCAGCATCGGGTGCGTGCCCATCAGGCCCTGCATCAGGACGGCCATCTCGTCGGCCGTGCGGCGCGGGTCGGTGGAGATGCGCCAGTGCTCGACGATCTCCTCCCCGTCGAAGAGGCCGAGCACCGTGTGGGTGTTGCCCACGTCGATGGTGAGCAGCACCGGTTACACCGCCTCGCGCAGGTCGAGGCCGATGTCGAGGATGGGCGAGGAGTGGGTCAGCGCGCCCACCGCGAGGTAGTCGACGCCCGTCTCGGCGTACGCGCGGGCGGTGTCCAGGGTGAGCCGGCCGGAGGACTCCAGGACGGCCCGGCCGGCCACCAGGGTGACGGCCTCCTCGGTCTCGGGCACCGTGAAGTTGTCCAGCAGGATCAGGTCGGCGCCCGCGTCGAGGACCTCGCGGACCTGGTGCATCGTGTCGACCTCGACCTCGATCGGCACCTCCGGGAACGCCTCGCGAACGGCCCGGAACGCCTCCGCGACACCGCCCGCGGCGACGACGTGGTTGTCCTTGACCAGCGCGGCGTCCGACAGCGACATGCGGTGGTTGGCGCCGCCGCCGCAGCGGACCGCGTACTTCTCCAGGGAGCGCAGGCCCGGGGTCGTCTTGCGGGTGTCGCGGACCTTCGCCTTGGTGCCCTCCAGGACGTCCGCCCAGCGGCGGGTGGCCGTCGCGATGCCGGACAGCCGGCACACGATGTTCAGGGCGCTGCGCTCGGCCGTCAGCAGGTCCCGGGTGCGGGCCCGCACCGACAGCAGCACGTCGCCCTTCTTCACCGCGTCGCCGTCCTCGGCGTGCCGCTCGACCTCGAAGGACTCGGTGCAGACGACGGAGAAGACGGCCTCGGCGATCCGCAGGCCGGCCACGACGCCGTCCTCGCGGGCGACGAAGTCGGCCACGGCCTCGGCGTCCTCGGGCACGGTCGCCACCGTGGTGACGTCCTCGCCGCCGTCGAGGTCCTCGGCCAGCGCCATGTGGGCGATGTCCTCGACCTCGACCGGGTCCAGCCCGGCGTCGGCCAGCAGCTGGGCGAGCGCCGGGTCCAGGCCGCTCTCCTCGCCGTCGGCGCAGCCGCAGCCGTCGCCGCAGCCGCCTTCGTTCTGCTCGATCAGGGGGAGTTCGGGGGTGCTCACGTTGACTGCTCCTGGCTCAGGGGGTGCTGTACGGACGGGAAGTCCGCGGAGTCGGTGGTGGTGACGACCAGGGCCCGCTTCTCGGTGGCGGACAGCCTGACGACGAGGTGGCGGCGCCAGGCGGCGTCGTCGCGGTCGGGGAAGTCCTCGCGCCAGTGGCAGCCGCGGGTCTCCTCGCGCCGCAGCGCGGCGGCGACCAGCACCCGGGCCACGCACAGCAGGTTCGTGGCCTCCCAGGTCTCGGTCCCCGGCACGGCGGTCTTGCCGTCGGCCTCCTGGGCCGACAGCGCGGTCGCGTACAGGTCCTCCAGCGCGGCGGCGGCCCGGCGCAGCGACGCGGCGGAGCGCAGCACGCCCGCCCCCTCGGTCATGATGCGCTGCACCTCCTGGCGCGCCTCGGCGGGCTGGAGCGGGCCGGTGGAGGGGACCGGGATGCCCGGGCCGGTGCCGGCGGGCTGCGTGCGGGCGATGTCCTCGGCGATCCGCTCCGCGAAGACCAGGCCCTCCAGCAGCGAGTTCGACGCCAGCCGGTTCGCGCCGTGGACGCCAGTGCAGGCGACCTCCCCGCACGCGTACAGGCCGGGCACCGTGGTGCGGCCGTGCAGGTCGGTGCGGACGCCGCCGGAGGCGTAGTGCGCGGCGGGCGCGACCGGGATCGGCTCCGTCACCGGGTCGATGCCGTGCGCGCGGCAGGCGGCCAGGATCGTCGGGAAGCGCTGCTCCCACATCTCGGCGCCGAAGTGCCGGGCGTCGAGGTACATGTGCTGCGCGCCCTGCTCCTGCATGCGGCGCATGATGCCCTTGGCGACGATGTCGCGGGGCGCGAGTTCGGCCAGCTCGTGCGCACCGACCATGAAGCGGACGCCGTCGGCGTCGACGAGGTGCGCGCCCTCGCCGCGGACCGCCTCGGACACGAGCGGCTGCTGGCCCTCGGCGTCGGGCCCGAGGAAGAGCACGGTCGGGTGGAACTGGACGAACTCCAGGTCGGAGACCTCGGCCCCGGCGCGCAGCGCGAGCGCGACGCCGTCGCCGGTGGACACCGGCGGGTTGGTGGTCGCGGAGAACACCTGGCCCATGCCGCCGGTCGCGAGGATCACGGCGGGCGCGTGGACGGCGCCGACGCCGTCGTGCTGGCCCTCGCCCATGACGTGGAGGGTCACTCCGGCGGTGCGGCCCTCGGCGTCCTGGAGCAGGTCCAGGACCAGGGCGTTCTCGACGGTCCGGATGCCCGCGGCGTGCACGGCCTCGACGAGCGCCCGGGAGATCTCCGCGCCGGTGGCGTCGCCGCCGGCGTGAGCGATGCGGCGCCGGTGGTGGCCGCCCTCGCGGGTCAGCTCGATCTCCCCGGTCTCCGCGGACGTGTCGAAGCGGGCCCCGGAGGCGATCAGGCGCCGCACGGCGTCCGGCCCCTCGGTGACCAGCAGCCGCACCGCGTCCCCGTCGCACAGGCCGGCGCCCGCGACGAGGGTGTCGTCCAGGTGCTGCTCGGGGGTGTCGCCCTCGCCGAGGGCGGCCGCGATGCCGCCCTGGGCCCATCGGGTGGAGCCGTCGTCCAGCCGGGCCTTGGTGACGACGACGGTGCTGCGGCCCGCGGCGGCGCAGCGCAGGGCGGCGGTCAGGCCGGCCACGCCGGAGCCGACGACCACGACGTCGGCGTCGAGGGCCCAGCCGGGTGCGGGCGCGTGCAGCCGTATGCCGGTGCCGGCGGGGGCTGCGCCAGGGGTGCTCACGAGTGTGCTCCGAACTCCAATGGGATGTTGTCGATCAGCCGGGTGGCGCCGACCTTCGCGGCGACGGCCAGCACGGCCCGCCCGGTGAAGTCCGGGCCGACGTCGGTGAAGTCCTCCGGGTCCACGAGCGCCAGGTAGTCCAGCACCAGCGGCGGATCCAGCCGGGCGGCCTCCTCCAGCACGTGCAGGGACGCGGCTCGCACGGCGTCGGGCAGGCCGGCCCCCGCCGCGGACACGGCGTGCGCGTCGGCGGAGGCCCGGATCTCCCCGAGCCGGGCCAGGGCGGTGGCCCGCTCGTCGCTGGCCGGGGAGGCCTCGGCGCGGGCGCGCAGCGCGGCCTGCGCGGCGAGCCGGTCGCGGCCCGCGAACAGGGCGCGGGACAGGGCGAGGGCGGTGCGCCGCTCGGCCGCGTCCAGGTAGCGGTTGCGGGAGGACAGGGCGAGCCCGTCCTCCTCGCGGACGGTCGGTACGCCGACGATCTCGACGGGGAAGTTCAGGTCGGTCGCCATCCGCCGGATCAGGGCGAGCTGCTGGGCGTCCTTCTGGCCGAAGAGGGCCAGGTCGGGGCGGGTGAGGTGGAGCAGCTTGGCGACGACGGTGAGCATCCCGTCGAAGTGCCCGGGCCGGGTGGCGCCCTCCAGCCGCCCGCCCATCGGCCCGGAGCTGATCCGGACCTGCGGCGCCCCGCCGGGGTAGACCTCCTCGACGGCCGGGGCGAACACGGCGTCGGCGCCGGCCTCCCGGGCCAGGGCGAGGTCGGCGTCGAGGGTGCGCGGATAGCGGTCGAGGTCCTCGTTCGCCCCGAACTGCAGGGGGTTGACGAAGACGGTGACGACGACCTGCCCCTCGGGGCCGGCCTGCTCGCGCGCGGTGCGGACCAGGGTCGCGTGGCCCTCGTGCAGGGCGCCCATGGTCATGACGACGGCCCGCGGGCCGGAGCCCGCCCGCGGCAGCTTGGCCAGCTCCTCGGCGGTGTCGATCAGCAGCAGGTCGCGGCTCACCGGCCGTCGCTCCCTTCGGCGCCGCCGCCCGCGGCGTCGGCGCTGTCCGCGAGGACCCCCAGCAGGTCCTCGGCGAGTTCCGGCTTGAGCAGGCCGTGCGCGAGCGCCCGGTCGGCGGTCGTGCGGGCCATCGCCAGGTATCCGGCGACCGTGCCCGGGGCGTGCTTGCGCAGCTCCGAGACGTGCGCGGCGACGGTGCCCGCGTCGCCGCGGGCCACCGGCCCGGTCAGCGCGGCGTCGCCCGAGCGCAGGGCGTTGTCCAGGGCGGCGCCCAGCAGCGGGCCGAGCATCCGGTCCGGGTGCTCCACGCCGGCCTTGCGCAGCAGCTCCATGGCCTGCGCGACCAGCGTGACGAGGTGGTTGGCGCCGAGGGCGAGGCCCGCGTGGTACAGCGGGCGCGCCTCCTCCGCGATCCACTCCGGCTCGCCACCCATCTCGATGACCAGCGCCTCCGCGGCGAGCCGCAGCTCCTCGGGGGCGGTGACGCCGAAGGAGCAGCCGGCGAGCCGCTGCACGTCGACCTCGGTGCCGGTGAAGGTCATCGCCGGGTGCAGGGCCAGCGGGAGCGCGCCCGCGCGCCGCGCCGGGTCCAGGACGGCGGCCCCGTACCGGCCCGAGGTGTGCACGAGCAGCTGGCCGGGCCGGACCGCGCCGGTCTCGGCGAGGCCCTGGACCAGCCCGGGCAGGGCGTCGTCGGGGACGGTCAGCAGCACCAGGTCCGCCAGCTCCAGCACCCGCGCGGGCGGGACGAGCGGCACGCCGGGCAGCATCCGCTCCGCGCGGCGGCGGGAGGCGTCGGAGACGCCGGAGACGGCGACGGGCCGGTGGCCGGCCAGCCGGAGGGCGCAGGCCAGCGCGGGGCCGACCCGGCCGGCCCCGACGACGCCGACGGACAGCCGGGCGGGCCGGGCGGACGGATCCGGGGGTTCCGTCGGATGGGGTGCGTTCACGCGGGAAGGGCCTTCCGTTCCAGTCCGCGGGGGTACCGGACGATACGCCGCCATGCTAGCCCCTGGCCGCCCGGCGCGATCAGGGATGATCTGGGTCATGACGGATGACATCGAGCGGGCGAACCGGCTGGTGGCGGCCGCCCGCACCGCGCGGCGCACGCTGCGGCGCGGCGCGCGGGAGGCCACGGTCGGCGAGCTGCTGGCCGGCCTGGCGGGCCTGGCCGGCCCCGACCCCGAGGAGCCGGCGGACCTGTACGGCGACGGCGTGGTCGCCCGCCTGGAAGAGCGGGTGGCGCAGCTGCTCGGCATGGAGGCCGCGGCGTTCTTCCCCTCCGGGACCATGGCCCAGCAGATCGCGCTGCGCTGCTGGGCCGGCCGTACCGGCAGCCCGGTGGTGGCCCTGCACCCGATGAGCCACCCCGAGGTGTGGGAGGGCGGGGCCCTGTCGCTGGTCTCCGGGCTGCGCACGGTGCACCCGACGCGGGAGCCGCGCCAGCCGACCGCGGCGGAGGTCGCCGAGCTGGCGGAGCCCTTCGGCACGCTGGTGCTGGAGCTGCCGCTGCGCGACGCGGGCTTCCTGCTGCCGACCTGGGAGGAGCTCGTGGGGCTGGTCGAGGCGGCCCGGGAGCGGGACGCGGTGGTCCACTTCGACGGGGCGCGGCT
The DNA here is from genome assembly GCF_055570615.1 of Streptomyces sp. NPDC031121. Taxonomy (NCBI): domain Bacteria; kingdom Bacillati; phylum Actinomycetota; class Actinomycetes; order Kitasatosporales; family Streptomycetaceae; genus Streptomyces; species Streptomyces sp. NPDC031121. The sequence continues at coordinate 184,940 of NZ_JBVIGV010000014.1, forward strand.
GTGGGAGTCCACCGTCCGCTTCGGCCGCCCGCTGCCCGAGATCGCCGGACTCGCCGACTCCGTCTACGTGTCCTTCTACAAGTCGCTGGGAGGCCTCAGCGGGGCCGCCCTCGCCGGGCCGGCCGCGCTGGTGGAGGAGGCCAGGGTGTGGCGCCACCGCTACGGCGGCCAGGTCTTCCGCCAGTTCCCGCAGGCCCTGTCCGCGCTGGCCGGGCTGGAGCGGGAGCTGCCCCGGCTGCCGGAGTACGTCGCCCACGCCCGGACCGTCGCGCAGGCCCTGCGGGAGGGCTTCGGCGCGGCCGGGCTGCCCTGGTTCCGGATCCACCCGGAGGAGCCGCACACCCACCAGTTCCAGGTGTGGCTGCCTTACGGGGCGGACCTCCTGACCGACGCGGGGATCCGGCTCGCGGAGGAGACCGGCACGCTGCTGTTCCGCAGCTGGTCGCCGGGGCCCGTGCCCGGCCTGTCGGTGACGGAGGTGGAGGTGGGCGAGCCGGGCCTGGAGTGGAGCGCGGAGGACGTCGTCCGTGCCGCCGCCGCCTTCGCCGACCGTATGGAACCGGCCACGACGCACCGAATTCGGCCGAAGTAGCCGAACGGGGCCCGCCCCGGAGTTACCGTCCCACCACGGGAAGTACCAGCCCGTCCCTCGGAGGAGAGACCACATGACCGCTCACCCCGCCTGGCAGAAGTCCTCGTACTGCGGCGACGGCGATGCCTGCGTCTACGTGTCCGCGGCCCCCGGCCACCTCGTGCGCGTCGCCGATCTGAGCGACCCGGCGCACCTCGTCCTGGCCACCACGCAGTCCGCGTGGGCCGACTTCCTGCGGGCCGTCAAGGAGCACGGCTGAGGCAGGGCCGCCGCCCCGGGGCCGCGGGCCCCGCCCCGTCGCCGCGCCGCAAACGCGACGATCAGGGGATTTTGTCCGATTAGCGCGTATCTTCGGCCCATGCCCACGCCCTACGGAACCCGCGGCGGCATGGCGTTCAGCGCCGCCGAGCTGCGCGTGCTCAGGCGCACCCTCGCCCGCGCCCTCCAGCCCTCACCGGCCCCGCCGACGGCCGCCGAGGTCCAGGACTGCCTGCACCTCGCCCAGGCGGTGGACGACGCGGCCCGGGAGGCGGGGCGGCTCAGAGCGTTCCTCCTCGCCGACCTCGACCGCTACCGCAGAGCCCTCCCCGGAAGCCGCTCCGGCTACCTGCAACTCCTCGCGGACGCCCTGTCCGCCGGGTGCGAGCCGCTGCCGGAGGACCTGGACGCCCTGCGCGGCCTGCGCCCGCACCCGGCCGCCGCTGCCCTGCTGGAGCGGATCGGTGCCGCGGCCGAGCACCCGACGCCGCGCCGCCGGGCCGTCGTCGGCCCGCCGCGCACCCGCCTGCTGGCGCTGGCCGGCGGCCAGGAGCCGGCGCCGCGGCCCAAGCCGGCCCCGAAGGAGCCGGCGCGGCCCCAGCGGCCCGCGGAGCGCCCGGGGGAGCGGCCCGCGCAGCGGCCCGTACCGACCCCTGGCGAGGTCTTCCCGCCGCGCCGGAGGCCCACCCCGCCCCCGGCGGCGGACCTCGCCGCCGGGTAGCTACGCTGGGGGCATGGACTACGTTTCCGCGCTCCTTCCCCCCGTCGTCATGGCCGCGTTCTTCATCGCCCTCGTCGTGACGATCGTGAAGAGCCAGGGCGGCGCCAACAAGGCGAAGGAGGACGCGGCCGTCGACGCCGTGCTCTCCCGCGCCGAGTCCGCCCGACAGTCCCAGCCCTGACGGGACTCCGCACCACCCGGGCGTACGGCCTTCCGGCCGTGCGCCCCATTTTGTGTGCCTTTCCGCGCGCATGACCGGGCAATTCCGTACATTCCGCACTATCGTGCAGGTGTGCCCCGGCCCCTGGGAGAACTCGAAGACGCCGTCATGACGCGGGTGTGGCAGTGGAACCGCCCCGTGACGGTGCGGGAAGTCCTGGAGGACCTCCAGCAGGAGCGGTCCATCGCCTACACCACGGTCATGACCGTCATGGACAACCTCCACCAGAAGGGCTGGGTCCGCCGCGAGGCCGAGGGCCGCGCCTACCGGTACACGGCCGTCTCCACGCGGGCCGCCTACTCCGCCGCCCTCATGAACGAGGCCTGGTCGACCAGCGACAGCCCGGCCGCCGCGCTGGTCGCGTTCTTCGGCATGATGTCCGCCGAGCAGCGCGAGGCGCTCCGCGACGCCATCCGCGTCGTCCAGCACGACGACGAGGCGGCCGCCGACCCCGCCCCCGAGCCCCCGGCCCCCGCCCCCGAGCCGCCGCCCGCGGCTGACGGCTCCGCCGGGCAGGACCCGGGACCGGGGCGATAGCGTCCGGCCATGGCCGAGATTTCCGCTGCCCCCGCAGAAACGGTGACGATCCGCCGTGCCCGTACCCGTGATGTCCGCGCGCTGCGCCGGCTGCTGGACCAGTACGTGCACCAGCGGATCCTCCTCGACAAAGCGCCCGTCGTCCTTTACGAGGACATCCAGGAGTTCTGGGTCGCCGAACGCGACTCCGACGGCCTGGTGGTCGGCTGCGGCGCTCTCCACGTCATGTGGGAAGACCTCGCCGAAGTCCGCACTCTCGCCGTCGACCGCGGCGTGAAGGGGGCCGGCGTCGGCCACCGCCTGCTCGTGCAGTTGTTGGAGACCGCCCGCGCCCTCGGCGTCAGCCGGGTTTTCTGCCTCACCTTCGAAGTGGACTTCTTCGCCAGGCACGGCTTCGTCGAGATCGGGGAGACCCCGGTCGAGACCGATGTCTACATGGAGCTCCTCCGTTCCTATGACGAGGGCGTCGCCGAGTTCCTGGGTCTCGAACGGGTGAAGCCGAACACGTTGGGCAACAGCCGCATGCTTCTGCGTCTCTGATCGATCACAGTGCGCTTTTCCAGGGCTCCGTGCGCCTGTGGCCTATGTCCGAATCGCGCACGTTTCCCTCCCCGTTGCGGTCCTGAACCCCTCCCAGGGGGTTTGTGTTTTCCCGGGAAAAGCGGTTTCCTTTCCGCGTACTGCTTTTCGATGAAAGGAAATCCGGTGGCACAGAAGGTTCAGGTCCTTCTTGTCGACGACCTCGACGGTGGCGAGGCGGACGAGACCGTGACGTTCGCTCTGGATGGCAAGACCTACGAGATCGACCTCACCACCGCCAACGCGGAAAAGCTCCGTGGTCTGCTCGAGCCGTACACCAAGAGCGGGCGCCGCACCGGCGGCCGTGCCGCCGCCGGCCGGGCCAAGGGCCGCGCCGCCTCCGGCTCCGGCCACCCGGACACCGCCGAGATCCGCGCCTGGGCCAAGGCCCAGGGGATGAACGTCAACGACCGCGGGCGCGTCCCGGCCGAGATCCGCGAGGCCTACGAGAACGCCAAGGGCTGACCGGCGAGCGGCGTGCGCCGCCGCAGCCGCGCCCGGTGGCACTCCGTCGCGGCCGCGGCGACCAGGCGCACGAGATCGGGCCGGTCCGCGGCCCCGCCGCCCCGCCCGGGCCCGGGCAGGGCCGGCAGCAGGGCCTCGCACCCCGGCCCGGGGGGCCGCAGCCACGCGGCGGCCCCCCGGCGGGTTCCCTGCGGGCGCCGCCCCGGCGGGACCGGGGCGGTGAAGGCGCCGCCCTCACCCAGGGCGGCGAGGTCCAGGGCGACCCCGCCCCACTCCAGCCACTCCAGCAGCCCGTCCAGCTCGTCGGCGCTCCCCGCGGCCAGCAGGAAGCGCATCCGGCCGCCCTCCAGGGCGACGGGCCCCGTCGGAACGGCCCGCCGCAGCAGCTCCGCCCCCGCATCGGACGGCAGCTCCAGCGCGTCGAACCGGACCCCCGTGGGCAGCAAGCCGGGCGGCCCGCCGGCCACGGGCCAGCCGAGGACGTCCTCGTACCAGGAGGCGAATCCGGCCTCGGGGGCGGAGCGGGGCGGCGGAACGGTGAAGGCCATGCCCGGAGCAACTCCGGGGGGCCCGCCGGGTTACGCTGGGCATCCCGACAGGTGCGGAACGTAAAGCTCCCCGCCGGCGGAGTCCCGCATTCGGGACGGAATCGTGTTCGCCCGTAGCGGAGGGATGCGGTGCCGCGGGCATGGAGTGTCAGTGTGCACGGGTAAGACATTCCTAGTGGATCGGGGCGACACGCTGATTTGAGCGGGTTCCGTTCGCCATCGGCGTACACGCGTGACGGGTATCTGCCTGGCCTGCGGGAACATCGTCTCGCACCATCGGGTTGGAGCAGTTGTCGGCTGTTGCAGCCGGTTTTCCCCACGGAGGTGGGGGTGAGCCGCGGACGGATGTCGGCAGTTGGAATGAGCTGTCCCGCCCCGCGGGACTAGCATGCGGAAGGACAGGGCGGGGACCGACCCCGAACTGCCCGACCGCTCTGAGGAGCGATAAACGATGTTCGAGAGGTTCACCGACCGCGCGCGGCGGGTTGTCGTCCTGGCTCAGGAAGAAGCCCGGATGCTCAACCACAACTACATCGGCACCGAGCACATCCTCCTGGGCTTGATCCACGAGGGTGAGGGTGTCGCCGCTAAGGCCCTGGAGAGCCTCGGGATTTCGCTCGAGGCTGTTCGCCAGCAGGTTGAGGAGATCATCGGCCAGGGCCAGCAGGCCCCGTCCGGGCACATCCCCTTCACCCCGCGGGCGAAGAAGGTCCTGGAGCTTTCGCTCCGAGAGGCCCTCCAGCTCGGCCACAACTACATCGGCACCGAGCACATCCTGCTCGGCCTGATCCGCGAGGGCGAGGGCGTCGCCGCCCAGGTCCTGGTGAAGCTGGGCGCCGATCTCAACCGGGTCCGTCAGCAGGTCATCCAGCTGCTCTCGGGCTACTCCGGCGGAGGCAAGGAGTCGGCCACCGCAGGCGGCCCGGCCGAGGGCACCCCCTCGACCTCGCTCGTCCTGGACCAGTTCGGCCGCAACCTCACCCAGGCGGCCCGCGAGTCCAAGCTCGACCCGGTCATCGGGCGCGAGAAGGAGATCGAGCGGGTCATGCAGGTGCTGTCCCGCCGCACCAAGAACAACCCGGTCCTCATCGGCGAGCCCGGCGTCGGCAAGACCGCCGTCGTCGAGGGCCTGGCGCAGGCCATCGTCAAGGGCGAGGTGCCCGAGACCCTCAAGGACAAGCACCTCTACACCCTGGACCTGGGCGCCCTGGTCGCGGGCTCCCGCTACCGCGGCGACTTCGAGGAGCGCCTGAAGAAGGTCCTCAAGGAGATCCGCACCCGCGGCGACATCATCCTGTTCATCGACGAGCTCCACACCCTCGTCGGTGCGGGCGCCGCCGAGGGCGCGATCGACGCCGCCAGCATCCTCAAGCCCATGCTGGCCCGCGGCGAGCTCCAGACCATCGGCGCCACCACGCTGGACGAGTACCGCAAGCACCTCGAGAAGGACGCGGCCCTGGAGCGCCGCTTCCAGCCGATCCAGGTCGCGGAGCCCTCGCTCCCGCACACCATCGAGATCCTCAAGGGCCTGCGCGACCGCTACGAGGCCCACCACCGCGTCTCCATCACGGACGAGGCCCTCGTGCAGGCGGCCACCCTGGCCGACCGGTACATCTCGGACCGCTTCCTGCCGGACAAGGCGATCGACCTGATCGACGAGGCCGGCTCCCGGATGCGCATCCGCCGGATGACCGCGCCGCCGGACCTCCGCGAGTTCGACGAGAAGATCGCGGGCGTCCGCCGGGACAAGGAGTCGGCGATCGACTCGCAGGACTTCGAGAAGGCGGCCTCCCTCCGCGACAAGGAGAAGCAGCTCCTCGCCGCGAAGGCCAAGCGCGAGAAGGAGTGGAAGGCCGGCGACATGGACGTCGTCGCCGAGGTCGACGGCGAGCTCATCGCCGAGGTCCTCGCGACCGCGACCGGCATTCCCGTCTTCAAGCTGACCGAGGAGGAGTCCTCGCGTCTGCTGCGCATGGAGGACGAGCTCCACAAGCGCGTCATCGGCCAGAAGGACGCCATCAAGGCGCTCTCCCAGGCGATCCGCCGCACCCGTGCGGGTCTGAAGGACCCGAAGCGCCCCGGCGGCTCGTTCATCTTCGCCGGCCCGTCCGGCGTCGGTAAGACCGAGCTGTCGAAGACGCTCGCCGAATTCCTCTTCGGCGACGAGGACGCGCTGATCTCCCTCGACATGTCGGAGTTCAGCGAGAAGCACACGGTTTCCCGCCTCTTCGGTTCGCCCCCCGGCTACGTGGGCTACGAGGAGGGCGGCCAGCTCACCGAGAAGGTGCGCCGCAAGCCGTTCTCCGTCGTCCTCTTCGACGAGGTCGAGAAGGCCCACCCGGATATCTTCAATTCCCTTCTCCAGATCCTGGAGGACGGTCGCCTGACCGACTCCCAGGGCCGGGTCGTGGACTTCAAGAACACGGTCATCATCATGACCACCAACCTGGGTACGCGGGACATCTCGAAGGGCTTCAACCTGGGCTTCGCCGCCCAGGGCGACACCAAGACCGGCTACGAGCGGATGAAGGCCAAGGTCAACGAGGAGCTGAAGCAGCACTTCCGTCCCGAGTTCCTGAACCGTGTCGACGACACGGTGGTCTTCCACCAGCTGTCGCAGGACGACATCATCCAGATCGTCGACCTGATGATCGCCAAGGTGGACGAGCGCCTGAAGGACCGCGACATGGGCATCGAGCTGAGCGGCGACGCGAAGCTGCTGCTGGCCAAGCGCGGCTACGACCCGGTCCTGGGTGCCCGCCCGCTGCGCCGGACCATCCAGCGCGAGATCGAGGACATCCTGTCGGAGAAGATCCTCTTCGGCGAGCTGCGCCCCGGCCACATCGTGGTCGTCGGCAAGGAGGGTGAGGGCGAGGAAGCCAAGTTCACCTTCCGCGGCGAGGAGAAGTCGGCCCTGCCGGACCTCCCGCCGATCGAGGCGACGGGCTCCGGCCCGGACCTGAGCAAGGGCGCGTGACCGCCCGGCCCGCACAGGCGGCCTGACGCACCAGGGGCGGCCCCGGAACCACTCGGTTCCGGGGCCGCCCCTTTGCGTCGGCACGGTCGGCGCGGGCTGCTTCCGGGCGCTCCAAGGCCGTCCTGGGGCCCTTTACGGCGTCCCGGGCGGGCGGGCGCGTGTCGGCGCGGATGCTCCCAGGGGCCGCGGAACCCGCTCCGGCAGGGCCCGCGGAGGCCCCCGGCCGGTGACAAGGGGCACAGGGCAAATCGGACGTCCTATGACCTTTCGTAGACCGAGTGTCCGATTTGTCCGAGCTTCCCTCGGTTATCAGTGCTGGCAGCGGGCGGTCTACGGTCTACGTCACACGCCCCCCGCCTACGAGTCGGGGTAGTAAAAGGGACGTTTGGGGATGCCGTGGGGCGCGGGTTACCAATGAGGGGCAAGCCCGGCACCCGGTCGCACAGCGTGCCGGGCCGCCTGATGCCTGACTGCCCCCTGTTCCCGGCCCCGGAGGTCCTCCATGTCCGCGAAGCGCGTCACCACCCCCCGTACCCGTCTCGCCATCGGCGCAACCGCCCTCGGTGCGGCCCTGGCCCTGGGTGCCGGGACCGGCTCCGCGTTCGCCGACGAGGCACCCACCAGCCTGACCGCCTCCGCCGAGCTGGTCGCCGCCCAGGCGTCCGCCCAGGCGTCCGCCGCCGCCCAGGCGTCCGCCGCCAAGGCCGGCGCCTGGCAGAAGCCGCTCGCCACCTACACGCTCAGCGCCACGTACGGCAAGGGCGGCAACCTGTGGTCGCGCAAGCACTCCGGCCAGGACTTCGCCGTCCCGGTCGGCACCCCGGTCAAGTCCGTCTCCGACGGCGTCGTCGTCAAGGCCGGCCCCAACGGCGGCGGCGACGGCCCGGCCTACGGCAACGCCGTGGTCGTCAAGCACGCGGGCGGCACCTACTCGCAGTACGCGCACCTGTCCAAGATCCAGGTGAAGGTGGGCCAGAAGGTCGCCAAGGGCAAGCAGATCGCCCTCTCCGGCAACACCGGCAACTCGACCGGCCCCCACCTGCACTTCGAGATCCGCACCACCCCGAACTACGGCTCGTCCGTCAACCCGGTCGCCTTCCTGCGCTCCGCCGGCGTCACCCTCTGACCCGGAGCCCCTCCGAAGGGCACGGCAGGCCCGGCGGGGATCCCCCCGCCGGGCGGGCTCAGTAGAGCAGCCAGGCCCCGGTCGGCTCGATCGACGCATTGACCTTGCCCGGCTTCAGCGTGTCGATCTGCGCCGCCGACAGGGCCTTGTCGTAGGTCTGGATGCTGTCCATGGCCCCGTTCCACGCGGCCGTCCACTTGTCCTCGTGCCGGGCGCGCGCCACCTGGAGCGGCCCCTGCGCGTCGTGGACGCCGGGCACCGCCGCCTCGCCGGCCTTCTTCCCGTTCACGTACAGGGCGATCTGCTTGCTCTCGGCGTCGTAGGTCGCGGTCAGCTCGGCGAAGGTCTTCTCCATCTTCGGGCTCGTGCCGCTGACGACGACGGTCGTGGCGTCCGCGCCCTGGTCCCCGGTCTGCACGCGGAACACCCAGGCCGGCTTCCCGTTCACCTGGTCCATGCCCAGCGCGAACGACGACGACTTCTCGTTGCCCTGGCTGACCGCGATCTGCCGGCCCTTGGTGGAGCGGAGCCAGACGCGGGCCGAGACGGTGAAGCTCTTGGACGTGTCGACGACCCGCTTCTCGGACTCCGCGTAGGAGTTCTCGCCGCCCTTGGTGCGGATCTCGAAGCGCTTGTCGATCGGGAAGACGCCCGCGTCCGGGCCCATCTTCAGCGGCGCCTTCCCGGCGCGGTCCCGGATCTGCGTCGGGTCGTCCTTGACGGTCGGGCTGTTGTCCACCGGCTTCTTGCTCTTGGAGCCGCTCGGCGACGGCGAGGCCGACTCGGAGGCCGTCGGCTGGTCGTCCGCCGCCTGCGGCTGCTCCCCGCCGCCGTCCCCGCCGAGCAGCCAGAACGCGCCGCCGCCCGCGAGCAGCGCCAGCACGGTCGCACCGCCGACGATCGCCCACGTCCTCTTCTTGCGCCGCTCGGCAGCCGTGCGGTCGGCCAGCGCATCCCAGTCGGGCTGCTCGGAGGCCTGAGGGAAGAACGGCGCCGGCGCCTCCTGGACGGGCAGTCCGGCCGGCGGCCATTGTGCGGGCGGCACGTGCGGGTTCTGCTGGAACGGCCCGCCGGGCGCGGCCGGAGCACCCGGCGCTCCGGGCCCGGGCGGTGTGCCGGGGCCGTCCTGCGCGTACGGGTTCGGGGCGCCCGCCTGCGGGAAGCCGTAGCCGCCCTGCGGGGGCGCCCCGCCCGGCGGAGGGCCGAAGCCGCCGCCCGCCGCGGGCTGTCCGGGCGGGAAGCCGTAGCCGCCGCCGGGTGCCGGCGCGACCGGCGGGAACCCGTAGCCGCTGTTCCCCGGAGCGGGCTCGGGCTGCGGGGTGGTCGGGGGATTCTTGCCGTCGGTCATGCCAGGGATGCTAGAACACGCCGCCGTACAGGCGTACGACCCGGTCCCGATCCCCCGTGAACCGCCCGCTCACTCCGGCAGCCTGACGATCGGGAAGCTGCCCGTCGCCGTCGGGGCGTGCTCCGGCAGCCACAGGACGGCCACCGCGCCCGCGGCGGAGCCCTCCTGGTCGGCGCCGCCCGGGGCGGCCACGTTCCGGAACGTCAGCCGGGCGCCCAGCACCCGCGCCTGCCCCTCCGCGATGGTCAGCCCCAGCCCGTGGCCCCCGCCGGCCCGGTCCGTCGACCCGGTCCGGAACCGGCTGGGGCCCTCCCGCAGCAGCGCCTCGGGGAAGCCGGGGCCGTGGTCGCGGACCCGTACGACCCGGCCCTCGACGTCGACCTGGACCGGCGGGCGCCCGTAACGGGCCGCGTTGGCCAGCAGGTTGCCGAGGATCCGCTCCAGGCGCCGCGGGTCGGTGCTGACGATCTCGTCCGCGACGATCCGCACGGTCGCCTCCGGCATCTGCGCCGCCACCCGGCGCCCGACGAACTCGCCGAGCGCCAGGTCCTGGAGCTCCGCCCGCTCGGACGCGCTGTCCAGCCGGGCCACCTCCAGCACGTCCTCGACGAGCGCCCGCATGGCCCGCGCCCGGTCCAGGACCAGTTCGGTCGGCCGGCCCGGCGGCAGCAGCTCGGCCGCCGTCAGCAGGCCCGTCACGGGGGTCCGCAGCTCGTGCGCGATGTCCGCGGTCACCCGCCGCTCGGCCTCCAGCCGCTGCTGGAGGGCGTCGGCCATGGCGTCGACCGCGCGCGCCAGGTCGTCGGTCTCGTCGCGGACGACGCCGCCGACGGCGTCCCGGACCCGTACGTCGGGGTCGCCGTGGGCGACGCGCTGCGCGGCGGCGGCGGCCTTCCGCAGCCGGCGCGAGATCTGCCCGCCGATGAGCACGCCGAAGGCCGCGCCCGCGACGACGGCGGTCAGCGAGCCGACGACCAGCGCCCGGTCGAGGTCGCGCACCAGCTTGGCGCTGTCCTTGAAGGTCGTGTGCAGCGAGAGGACCTGGCCGTTGCCGAGCGGCACCGCGGCCCACACCTCGGGCAGGCCCCTGCGGGGCTCCTGGATGTAGGTGCCGCGCCGGCCCGACTTCGCCTTCTCGCGGAGCTCGGCGGGCAGGTCCGGGTCGTTGATCTTGGCGCCCATCGGCGGCTTGCGGCCGGCCTCGACGTTGCGGGCGATGAACTGGACGCGGTCGAGCTGCACCTCGCGGGCGCTGTCGAGCATCGAGGTCCGGGCGCCGCTGTGCACGACGAGGCTCAGGGCGACGACGACGAGCGCGGCGACGGCGGCGATGGCCGAGGCGATCTTCCAGCGGATGCCCGTGCGGAAGGTGAAGCGTCTCATCCCTTGAGCTTGTATCCGAAGCCGCGGACCGTTTCGATCCGGTCCTGCCCGATCTTGGTGCGCAGGCGCTGCACGTGGACGTCGACCACGCGGGTGTCGCCGCCCCAGTCGTAGTCCCAGACCCGCTCCAGCAGCCGGTCGCGGGAGAGCACGGTGCCGGGCGCGGAGGAGAACTCCAGCAGCAGCCGCATCTCGGTCGGGGTCAGCGCCACCGGCGCACCCGCCCGGCGGACCTCCATGCCCTCGGTGTCGACCTCCAGGTCCCCGAAGGCGAGGATCCCGGTTCCCGGGCTGCCGTCGCCCGGCCCGCCGGCCCCGTTCGGCCCGCCGGCGTGCCCGAAGCGGCGCAGGACGGCCCGGATCCGGGCCACGAGGACGGCGCCGTCGAACGGCTTGGTCACGTAGTCGTCCGCGCCCGCCTCCAGGCCGAGGACCACGTCGATGGAGTCGGCCCGCGCCGACAGCATGATCACGGGGACAGTGGACTCGTCGCGGATGCGGCGGCACAGGCTGACGCCGTCCATGCCGGGCACCATCACGTCGAGGAGGGCGATGTCGGGCCGGCGGGCCCGGAAGGACTCCAGGCCCGACAGGCCGTCGGGCATGGCGGTGACCGTGAACCCGTCGCGCTCCAGCGCCAGGGTGGTGGCCTCGCGGATGACGTCGTCGTCCTCCACGAACAGGACATGGGTCTCGGCCATGCGCACGCCTCGCCTCGGTATCTTCGCTTCGTCGGTGGGCCGCCCGGGCCCGGGTCCTGGGTCTGCCGGCGCCGGGTCGCCCCCGGGTGCCGGCGCGGCGCCTCAGCCCTTCGGGCTGACCGCCGGGGCGGGCAGGGCCCCGCCGTCGATGTTGCTGTAGTCGGTGTGCACGCGGTCGTGCTCGGTGAACCTCTCGCCGTCCCAGCGGTAGGTGAGCACGTCCTCGCCGGACGGATAGGCGAGAGCGTCGCTCTTGCCGTACACCGGCTTGGTGACGACCAGGTCGCCCCGGTCGATCTCGGCGTAGACGGGCGGCTGCTCGTCCGAGAACACATTCTCGTACCTGCCGTCCGCGGCCCGGTACACGTACGAGCCGCGGCCCAGCGCGTCGGCGCAGGACAGCACGTTCACCACGATGTCGGCGGCCGCGCCGCCGGTGAGCTTCCCGTAGCTGACGTCGACCGGGTACTCCTTGCCCGTGCAGGGCTTGAGGTCCCGCTTCACCTGCGGGCTGACCTTGGGGTCGGCCATCAGGAGGGCGACCGGGTCGACCTTCTGCCACGGCTTTCCCGACCCGCCCGACGCAGTCGGCCCGGAGCCGGTCGGCGCCGGCGGCGAGCCGCTCTTCGCGACGGTCTCCGTCCGGGCGGGGCCGCCGTCGCGCAGCCCCGTCCCCCCGGCCGAGCAGCCGACCGCGAACAGCACGGTGCCGACGAGGACGACCGTCCCCGCCGACATCAGTACCAGCGGCCCTCTGCCGCTCAGGAGTTGGCCGTTCAGGCCGCGCACCGCTCACGCCTCTCGTACCGGATGGTGGGGTCACCGCGGTGGTCACCGCGCTCCAGCGCGCGCATGTCCAGGTTCCGGCTCTCCAGCTCCTGCCGGAGCCGGGCCAGTGCGCGGTGCAGGGTGCTCTTCACAGTACCCGTGGACATGCCCAGCGCGGCAGCCGTCTCCTCCGTGCTCATCTGCTCCCAGTGTCGCAGCACCACGACGCTGCGCTGCTTGGGGGCGAGCACCTTCAGGATGTCCATCAGCAGGGCGCGGTCGGCGCGCTGCTCGGTGCCGTCCTCGACGGAGGCGTCCGGGAGCTGCTCGGTGGGGACCTCCTCCAGCTTGCGGGCGCGCCACCACTCGGTACGGGTGTTGATCATGACGCGGCGCAGGTAGGCGTCGGCCAGCGCCTTGTCGGCGATGCCGTCCCAGCGGCCGTACGTGCGCACGAGGGCGGTCTGGAGCAGGTCCTGGGCGTCGGTGGGGTCCGGGACCAGGCGGCGGGCGCTGCGCAGCAGCGCGTCCTGCCGGGTGCGTACGTACTCCTCGAAGCCGAGTACCTCGCCGTGCGCCATCTCCGACCGCCTCCGTTCCGTGCACCGCTCGTCCGCTGCAACGGACCCGAAGGTACGGAGGCGTTGTCACGAGCCTGTGCGGGCCAGCCTGCGGTGGGCGCACGGACACCCATAGGTTGTGTAACAGCGCCTGTGAGCTGGGCTTTCCCCGGAAAAAGCGGAATGGATCAGTCAGTCGGAGGCGGGGTGCTGCGGCAACCGGTACATGCCGCCGGACAGCGGTTCCACCAGTCCGTCGGACACCAGCCCGTCCAGCGCGCGGGCCCGCTGCACGGGCTCGTTCCACACCGTGTCCAGCACCGCCTGCGGGACCGGGCCGACCGCGTCCCGCAGCACCGCGAGGAGCTTCCCGCGGACCTGCCGGTCCGTCCCGGCGTACGTCTGCCCGCGCCGCGGCGGCCCGTCGTGCGCGGGCTTGCCGGCCAGCCGCCACGCGCACTGCCCGGCCACCGGGCAGCGGGCGCAGTCCGGGTTCCGGGCCGTGCACACCAGTGCGCCGAGCTCCATGGAGGCCGCCGCCCAGCGGGCCGCGGTCGCCTCGTCCCGCGGCAGCAGCTCCCGCGCCAGGCGCCGCTCGGCCGCCGTCGTGGCGTTCGGCGGGAACTCGACACCGGTGCGCGCGCGGGCGAAGACCCGCCGCACGTTGGTGTCGAGGACGGCGTGCCGCTGCCCGTACGCGAACGACGCCACCGCGGCGGCCGTGTACTCGCCGATCCCGGGCAGTGCGAGGAGCTGCGCGTGGTCCCGCGGCACGTCGCCGCCGTGCCGCTCCGTTATGGCCACGGCCGCCCCGTGCAGCCGCAGGGCGCGCCGCGGGTACCCGAGCCGCCCCCAGGCCCGTACGGCCTCGCCGGGGGCCTCGGCGGCCAGGTCGGCGGGCCGCGGCCAGCGGGACAGCCACTGCGCGTACACGGGCAGGACCCGGCTGACGGGGGTCTGCTGGAGCATGAACTCGCTGACCATGACGCCCCACGGGCCGGCCTCGGGGCGGCGCCAGGGCAGGTCGCGGGCGTGCTCGTCGAACCAGTCGATGACCGGCGCGTGCAGCGGGTGGGGGGCCGCCGGGGCGCCGGCGGCCGCGGCGGAGCCGGCGGGTGCGGTGGTGGTCGTCCGGGATGCAGTCATGGCTACCGCATCCTGGCACGTTTCAGGTCCGGCGTGCGGAGCCCGGACCGGTGAACCACGCCGCCGCCGGGTTGCCGCTCGTCCTCATGGAGGCGGCGATCCTGCTCACCGGCCCGGTCAGCGCCAGGACGAAGAGGGCGGCGACGATCCCGCCGCCCACCAGGCCGACGGCCACGTCGTGGGGGTAGTGCACGCCGACGAAGACCCGGGAGTACGCCATCAGCGCCGCGATCGGCAGGGTCAGCAGCACCAGCCGGCGCAGTGCCAGGGCCAGGGCGACGGCTGCGGCGCCCGCGATGGCGGAGTGGTTGCTCGGAAAGGACCAGTCGCCCGGCTCGGGGCACACGGAGAGCGAGGCGGCCGCGTTAGCGACGGCCCGGCAGGGCCGCTCCTCCTGGACGAAGACCTTCACGGTCTCGGAGACCACGTACGCGAACGCGGTGGCGAGGGGGGCGAGGACCGCGAGGGCCACCGCCCGGGTGTTGCGCTGCGTGCGGCCGCGCCACCACACGGCTATGAAGAGGAAACCGAATATCAGCAGCCCGAGTTCGGTCCACACCTCGAACGCCGTCTGCACCCAACCGGGTGCCGAGCGGGCGGAGTCGGTGATGTCGCGGTAGAGGTCCGAGGTGTCCATGGTGACCGACCGTACTCAACGCGCGCGGGCGCCCGCGTGCCACCCCTGGCTGATTGTCCTCCCCCGCCGTCCGCCTCCAGGATGATCATCGGCAGAACCGGGCCGATGTGCGGCATGTGGGGCGCGGTTCGGGCCCCGGATTCTCGTAGAGTTCCCTCCGTGGGATCTATGCGCAATCCGGTCGGGCCGCTCCCCTCCTCCATCTACTGGCGACGGAGGGCCGTCCTGGCGTCTGTCGTGGCGCTCATCGCGCTGCTCGCCGTATGGGCCGTCAGTTCCGGTGGCGGCACCTCCAGTACGAACGGGAAGGGCCAGGACGGCCCCGACCCGGCGGCCTCGATCACGCCCGGCCCCTCGGGCACGGGGCCGGCGATCAGCCAAGCCCCGGGCGGACGAACCGAGTCGGGCGGCGGAACCGCCAAGAACGGCGAGCCGGGCTCCGGTTCGGGTGGCGGCGCGGGCTCCGGCGCCGACTCCGCCGCCGCCGCGGGCACGGGCGGCGGCGCCGGTACGGCCGGCGGCGCGGCCGCGGCGCAGGTCCCGGCGGACTCCCCGCTGCCGACGTGCTCGACGAGCGCCCTCCAGTGGGAGGTCAAGAGCGTCAAGAACGAGTACGAGGCGGGCGAGAAGCCGCGTCTGGAACTGATCGCCCGCAACATCACCGGATCCACCTGCAAGGTCGACCTCGGCCCGAAGCAGGCCGTCGTGACGATCCTCCAGGCCAGCACGAGCAAGGCCGTGTGGTCCTCGGCGGACTGCCCCCAGGGCGCGGGCAGCGCGTTCTTCCGCGTGCCGGCGCAGGGCGAGACCAGGCACACCGTCGAGTGGGACCGGAAGCCCAGCGCCGCCGACCAGTGCCAGACGCCCCCGCAGGGCGCGGCTGTCCCCGACACCTACGTGGTGGAGGCCAAGGCCCCGGGCCTGCCGGTGGCGCGGACCTCGTTCGTCCTGAAGCCGGAGTAGCGCGGCAACCGTCCGCCGAGGCCGGGAGCGCCCCCGGCCCCGGCGCCACCCTGCCCGCGGGTGTCCGTCAGACGTAGCGCTCCAGGATCGAGGACTCCGCCAGGCGGGACAGCCCTTCGCGGACGCTGCGGGCGCGGGCCTCGCCCACCCCGTCGACGGCCTGGAGGTCGTCCACGCCCGCCGCGAGCAGCTTCTGCAGCCCGCCGAAGTGCTCCACCAGCCGCTCGATGATCGCGCCCGGCAGCCGCGGCACTTTCGCCAGCAGCCGGTAGCCGCGCGGCGACACGGCCGAGTCCAGCGTCTCGGGCGAGCCCGTGTACCCCAGCGCCCGCGCCACGATGCCCAGCTCCAGCAGCTCCGGGTGCGTCAGCGCGTCCAGGGCGGGCAGGGCCTCCTCGACGGTGCGCGAGCGCTTCGCCGTCGGCTCGGGCACGTAGTCGCGGATGACGAGCTCCCGCTCCTGCTCGATCCCGACGGTCAGCTCGTCCAGCTGGAGCGACAGCAGTCGCCCGTCCGTGCCCAGCTCGACCACGTACTCCGCGATTTCCGTCGCGATCCGGCGGACCATTTCCAGCCGCTGCGCGACGGCCGTGACGTCGCGCACCGTGACCAGGTCCTCGATCTCCAGCGCCGACAGCGTGCCGGCGACCTCGTCGAGCCGCAGCTTGTACCGCTCCAGCGTGGCGAGCGCCTGGTTCGCCCGGGACAGGATCGCGCCCGACTCCTCCAGGACGCGGCGCTCCCCGTTCACGTACAGGGCGATCAGCCGCATCGACTGCGAGACGGACACGACGGGGAAGCCGCACTGCTTGGAGACGCGGTCCGCGGTGCGGTGCCGGGTGCCGGTCTCCTCCGTCGGGATCGACGCGTCCGGCACGAGCTGCACGCCCGCCCGCAGGATCTTGGTGAGGTCCTTGTCGAGGATGAGCGCGCCGTCGAGCTTGCACAGCTCCCGCAGCCGCGTCGCGGTGAACTCCACGTCCAGGACGAAACCGCCCGTGCACATCGCCTCGACGGCCTTGTCCATGCCGAGGACGATCAGGCCGCCGGTGTTGCCGCGGACGATCCTCTCCAGGCCGTCGCGCAGGGGCTGGCCGGGTGCGACCGCGCTCAGGGAGGCACGCATCATGGCCTCCTGCCTGGAGCTCGCGCCCGCCTTCCCGGATGCTGCTGCCCCGTCCTTGGCTGCCACTGCACTCCTCCGGTCGCGGTTTGCGCCGCCTGCGTAGGGCCGGGCGGACCAGCACAAAGTCTACCGGCGCCCGCTGCGCGCCCGCCGTGGCTTCACTGGGTGCGCCCCCGGGGGCCCCCGCGCACGCCCGGCCGCAGGCCCTCCCGGGGCTATTCGCGGGCCGTCTCGCGGGCCTGCTCGCGAGAGCGCCGGCGGGGCAGAACGCGCAGCGCATCGCCCATGTCCGCGACCTCCGTGACCTTCATGCCGGCGGGCACCTTCCCCGGGTCGGCCGGCACCAGCGCGTGCGTGAACCCGAGCCGGTGGGCCTCGGCGAGGCGCCGCTGCACGCCGGTGACCCGGCGCACCTCGCCGGCCAGGCCGACCTCGCCGATGGCGACGAGGTTCTTGGGCAGCGGGACGTCGCTCGCGGCCGAGGCGAGCGCCAGGGCGACGGCGAGGTCGGCGGCCGGCTCGGTCAGCTTCACCCCGCCCACGGTGGCGCTGTAGA
This sequence comes from Streptomyces sp. NPDC031121, assembly GCF_055570615.1. Taxonomy (NCBI): domain Bacteria; kingdom Bacillati; phylum Actinomycetota; class Actinomycetes; order Kitasatosporales; family Streptomycetaceae; genus Streptomyces; species Streptomyces sp. NPDC031121. Next base: position 202,151 of record NZ_JBVIGV010000014.1, read on the forward strand.
TGTCGCGCTTGCCGAGCGCGGTGATCCGGCCGCGCTGCTCCAGCACGGCCAGCATCATGGAGACGCGCGAGGTCTCCAGGCCGGAGGTGGTCCGCCGCGGGGAGGGGATCTGCGAGTCGACGGTGAGCGCCTGCACCTCCGCGACCAGCGGCCGCTTGCCCTCCAGGGTCACGGTCAGGCAGGTGCCGGGGACGGCCTCCGCGCGGCGGGTCAGGAACAGCCCGCTGGGGTCGGCGAGTCCGGTGATGCCCTCGTCGTGCAGTTCGAAGCAGCCGACCTCGTCGGTGGCGCCGTACCGGTTCTTCACACCGCGCACCAGCCGCAGCCGGGCGTGCCGGTCGCCCTCGAAGCCGAGGACGACGTCGACCAGGTGCTCCAGCAGCCGCGGGCCGGCGATCGCGCCGTCCTTGGTGACGTGCCCGACGAGCAGGGTGGACATGCCGCGCTCCTTGGACGCCCGGATCAGGGCGCCGGCGACCTCGCGGACCTGGGCCATGCCGCCGGGCGCGCCGTCGATCTCGGGGGAGGCGACGGTCTGGACGGAGTCGAGGACCAGCAGCGAGGGGTTCACGGCCTCGATGTGGCCGAGGACGGCCGAGAGGTCGGTCTCGGCGGCGAGGTAGAGGTGGTCGCTGAGCGCGCCGATCCGGTCGGCCCGCAGCCTCACCTGGCTCGCCGACTCCTCGCCGGTGACGTACAGGGTGCGGTGGGAGGGGCCGGAGGCCTTGGCCGCCACGTCCAGCAGCAGCGTCGACTTGCCGACGCCCGGCTCGCCGGCGAGCAGCACCACGGCGCCGGGGACGAGGCCGCCGCCGAGCACCCGGTCCAGCTCGTCGACGCCCGTGCTGCGGGCGGTCGCCGTCCGTCCGTCCACCTGCGCGATCGGCAGCGCGGCGGTCGAGACGCGGCCGGGCGCGGTGGTCCGCACGGCGGCCGCCCCCATCTCCTCGACGGTGCCCCACGCCTGGCACTCGGGGCAGCGCCCGAGCCACTTGGCGGTGGTCCAGCCGCACTCGGTGCAGCGGTAGGAGGGCCGGTCCTTCGCGGACGAGCGGGATGTACGGGCAGCCATGGCGCCCACCGTAGCGGCAGGCACCGACATCCCCGGCCGGCAGCACAGGCAGCCCGGCGCCAGGCGGGCGGCCAGCGGCTGTTCGATCTCGTCACCCTTAAGGGCTAAAACAGCTCAAGGCTTCACGGCTCCCGGCGGGCTGCGGCCTACCTTCGCCAGGGTGAGCAGCAGCAACCAGGAAAGCCCCGCCCGGCACTCCGGCGCACGACGGGCGCACGGGCGCACGCCTCCCGAGGGGCGCGCGGCAGAACAGGCGCCCCCCTTCCGGCACGAGCCGTACCTGGACGGCCTGTTCACGTACTGCCTGTCCGTCCTGTGCGACCACGACACGGCCACCGACGTGCTCGCCGACGTGCTCGCCGTGGCCGAGCGGCATCCCGGCCGCTGCCCCGACGAGAGCGACCGCCGCGCGTGGCTGTACGCCCTCGCCCGCTGGGCCTGCCTGCGCCGCCTCGCGGAACAGCACGGCACCCGCAAGGGGGCGCACAGCGCCCGGCGTACGCCGGAGCACAGCGGAGCGCACCGTGCCCCCGGCGACCGCTCCCAGGACACCGCCGCGCACCGGCGCACCGAGCTGGCCCGGCTCGCCTGGCCCGAGGCCGCCGGCACCACACCCGAACAGCGCGAGGCCCTCGAACTCGCCGTCCGCCACCGCCTCGGCGTGCCCGAGCTCGCAGCGGTCCTCGGCACCCCCGAGGCCGGCGCCCGCGAACTGCTGGCGGGCGCGGCCTGCGAAGTGGAGCGCACCCGCGCCGCCCTCGCCGTCGTCGAGACCGGCGGCTGCCCCTCCGTCTCCCGGCTCACCGGCGGCGGGCAGCTCCTGCTGTCCACCACCCTGCGGGCCGAGCTCGTCCGCCACGTGGACGACTGCCCGCGCTGCCGCCGCCTCGCCGAACGCGTCGACGCCGCCTCCCCCTGGCCGGGCTCCTGCGGCGTCGAGGCGGCCCTCCCGCTCGTCCAGGCCCCCCGCACCGCCGTCCACGCCGCGCTCCAGCGCCCCGGCCGGGGCCGCGGCCGGCCCGCCCCGCGCTTCGACCGCACCGGATTCCCCGTGGACCCGCGGGACCGGGCCGCGCGCCGCGACCGGCTGCGGGCCCGGGCCGTCACCACCACCGTCGTCGCGACCGTCGTCGCGGCGCCCGTACTCGCCCTGTGGGCGGCCCACCGCGGCGGCCCCGGCACCGGCGAGACCGCCGGCGCCGACGCCACCCGGATCTCGGCCAGCGAGGCGGACCTCCCGCCGGGGCGGGCCGGCGGCAGCCCGATGCGGGCCTTCGAGAACGCCGGCGCGACCGGCCGCACCAGCGGCGCCCCCGGCTTCGCCGGCCCCTCCCCGTCCGTCTCCGTCGAGGTGATCAGCACCGGCGCCCCGGCCGCCCCCGACCGGCCCGGCGCCCCCGGCCGGCTCACCGTTTTTGCCTCCGCGGAAGGCACCACGACCGTGCTCACCCTGACCGCCTCCGGCGGCGCCCCGGTGCACTGGCGGCTCTCCTCCGACGCCCCCTGGCTCCGCGCGAGCCGCACCGCCGGCACGCTGGCGCCGGGGGACTCGGCCCGGATCCTGATCACGGTCGACGGCGCCTCCGAGCCCGTCGGCCCCTGGGCCGCCCGCGTCGGCGTCGACCCGGGCGGCGCGGTCGTCGCCGTACGCGGCAGCGGCCGCCCCGCACCGGCCGGAAGCGAGCCCCCCGCCCCGCGGCCGACGCCCACGCCCACCCCGACGCCGACCCCCGAGCCGACCCCGACGCCGACGCCGGATCCCACGCCCACCGCCACGCCCGAGCCGACGCCCACCGCCACGCCCGAGGACCCCGCAGGAACGGTTTCCCCGCCCCCCGGCGACCCCGCTCCGTGACCGTCGAGCGCCATCCACGACGTGCGCGCGGCGATCACCGCGGCCACCCTGGACCCAGTGGGGGACCCCCGAGGACCAGGAGGTCCGGATGAGCGTGCTGGACAAGCTGAAGCAGATGCTGAAGGGGCACGAATCCCAGGTGGACCAGGCCGTCGACAAGGGCGGCGACATGGTCGACAGGAGGACGCAGGGCAAGTACGCCCGCCATGTCGACACGGCCCAGGACCGGCTCAAGGAGCAGTTCGGCACCACGGGCCGCGACCGGCAGGACCCGCCCCCGCCGCCCGCCCCGCCGCAGGGCTGACCGGCCCGGCGCCCACCGGACGGCCGGCCCGGCACCCGGGCCGGCCGCCTGCTGCCGCCGCGCGCCCAGGGCCTGTCCGGCGGATCAGGGCCCGGCCATGATCCGCCGGACGGACCCTGAGCCCGCTACCGGCCCGCCGGGCCCGGAGGGTCCGCCGGGTGCGGCGCCATCGGGAGCAGCGACGCCAGCCGGGCCTCGCACAGCCGCGCCAGCTCCGCGTACCCCTCCGCGCCCATGAGCTCCACCAGCTCCGCCCGGTACGACACGTACACCGGCTGCCCCGCGCCGTGCGCCGACGTCGCCGACGTGCACCACCAGTGCAGGTCGTGCCCGCCCGGCCCCCAGCCCCGCCGGTCGTACTCGCCGATCGAGACCTGGAGCACCCGCGTGTCGTCGGGCCGGTCGATCCACTCGTAGGTGCGCCGGATCGGCAGCTGCCAGCACACGTCCGGCTTCGTCTCCAGCGGCTCGCGGCCCTCCCGCAGCGCCAGGATGTGCAGCGAGCAGCCCGCGCCCGCCGGGAACCCCGGCCGGTTGAGGAAGATGCACGCCCCCTCCCACCGGCGGGTCTGCCGCTCCCCGTCCTCGTCCTTCTGCACCCACCCGGTGTCGGTGCCCACGTCGTGGAACTGCCACAGCTCCGGGGAGAGCCGGGCCACGTGCTCCGCGACCCGCCTCTCGTCGTCCTCGTCCGAGAAGTGCGCGCCCAGCGTGCAGCAGCCGTCCGAGGCCCGGCCGGCCTGGATGCCCTGGCAGCCGCTGCCGAAGATGCACGTCCAGCGGGAGGTCAGCCACGTCAGGTCGCAGCGGAAGACCTGCTCCTCGTCCGCCGGGTCGGGGAACTCCACCCAGGCCCGGGGGAAGTCGAGGCCGGTCTCGTCGCCCGCGGCCGGAGCCGGTCCGACCGCCCCGGCCTTCTTGCCGCTCTTGCCGCTCTTGCCGTTCTGGGGCTTGTCGGCCTTCTTGGTGTGTGGCACACAACCAAGCCTATGCCGCCCTCGGGCCACCGCGGCTCCCGCGGCACAGTAGCGTTTCCCCGTATGAGACTCGGTGTCCTGGATGTGGGGTCGAACACGATCCATCTGCTGGTGGTGGACGCGCACCCCGGCGCGCGCCCGCAGCCCGCGCACTCGCACAAGGTCGAGCTGCGGCTGGCCCAGCTGCTCGACGAGCACGGGGCGGTGACCCCCGATGGCGTCGAGCGCCTCGTCTCGGCGATCGCCGGCGCGGTGCAGGCCGCCGAGGACAAGGGCTGCGAGGACGTCCTGCCGTTCGCGACGAGCGCCGTCCGCGAAGCCACCAACGCCGACGAGGTGCTGGCCAGGGTCAGGGCCGAGACCGGCGTCGACCTGCCCATCCTCAGCGGCGAGGACGAGGCCCGGCTCACCTTCCTCGCCGTCCGCCGCTGGTTCGGCTGGTCGGCGGGCCGGCTGCTCGTCCTCGACATCGGCGGCGGCTCCCTGGAGATCGCGTACGGCATCGACGAGGACCCGGACGCGGCCGTCTCCCTCCCGCTCGGCGCAGGCCGCCTCACCTCGGCGTGGCTGCCGGGCGACCCGCCCGAGCCGGCCGACGTCCGCGCCCTGCGGCGGCACGCACGGGCCCAGATCGCCCGCGTCGTCGGCGAGTTCAACCGCTTCGGGACCCCCGACCACGTCGTGGCCACCTCCAAGACGTTCAAGCAGCTGGCCCGCATCGCCGGCGCCGCCCGCTCCGGCGACGGCCTCTACGTGCAGCGCGAGCTCACCCGCAAGGCGCTGGAGGAGTGGGTGCCCAAGCTCTCCCGGATGACCGCCGAGCAGCGCTCCACCCTGCCGGGCGTCTCCGAGGGCCGCGCCGCCCAGCTGCTGGCCGGGGCGCTGGTCGCCGAGGGCGCGATGGACCTCTTCGGCATCGACGAGCTGGAGATCTGCCCGTGGGCTCTGCGCGAGGGCGTCATCCTGCGCCGCCTGGACCATCTGCCCACCTGAGGCCGCGGCCGGTCTGCCCCCGGCCGGGCGGGGCCCGTACCCTGTCCCCGTGGCAGAACCCGTCCGTGTCCCGACCGCGAAAGTCGCCCTCTCCACCGCCTCCGTCTATCCGGAGTCGACGGCGACCGCCTTCGAGATCGCCGCACGCCTCGGCTACGACGGCGTGGAGGTCATGGTCTGGACGGACCCGGTCAGCCAGGACGTCGACGCGCTGCGCCGCCTCTCCGACCGGCACGGCGTGCCGATCCTGGCCGTCCACGCGCCGTGCCTGCTGATCACCCAGCGCGTCTGGTCGACGGACCCGTGGATCCGGCTCCGGCGGGCGCAGGCGGCCGCCGAGCGGCTCGGCGCGAGCACGGTCGTCGTCCACCCGCCGTTCCGCTGGCAGCGCCAGTACGCCCGGGACTTCGTCACCGGCATCTGGCGGATGGCCGACGAGACCGACGTCCGGTTCGCCGTCGAGAACATGTACCCCTGGCGCTACCGCGACCGCGAGATGCTCGCCTACGCCCCCGAGTGGGACGTCACCAAGGACGACTACCGCCACTTCACCGTCGACCTCTCGCACACCGCGACCGCCCGCACGGACGCCACCGCGATGGTCGACCGCATGGGCGACCGCCTCGCGCACGTCCACCTCGCCGACGGGAACGGCTCCGCGAAGGACGAGCACCTCGTCCCCGGCCGCGGCACCCAGCCCTGCGCCGAACTGCTGGAGAGGCTCGCCGCGAACGCCTTCGACGGGCACGTCGTGATCGAGGTCAACACCCGCAGGGCCATGTCCTCCGCCGAGCGCGAGGCCGACCTCGCCGAGGCCCTGGCCTTCACCCGGCTCCACCTCGCCACCGCCCCGGCGCGCCGACCGTGACGGGGCCCGCACCCGAGCCGGGCGGGCCGCCGAAGCCGGTGCGCCGCCGGGGCCCCGGCCGCCCCCGGCAGGACGAGGCCGCCGAGGGGCCCGGAACCCGGGAGCGGATCCTGCTCGCCGCCCGCTCCGAGTTCGCCGCGCGCGGCTACGACAAGGCCTCCGTACGCGGGATCGCCAAGGCCGCCGGCGTCGACCCCGCCCTCGTCCACCACTACTTCGGCAGCAAGGACGACCTGTTCGCCGCCGCCGTCGAGCTGAGCATGGAGCCGGCGCTCGTCGTCCCCGCCGTCCTCGGGGAGGGCCCCGACGGCGTCGGCGAACGCCTCGCCCGCTACTTCCTCGGCGTCTGGGAGAACCCCGCCACCCGGGCCCCGCTCCTGGCCGTAATCCGCTCCGCCCTCACCCACGAGGCGGCCGCGAAGGTCCTGCGCACCCTGGTGCTGCGGCGCGTGCTGGAGCGGGTCGCCGCCGACCTCGACGTCCCCGACCCCACCTTCCGCGCCGAGCTCGCCGCCTCGCACATGGTCGGCATCGCCGTCCTGCGGTACGCGGTCCGGGTCGAGCCCCTCGCCTCCGCCGACCCGGAGGCGATCGTCGCCCTCGTCGCGCCCACCCTGCAGCGGTACCTGACCGAGGACTGACCCTCCCGTCCCGGCATCCGGACCACCTGTCCGCATCCCGGTCCGGGGGCGTAGCCTCGTAACCGAGCCATATCCGCAGTCGCGGCGGCGCGCCGGCGCCACCGCACTCATGGGGAGTGAACCCGATGCCCGAGCTGAGGTCCCGCACTGTCACCCACGGCCGCAACATGGCGGGCGCCCGCGCCCTCATGCGTGCGTCGGGCGTAGCGAGCGAGGACATCGGGAAGCCGATCGTCGCGGTCGCCAACTCCTTCACCGAGTTCGTCCCCGGGCACACCCACCTCGCCCCGGTCGGCCGGATCGTCTCCGACGCCATCCGCGCGGCCGGAGCCGTCCCCCGCGAGTTCAACACCATCGCCGTCGACGACGGCATCGCGATGGGCCACGGCGGCATGCTCTACTCGCTGCCCTCGCGCGACCTGATCGCCGACTCCGTCGAGTACATGGTCGAGGCGCACTGCGCCGACGCCCTGATCTGCATCTCCAACTGCGACAAGATCACCCCCGGCATGCTGATGGCCGCGATGCGCCTGAACATCCCGGTCGTCTTCGTCTCCGGCGGCCCCATGGAGGCCGGCCAGGCCACCCTCGTCGACGGCACCGTCCGCAAACTCGACCTGATCAACGCCATCGTCGACGCGGTCAACGAGAACGTCTCCGACGAGGACGTCCTGCGCATCGAGGAGAACGCCTGCCCCACCTGCGGCTCGTGTTCCGGCATGTTCACCGCCAACTCGATGAACTGCCTCGCCGAGGCCATCGGCCTCGCCCTGCCCGGCAACGGCTCCGTCCTCGCCACCCACACCGCCCGCCGCGCCCTGTACGAGCAGGCCGGCCGCACCGTCGTCGAGATCACCAAGCGGTACTACGAGGACGGCGACGAGTCCGTCCTGCCCCGCAGCATCGCCACCCGCGAGGCCTTCGAGAACGCCATGGCCCTCGACATCGCGATGGGCGGCTCGACCAACACGATCCTGCACCTGCTGGCCGCCGCCCAGGAGGCGGGCCTGGACTACGACCTGAAGGACATCGACGCGGTCTCCCGCCGCGTCCCCTGCCTGGCGAAGGTCGCCCCGAACGTCGCCCCGGGCGGCACCTACTACATGGAGGACGTCCACCGGGCCGGCGGCATCCCCGCCATCCTCGGCGAGCTGCACCGCGGCGGCCTCCTCAACAAGGACGTCACCACCGTCCACTCCCGCGGCCTGGAGGACTGGCTCGCCACCTGGGACGCCCGCTCCGGCACCGCCTCCGAGGAGGCGATGGAGCTGTGGCACGCCGCCCCCGGATGCAAGCGCTCCGCGACGGCCTTCTCCCAGTCCGAGCGCTGGGAGTCCCTCGACCTCGACGCCGAGAACGGCTGCATCCGCTCCGTGCAGCACGCGTACAGCAAGGACGGCGGGCTCGCCGTCCTCAAGGGCAACATCGCCGTCGACGGCTGCGTCGTGAAGACGGCGGGCGTCGACGAGTCGATCTGGACCTTCGAGGGCCCGGCCGTGGTCTGCGAGTCCCAGGACGAGGCCGTCGACAAGATCCTCTCCAAGCAGGTCAAGGAGGGCGACGTCGTCGTCATCCGCTACGAGGGCCCCAAGGGCGGCCCCGGCATGCAGGAGATGCTCTACCCGACCTCCTTCCTCAAGGGCCGCGGCCTCGGCAAGGCCTGCGCCCTGATCACCGACGGCCGCTTCTCCGGCGGCACCTCCGGCCTGTCCATCGGCCACGCCTCCCCGGAGGCCGCCTCGGGCGGCACGATCGCCCTCGTCGAGGACGGCGACCGCATCCGCATCGACATCCCGAACCGCTCGATCGACCTCCTCGTCGACGAGGCCGTGCTGGAAGCCCGCCGCGAGGCCCTCGGCGGGGTCTACGCCCCGAAGAACCGCGAGCGCAAGGTGTCGGCGGCCCTCCGCGCGTACGCGGCGATGGCGACGAGCGCCGACAAGGGCGCGGTCCGCGACGTCACGAAGCTGACGGGCTGACCCGCAGCCGGACCGGAAGCCCCGTCCGCCGCCGGTGCGGCGGCGGACGGGGCTTCCGCGCACCCCGGCCCCAGCGGCTGAACCTGGTGGCGCCGGGGCCGCTACCAGGCCGCCGGGTTCGCGGTGTCCACGGCGAAGACCGTGCCGTCGGGGGCCGAGGCGAAGACGCGGCCGGCCGCGGCGACCGGGGACGGCAGGGCCGCCGTGAAGGTGTTCGGCGCTGCCGCCATACGGGGCTTCGTCTGGCCGAGGAGGCGGCCCGCGGCCGCGTCCACCGCCAGCAGGCGGCCGTCCGGCGCGGACAGGAGGACGCGGCCGTCCGCGAAGACCGGCCGGGACGCGACGGCCAGGCCCGTCTCCAGCCGCCACTGCTCCTTCACCGGGCCGATCGCCGCGAGCCCGCCCGAGGCGCCGAAGGCGTACACCACGCCGTCCGCGCCCACCGATGCCTGCGCCTGGTACAGCGGGGTGCCGGGGCGGACCCGCTTCACGGCGCGTGTGCCGAGGTCGATCCGCACGACCGCCTCCGCCTTCCCCTCCAGGTCGCTGTCCAGCAGGAACAGCCCGCCCTGCGCCGCCCCGACCGGCTGGAGCAGTCCGGCCGTGCGCAGCTGCCAGCGCGCCGCGCCGGTCGCCGGGTCCACCGCGGCCACCCGGGTCGCGGAGCCGTCGCCGTCGGGGACGGCCGCGTACAGGGCGGGCCCGCCGAACTCCTGAGGGCCGGCCCACCACTGCGTGCCGGTGCCGCCGACCTGCCGGGTCCAGCGGACCGTCCCGGTCGCCGCGTCCAAGGCGGTCGCCGTCCCCGACGCCGACACGGCGAGGACGTGGCCGCCCGCCGCGACCGCCCGGGCGCCGCCGGGCAGCGGGTGCCGCCAGCGCTCCGCGCCCGTGTCCGGGTCCCGCGCCTGGAGGAGCCCGGCGCCCGGCGCCGCGGTCAGGACGAGCCCGCCCGCGAGCAGGGGGGCCTCCGGCGCGGTGCCGGGGGCGCTCCGGCCGGCGGCCGGCACGCTCCACACGGCCGTCCCGTCCGCCGCGTCGAGCCGGACCCCGGCCAGGCCCGCGCCTGCGCAGTACAGGGCCGTCCCGTCCGCCGAGCACGCCGCGCCCGCGGCGCCGCCCTGCGCAGGTCCGCCCGGGGTGACGGCCCACGGGGCGGGCGGCTGCTGCGGGGGTGCGCTCCGGCCGGCGGTGCGGACGGCCGGCGAACCGCCGCCGGCCGAGCCGGCCGCGTACACGCCGCCGACCGCCAGGGCGGACGCCGCCAGCACCGCGGCCGCGACGGCACCGCGCCGCCGGCGCGACCACCGCCGGGCGCGCCGCCGGAGCCCACCGGCCGCTCCGGCCCCTGCTGGGCCGTCCGCGCCGCCGTCCACGCCCCCGTCCGCGTCCGGCTCCGGCTCCGGCCCGCGGCGCCGTACGTGCGTGGCGTCCTCGGCCCCGGCCCGTCCCGCCGTCTCCGCGGCCGGACGGGCCCGGGGCTGCGGGATGAACGCCTGCGTGTCCTCGCCGGTCGGGTACGCGACCGCCCGCACCTCCGCGATCAGCTCCTCGGCGGTGGGCCGGTCCGCCGGGTCCTTCGCCAGGCACCGCGCCACGACCGGGGCGAGCCGTTCCGGCAGCCCGCTCAGATCGGGCTCGCCGTGCACCACCTGGTACGCCACCAGGTAGTGGCTGTCGGAGTCGAACGGCCCGCGCCCGGTCGCGGCGTGCACCAGCACCGCCCCCAGGGCGAAGACGTCCGCGGCCGGGCCGACCTCGCGGGGCCGCTGGAACTGCTCGGGCGCCATGTACGGCGGCGTCCCGATCAGCTTGCCGGTCTCCGTACGCAGCAGGCTGTCCGCGGGCCGGGAGATCCCGAAGTCGATGACCCGCACCCCGTCGGCCGCCATGAGCACGTTCCCCGGCTTGAGGTCGCGGTGCACGACCCCCGCCCGGTGGATGTCCCGCAGCGCCTCCGCGAGCCCGGCGGCGAGCCGCGTCAGCCCGGCGGCGTCGAGGACCCGCTCGCGGACCCGCTCGGCGAGTGTCGGGGCGTCGATGAACAGGGTCGCCATCCACGGCCGTTCGGCGTCCGGGTCGGCGTCCACGACAGGCGCCGTGAAGGCTCCGCTCACGCGCCGCGCGGCGGCGACCTCCTGGCGGAAACGCGCCCGGAACTCGGGGTCGACCGCATGCTGCGGATGCACGATCTTGACGGCGAGTTTCAGCCCCGACCCGGACGTGGCGAGATGGACGACGCCCATCCCCCCGGAGCCGAGCACCGCTTCGAGCCGGTACTGCCCGGCGTACTCCGGAAAGCCCACCCCGTCCGCGCGCCGCGACTGCACCGCTCCACCACCCCCGCCGGAGCCTAGTCGATGCCCCGTCCCCGGCCACAAGGGTCCTGCTACCCTGCGCGAGTTGCGCACCGCAGCATTTCCGGGGGGAGATCGCGCATGTCCGTCGAGAATGATTCCGGCCAAGTCCAGAGCCTGTCGTCCGGCTCCGGCTTCCCGACCTTTCCGGTCGCTTCGGGCTACCGGGTGAACGTCCGCAGCGGGCCCGGCACCCAGTACTCGATCGTCCGTGTCCTGCCGTACGGCGCGTGGGTCGGCATCCGCTGCCAGTGCAGGGGCACGACGGTGACGGGCCCGTACGGCACGTCCGACATCTGGGACTGCATCGGGAACGGCGAGTTCGTCTCCGACGCGTACGTGAAGACCGGCAGCGACGGCTACGTCACCGGCACCTGCGGCTGACCCGCCCGCCCGGCGGCGCGGCCGGGTCCTCCCGGCCCGGGCCCCGGGCACCCGTCCTCCGCGTGAGACACCCCGGCCCGGCCGCGCGCCCGCCGGGGGATAATCGCCGGTGTGAGCGACGAGCAGCCCGAGAAGACCCCCGCCGCGCCGGCCGCGGCGGCGCCCGCCGGCGGCCCCGAGCCGGAGCCGATCCGCTTCTTCGGCACCACCTGGGTCCACCACGACGGCGGGTACGCGCTGCGCCGGATCGCCGCCGGCGCCGGCTCGATCGTCACGGCCATCGCGGCGGCCGTCCTGCTCCGCCTGTCCTACGAGGGCCTGGCGATCGGCAACGTCGGTTCGTTCCTGAACATCTCCGTCGTCGTCCTCTTCGCGGTCTGCAGCGCGATCGCCTTCGTCAAGACCTGGGACTCCTTCAGCCGCCGCCCCGCGCCGTCCTCCGACGAGGCCGCGCTCAAGGGCCTGAAGACCATCGGCTTCATCGGCTCCCTCATCGCGTACTTCCTGCGCTGCTTCGCCGAGGCGCCCGGCGAGGGCCTGCGCCGCGCCGAGTACCAGCGCGCCGTCGCCGAATACGAGCGCCGCCGCAGCTCCCGTACGGGCAACCCGGCCGCGCGCCGCCCCAAGCGCAAGAACTAGGGCCTGTATCGGGTTGCCCCGCGGCGTCGCGACGCCCGGCACGCACCCCGGCGCGCACCGAACGCCGCTCCTTGCTCCACGGGGCAACCCAGTACAGGCCCTGGCGCGACCCCCTGCGCGCCGTTGACGCACGGCACCTCCAGGAGCAATATTCATCACATGATGAATAACCGGGGGGCCGGTCCCGCCCCCTTTCCCGCGGCGCCCGCAGCCCCCGCCGTCCGCGCCCGCGGCCTCACCGTCCGCCGCGGCACCGGCCGCACCCCGCGCACCGTCCTCGACGCGATCTCCTTCGACGTACCCCGCGGCCGCATCACCGGCCTCCTCGGCCCCTCCGGCTGCGGCAAATCCACCCTCCTGCGCGCCGTCGTCGGCACCCAGGCCCACACCACCGGCACCCTCGACGTCCTCGGCCGCCCCGCCGGCCACCCCGACCTCCGGTCCCGCATCGGCTACGTGACGCAGGCCCCCTCCGTCTACGACGACCTGACCGTCCGCCAGAACCTCGACTACTTCGCCGCCGTCCTCGACCCCGGCCGCGCCGCGGCCGAACGCCGCCGCACCGCCGTCACCCGCGCCCTCGCCGACGTCGACCTGGCCTCCCGCGCCGACGCCCTCGCCGGCGACCTCTCCGGCGGCCAGCGCAGCCGCGCCTCCCTCGCCGTCGCCCTCCTCGGCTCACCCGACCTGCTCGTCCTCGACGAACCCACCGTCGGCCTCGACCCCGTCCTGCGCCGCGACCTGTGGCACCTCTTCCACGACCTCACCGCCGCCCGCGGCGCCACGATCCTCGTCTCCTCCCACGTCATGGACGAAGCCGAACGCTGCCACGACCTCCTCCTGATGCGCGACGGCCGCATCCTCGCCCAGGACACCCCCGACGCCCTGCGCACCCGTACCGCCGCCGACACCGTCGAAGCCGCCTTCCTCCGCCTCGTCGACGAAGCCGCCGCCCCCGCAGCCGCCCAGGAGCAACCGCGATGACCACCCCCGCCGCGCCCGCCGCCCCGCTCGCCGCCCCGCTCGCCGCGCACGCCGCCCGCACCGCCGCCACCGCCGCCCGCGTCCTGCGCCAGCTCCGCCACGACCCGCGCTCCATCGCCCTGATGCTGCTGGTCCCCGTCCTGATGCTGACCCTGCTCCGCTACGTCTTCGACGGCAGCCCCCGCACCTTCGACAGCATCGGCGCTTCCCTCCTCGGGATCTTCCCGCTGATCACGATGTTCCTGGTGACCTCCATCGCCACCCTCCGCGAACGCACCTCCGGCACCCTCGAACGCCTCCTCGCCATGCCGCTGGGGAAGGGCGACCTCATCGCCGGCTACGCCCTCGCCTTCGGCGCCGTCGCAGTCGTCCAGTCCGTCCTCGCCACCGGCCTCGCCCTGTCGCTCCTCGGCCTCGACGTCGTCGGCTCGCCCTGGCTGCTGCTCCTCGTCGCCCTCCTCGACGCCCTCCTCGGCACCGCCCTGGGCCTGTTCGTGTCCGCCTTCGCCGCCTCCGAGTTCCAGGCAGTCCAGTTCATGCCGGCCGTGATCTTCCCGCAGCTCCTGCTGTGCGGCCTGTTCGCGCCCCGGGACACCATGCAGCCCGTCCTGGAACGCCTCTCCGACGTCCTGCCCATGTCGTACGCCGTCGACGGCATGACGCAGGTCCTCACCCACACCGACATGACCGCCGACTTCGTCCGAGATGTCGCCGTCGTCGCCGCCTGCGCCCTGCTCGTCCTCGCCCTCGGCGCCGCCACCCTCCGCCGCCGCACCCCCTGACCGCACTGCGGACACCCCCTCGCCGGCGCGCCCGCGGGTGAAAGGATGAGCAGGCGAGGAGGGCGCGCCCGCCCGCGCGCCCGCAGCAACAGCAGCAGCCAGCTCGACGAGGTGACACCGCATGACCCAGACAGTCGCAGTCCTCGGTACCGGAAAGATCGGCGAGGCCCTGCTCAGCGGCATGATCCGCGGCGGTTGGCCCGCCGGGAAGCTCCTCGTCACCGCCCGCCGCCCCGAACGGGCCGAGGAACTCCGCGCCCGCTACGGCGTCGAAGCCGTCAGCAACGCCGAGGCCGCCGCTCGGGCCGACACCCTCATCCTCACCGTCAAGCCGCAGGACATGGGCCGCCTCCTCGACGAGCTCGCCCCGCACGTGCCCGCCGACCGCCTCGTCATCAGCGGCGCCGCCGGCATCCCCACCTCCTTCTTCGAGGAGCGGCTCGCCGCCGGCACGCCCGTCGTCCGCGTCATGACCAACACCCCGGCCCTCGTCGACGAGGCCATGTCCGTCATCTCGGCCGGCAGCCACGCCACCGCCGAGCACCTCGCGCACGCCGAGGAGATCTTCGGCGGCGTCGGAAAGACCCTCCGCGTCCCCGAATCCCAGCAGGACGCCGCGACCGCACTCTCCGGCTCCGGGCCCGCCTACTTCTACTACCTCGTCGAGGCCATGACCGACGCCGGCATCCTCCTCGGCCTGCCCCGCGCCCAGGCCCACGACCTCATCGTCCAGGCGGCCATCGGCGCAGCGGTCATGCTCCGCGACAGCGGCGAGCACCCGGTCAAGCTCCGCGAGGCCGTCACCTCCCCGGCCGGCACCACCATCAACGCCATCGTCGAACTCGAACGGCACGGCGTCCGCGCCGCCCTCATCGCCGCCCTCGAAGCGGCCCGCGACCGCAGCCGAGAACTCGCCACCGGCAGCAACTGACGGCCGGCGGGGCGGGGGCGGGGCGGGCACGGCTCCGCCCCCGCGGTTCTCCCTTTCAGGGCGCCAGGAGCCCGATCGCCTCGTAGGCCCGGTCCACCACCGGCCGCGCCAGCGCCCTCGCCCGCGCGGCACCCTCGCGCAGCACCCGGTCCACGGCCCCGGGATCCGCCGCCAGCTCGGCGTGCCGCTCCCGCAGCGGCCGCAGCACCTCCACCACCGCGTCGGCCACGTCCCGCTTCAGCGCCCCGTACCCGCCGTACCCGTCGGCGAGGGCCGCGGGGTCCCCGCCCGTACAGGCGGCGAGGATGTCCAGCAGGTTCGCGACCCCCGGCCGCCCGGCCCGGTCGTAGACGACACCGCCGTCCCCGCTGTCGGTGACGGCCCGCATCACCTTCCGCCGTACGACATCGGGCTCGTCGAGCAGGAACACCACGCCGGGCCCCTCCCCGAACGACTTGCCCATCTTCGACGCCGGGTCCTGGAGGTCCATCACCCGCGCCGCCACCGCCGGGTGCACGGCCCGCGGCACCGCGAACGTGTGCCCGTACCGCTGGTTGAACCGGACGGCCAGGTCCCGGGTCAGCTCGACGTGCTGCCGCTGGTCCTCCCCGACCGGCACCTCCTCGGCCCCGTACGCGAGGATGTCGGCCGCCATCAGCACCGGGTACGTCAGCAGCGACAGCCGCACCCCGGCCCCCGCGCCCCGGGCCTGCCCCGCCTTCTCCTTGTACTGGACCATCCGCCGCAGCTCGCCGTCGGTGGCGGTGCACTCCAGCAGGTACGCGAGCCGCGTGTGCTCGTCGACGTGGCTCTGGACGAACAGGGTGCACCGGTCAAGCGACAGCCCGGCCGCCAGCAGCAGGGTCGCCGCCTGCCGGCTGAGCCGGCGCACCCGCGCCGGATCGTGGTCGACGGTGAGCGCGTGCAGGTCGACGACGCAGAACAGCGCGTCGTCGGGCTTCTGCTCGGCCTCGACCCACTGCCGTACGGCGCCCAGGTAGTTGCCCAGCGTCAGGTGGCCGGTCGGCTTGATCCCGCTGAAGATCCGCGTCATGTCGGTGTCTCTCCCTGTCCGTGTCGGTGTGGCGGCCGCCGCCTGGGGGGACGGCCGGGCCACTCCGCGGATGCGGGGAGGAACGCAAAACGGCCGCCGAGGCGGCGGCCGTGAGCGCGTACGTGCTCGCGTGGTGGATCGGCCGCCGTCAGGCGGGCCACCAGCGAAGGCTCGGCACGAGTGCGCGCGTGGTCATGACGGCCACAGTAGCGGCCGACAGGCCGCCCGTCGCGGAAGTTGACACACCCTTGCGCCGTCCGTAAGGTTCTTCGAGTTGTCCGACGTGAGCGCCGACCGCGGTCGGTCCCCGGACAGCCATCCCGCACTACACACCCGAGCGAACGGCGCACTGTGCCGTCTCGTTTTCATGCGTATTTGCGAATGGGGAATCCGCGTTCCAGGACGCAGCCGCCGATTGGCATCGGGGGCAAGGAATCCGCTAATGTCTCACATCGCCGCAAGGGCCAACGGCCCCCAAAGCGAATCCCGCTGACTGGGAGTCAGCCCCGAGAGGGTCTGATAGAGTCGGAACCGCCGGAAAGGGAAAGCGCGAAAGCGAAAACCCCGGAAAGCGAAGCGCGAAAGACTCTGATAGAGTCTGAAACGCAAGAACGAAAGCCCGGAGGAAAGCCCCAGTAAGTGTTACTGCGGGTGAGTACGAAGGAAGCGTCCGTTCCTTGAGAACTCAACAGCGTGCCAAAA